>OKRF01000334.1 GCA_900290315.1 Candidatus Sulfopaludibacter sp. SbA3 | reverse complement strand
CAAATAACTCTTTCAATCGAACCTGGGCCACTCGGGGAGTCGTCCCGCCGCCACCGCCGTACTATCGGGCTGGAGGCGCTTACCCTGCCGGCCGCCCGCCAATCAACGGCCGCTACAGCAACGTCAATGCCAATCGCAACGTCAACGTCAACAACGTCAATGTAAACCGCAACAAAGCAAATGTGAATACCGCGGACCGAGCCGCCCCGGACGCGAAGGCGGCAAATCGTAATACCGGCGGTGGCGGGGCGGCGCGCGGTACTTCGAACCGTTCTCGCAGCGGAGGCGCGGACCAACCCGCGCCGGCCAATCGCGGCTACAGCCAACCGTCGGGCGCGGGCAGATCCAGCGCATTCAGCGGGGCGCAGAACGGAAGCAAAGAACGGGCCGCATCGACGCGCGGTCAAGCTACCAGGGGGAGCCGACAAAAATGACTTCAAGATTGCGGAACGGCGCACTTCTCGCGGCCCTGGCCGGCTTCTCAGCCGGCGGAATTCGGGCAGCGGAGCAGAAAACCTTCAAAACCCCTGTGGCTGCTGCCCAGGCGTTGGTCGCCGCTGCCCAAAAGGGAGCGCGGGAAGAAGTTGTCGCGATTCTTGGCGAAGAGTTGCGCGAGCGGCTCTCCACCGGTTCGGCGGCACAGGACCAGGTGGAAAAGGCCACCCTGCTGAAGCTGGCTAAGGAGTCCACCACGGCAAAACCGGACGAGAGGAATCCCAATCGGGCCACGGTGTACCTGGGAAAAGATGCGTGGCCGTTTCCAGTCCCTCTTGTAAAGAACGGCGCTGAATGGCGGTTTGACGCCAAGGCAGGGCTGCAAGAGATCGAGGATCGAACGATCGGCCGGAACGAAATGGGAGCTATGGCAGCATGCCTCGCCTATGTGCAGGCGCAGCTCGAGTACGCGTCCGAGGATCGCACCGGGGAAGGCATCCTGCAGTTTGCGCAGAAAATTCGCAGTTCTCCCGGGAAGCACGATGGATTGTTCTGGAGCAATGACAAGGGCGACAAGGCCAGTCCGCTAGGTCCGTTCGTGGCAGGTAGTGCGGCCCGGGAGACTGGGGGAGAGGATCAGCCCGCTCCGTTTTTCGGCTACTACTATCGTGTTTTGACGGCCCAGGGCCAAAACGCCGTCGGCGGAGCAGTGGACTTTCTGAAGGACGGGCGTTTACTGGGCGGCTTCGGGTTGGTCGCCTGGCCGGCCGAGTACGGCGTCACCGGTGTCGACAGTTTCGTTGTGAACCAGTTGGGCCATGTGTATGAAAAGAACCTTGGCGCGCAGACTGCCGAAGCAATAAAAGGCGTAACCAGCTTCGATCCCGATAAGACCTGGAAGAAAAGCGAATGACGCTACGGTAGTCAAGTCCTGGTATCCGCGTCGCTCGAACGCATGGATACCAGGCGCGCCATGAATACCGCAATATAGAGCATTCCGACCAGTGCCTCGACAGTAGCCAGGGAGCGGGCGACATGAGACCGGGGAGTGATATCTCCGTATCCGAGTGTGGCCAGGGTGACAAAGCTGAAGTACATCAGGTCGGGAGTGGCGTCTCCAGCCGGCAGTTCGTTGTTTACCACGAAGCTGCGCGGGTCCAAAATATTCACCAGATAGTAGATGGCGCCGAAGGCGAATCCCAGCATGACGTACATGCAGATGCCCGCGTAGATCTGATCGCGGGTGATGATTCGCGCGCGCAGGACATACCGCAAGACGCGGTGTGTCGAGTACAGAATCAGAGTAGCCGTTGCCACCAGGGCGAGCGGAACGGCGATAAAGGATGAGTAGTTTCCCCGCCGCAGAACCAGCGAAACAGCCGTCAGTCCCACCTGAATGCCCGCAATGAGAATGGCCCGGCGGACGTGGCGCGGACCGGAGCCGGCGACAACCACGCCGGCCACGAAGACACCAGCTAGCGGGATAACGAGAACCAGAGGGCTGGCAACGTCTTCCAGAAATGGAAAGGAAACCAGCACGGCGACCAGAGCACCCAGGAGGAACCGGCAGTTGAGCCAACCGTGCTTGGGATTCGAATTCGCAACCGGCTTATTGCCATCCACCGCCAAGAGCCTTGTACAACTGCACGAGAGAAGTGAGTACATCCCTCTGGGATTGGGCGAGTGTCTGTTCGGCAGTCAGCCGCTGGCGCTCCGTGTCGAGCACTTCCAGATAGCTGCTGACACCGCCTTCGTAACGTTTCGTGGCCAGTCCGCTTTGGTCACGCAACGTCTCAGCCAGGAGCTTCTGGCTGCTGCTGTACTCCCTGGTCTTCTGGTAACCGGCCAGTGCGTCAGAGACGTCGCGGAAAGCTCCGTGGATCGCCTTCTGATACCCGATCAGAATCTCCTCGCGTTGTGCCTTGGCTATCTTGTAGTTCCCGGACCGCCGTCCGGCATCGAAGATCGGCAGATCCACCACGCCACCCATCGAGTAAGCGAAGCCGGTCCGGCTGGCGATGCCGAGTAAATCCGTGCTCTGGTAGCCTCCGGCAGCGGTGAGATTGATGCTTGGATAGAAGGCGGCCTTGGCCACGCCGACCCGGGCGTTGGCCGCGATCAGTTGTTGCTCGGCCTCTCGCAAATCAGGGCGCCGCTCTAAGAGAGTGGAGGGCAGTCCCGATGGCACTTGCGGCGGCTGAGACTGCTCGATGAGACTCTTGCCACGCGCGACCGCGCCGGGTTGCTTGCCGAGCAGATAATTGATCAGGTTCTCGGTCTGCTCCTGCGCCCGCTCCAGCAGTGCCAGCTCGGCCTGAGCGGATTGGACCAGCGTCTTGGCCTGATCCAGATCGAGCTCGTTTCCGACGCCGCCTTCCATGCGCGCAGCCACCAGAGTGACGGATTGCTGGCGGGTCTTGACAGACTCGCGCACATATTCGAGTTCCGCGTCGATCTCCCGCAAGGCGAAGTAGGCTGAAGCAACGTCTGCAACCAGGGCCTGCATCACCGCCTTCTGGTTCTCCTGAACGGAAAGCATGTCGGCGCGCGCCGCTTCAGTGGCGCGGCGTAGTTTACCGAATAGATCGATTTCCCAGGAAACGGATCCAAACCCGGCGGCCCATGACTGGATGGGCGATTTGGTGCCGTTACGCCCTGCTTCCGCCTGCCCGTCGAGTTGTGGAAAAAGCCCCGACCGGGTGACCGTCAGTTGGCCTTGAGCCTCGATGACGCGCTGCGCGGCAATTTTAATGTCATAGTTGGCCTGCAAGGACTCTTGGATGAGACCGCGAAGCGTGTCGTCCTGAAAGAGATCGAACCACCTGGCATCACCCAGCGAAGCTTGCGAGGGCTGAGGCTCACCGGCCCGAAAGGCCGGCGGCGCAGCCACAGTCGGCCTCTGGTAGTTCGGCCCGACCATGCAACCGGCCAGGGTGAGCGTCACGCATGAGAGAAAAACTTTCCAGCGCATTAGTCGTCTCCTCCTGCCAGGGCAGGCTGCGCGCCCCCTGTGCCCTGGATCGCCGTGCGGTTACCACCTACGAAGTAGGCTGCACTTTGAATCACAACGTACAGCATGGGGATGAAGAACAGGCCCACGGTAGAGGCGAACAGCATGCCGGCGAACACCGCGATGCCAATGCTGGTGCGCGCCGCAGCGCCGGCCCCGCTTGCCGTGACCAGCGGGACCACACCGAGAATAAAGGCAAACGCCGTCATCAGAATGGGCCGAAAGCGAAGCTTCGCACCCTCCGTGGCCGCGGCCAACAGGCTCAGGCCCTTCTTTTCGTGATATTCCTTGGCGAACTCCACGATCAGAATTGCGTTCTTGGCGGCAAGTCCCATGAGGGCCACAATGCCGATCTGAACATACACATTATTCTCCAGTCCGGCCAATTTCACGCCCAGGAAAGCCCCGCACACGCAAATGGGCAGCCCGAACAGCACCGAGAAAGGAACCGCCCAGCTCTCGTACTGCGCGGCCAGCACCAGGAACACGAAGACCATGGCCATGCCGAAAATGGGACCTTGCGAACCACCGGCCTCCTTCTCCTGATAGGCGATGCTGGTCCACTCATAGCCGTAGCCTTGCGAGAGTTCCTGCGCGGCCAGTTCCTCCATAATCTCCAGTGCCTGGCCCGTCGAAACGCCTGGTCCGTTCGCGCCGTTGATCTCGGCTGTCCGGAACATGTTGTAGCGCTGCAGGATGTCAGGGCCCGTCATCATGCTGATTTTGCTGATGGTGGACATCGGCACCATCGAGTTATCGTTCGACCGGATGAAAATATCGTTGATGCTTTCCGGCGACTTGCGGAAATCCTGCTCGGCCTGCAGCATAACCTTGTAAGTCCGCCCGAAAAGGTTGAAGTCGTTCACTTGAAGGCCGCCCAGATAGATCTGCAGCCCTTGAAACACGTTGTTGATCGGAACGTTCAATGTGCGGACCTTGTCCCGATCGATGTCCAGCTTGATTTGCGGAATAGAGGTGCTATATCCCGAGTAGATGCCGGTCAGTTCCCTGCGTTGAGCCATGGCCTGCATCAGCTTCGCCTTCGCCGCCGCCAGGTCCTGCGGGGTACGGCCCACCTTGTCCTGCAATTCGAAGACGAATCCCGACGCGTTACCTAGGCCGTTGATGGGAGGCGGCGGAAATACCAGAGAGACGGACTCCGGATAGGCGGCGAATTTCCTTCGAGCAGCGCCGAGGATCGCCTGGAGTTGTTCCTCCTTACTCTTCCTCTCCTCCCACGGCTTGAGCATGGTAATGATCGAGGCGTTGTTGGAGGTGTAGGCATTAGTCAGAAGATTGAGTCCACCGGTGGTGAGGACCTCCGCGACTCCGGAAATGTTCTTGAGATCCGTTTCAGCGCGTTTCATTAGTTGATTGGTGCGCTCCATGGAGGCACCGTCGGGCAGGGTGAAGACACTGAAGAAGTAGCCCTGATCTTCATTCGGAACAAAGCCGGTGGGTAACGACATGAGCAGGCTGCCAGCCCCCAGCCAAAGACCCACGACACAAGCTAGAGCGATGGCGGTGGGCCGAAGGAAAAAGCCAACACCTCCCAGGTATCCGTTCGTCGTTTTGTTGAACACCTTGTTGAACCCGCGCAGGAAGGCTCCCACAGGGCCGCGAATTTCCTTGCGCGGCCGGAGCATCATCTGGCAGAGCGCCGGCGTAAGCGTGAGCGCCACGATCACGGAGAGGATCACCGAACACGAAATGGTGATGGCAAACTGCTTGTATAGCTGTCCGACAATGCCGCCCATGAACGAGACCGGCACGAATACCGCGCACAGAACAAGACCGATCGCCATGACGGGTCCGCTGACCTCATCCATGGCCCTTTCGGTCGCCTGGACGGGGCTCAGTCCGTGCTCGATGTGGTGCTCTACGGCTTCGACTACGACGATGGCATCGTCAACCACGATTCCGACCGCAAGTACCACCGCCAGCATCGTGAGGGTATTCACGGAAAAACCAAGTACCACGAAGAAAGCGAAGGTGCCCACAAGGGAAACGGGCACCCGCCAACATGGGGATGAACGTGGCCCGGAAATTACCGAGAAAGATGAAGACTACGATCAGCACGAGGACAATGGCGTCTCTCAACGCCAGGACTACCTCATGAATCGCTACCTTGACGAACTCAGTGGTGTCCAGCGAAATGCGGAAGTTCAGTCCCGGCGGAAGACTTCTTTCCGCCTCGGTAAGGAGTTTGCGAATGTTGCCCACAGTCTCGATGGCGTTCGCGCCGGGGAGTTGATAGACGATGAGAACGGTTGCAGGGATACCGTCTTTGCGGCCAAAGCTTGTATAGCTTTTGCCGGATAGTTCCGTGCGGGAGACGTCCTTCATCCTGAGAATAGAGCCGTCAGACTGGGTGCGTACGATCATGTCCTCGAATTCGGACGGATCCGTCAAGCGCCCTTTCACATTCACGGTGTATTGGAACTGCGTGCCGGCTCTAGCGGGTGGCTGGCCTACCTGGCCGGCGGGCGCCACCAGATTCTGTTCTTTCACCACGCTCGCGAGGTCGTTCCCGGTCAGCCCCAGCTTGGCGAGCTTGTCGGGACGCAACCAGAAACGCATGGCATAGTCGCGTTGGCCGACGATCATGGTCGATCCGACACCTGGAATGCGGGCGATGGGATCCACCAGATTGATGGAGGTATAGTTGGAAAGGAAAGTCTCGTCGTACGTGCTGTTCGGAGAGTAAATGGAGATAGCCAGCAGGATGTCGGGCGACTTCTTCTTCACCGAAATGCCGTAATTGATGGCTTCCTGCGGCAGCTTGGCCGTCGCTTTATTGACGCGATTGTTGATGTCGACGTTCGCCATGTCGAGGTTGGCGCCCACCTTGAAAGTACACGTCAGCACATACCGGCCATCACTCGAAGACTTGGAGGACATGTAGATCATGTTCTCGGCGCCGTTGACTTCGGCCTCGACGTTAGTGGCTATCGACTGCTCAACGGTCTCTGCGTTGGCCCCGGGGTAATTGATCTCCACCTCCACGGTGGGCGGCGAGATTTGCGGGTACTGCGCGACCGGCAGCGTTGTGATGGCAATGCCACCTGCAATCAGAATAATCAACGAAATGACAATCGCGAAGACGGGCCTGTGAATGAAGAATTTCGCCATAGCTACTCCCCTTTCTTTTCCGAAGTACCTTCAGTTGTGATGGGCTTTTCGGTGGGATTCACGGTGTCACCGGGCCGGGCCTTTTGAAGACCCTCGATAATGACCAGTTCGCCGGCCTTCACACCATCGGTGACAATGTAGTTTGTATCGACGCGGTTGCCGAGTGTGACGGTGCGGAGCGCCACCTTATTGTCGGGACCCACGATATAGACGACCTTCGTGCCCTGTATTTCGCTGACGGACTTCTGCGGCACCAGCAAGGCGTTCTCCGCCACCGTAGCAGCCAGGCGGACACGGCCGAACTGGCCGGGCCGCATCAAGGCGTTCGGATTGGGGAATTCGGCGACGATGCTCAAGGTGCCAGTCTTGAGGTCCACCGCGCGGTCGGCGATTATGATGCGTCCCTTTTTGGGAAACACCGATCCGTCGACGAGGATCAGTTCCAGCTCGCTTCCCTTCTTCAATTTGCCCTGGTCTCTCATCCGCTGGTACATGAGGTAATCGCTTTCGCTGATGCTCACGTAGACGCGCATGGGGTTGACGTTGGAGACCGTCGTGAGCAGGGTCGCTTCGGTCTGGCCGACCAGGTTGCCGGGGGCCACCTGCCGGATGCCGGCGATGCCGCCGATCGGTGTGGTCACGCTGCAATACTCCACGTTCAACTCGGCCTGCCGGACGCTCGCTTTCGCCGCTTCGACGGCGGCTTGGGCCTGTTGGATGGCCGCGGTCTGGTTCACCTTGGAGGTGTTCAGCGCCGCTTGCCGGCCCTCGACATCGGCTTTGGCGGCTTGCTGATTGGCCGCCGCGTTGTCGTAGTCCTGCTGCGGAACCGCGTGTTGTTCCGCCAGAGGCTTGAGTCGCTTGACGTCCTGGTCGGTCTTGTTTAACTGCGCCAAGGCAATACCCAGGTTGGCCTGGGCTATATCGACCGTCGTCCTCTCCTGAGCCTGCGCCAAATCGGACCGCGCCTTAGCCAATTGGGCGTTAGCTTGCATGAGCTGAGCTTCATATTCACGCTTGTCAAGCGTGAAGAGCACTTGTCCGGCCTTGACCATGGTGCCTTCCGCGTAGCTTTGCGTCTGCAGAAACGCCTTCACACGCGCCCGGATTTCTACCGACTCAGTAGCATCGGTGCGGGCCGTCAGCTCCGTGAACAGCGGCAGAGTCTTCTGGACCACCGGGGCCACGACTACGGAGACGGCAGGAGCGGCCAGGGCAGACACCCCCTTCTCCTCCGTCTTATCGGATCCGCATCCGGCCAGCAGGATCGCTGTCGCGGCGGTGAGTACAGCAATTTTCGAAGGCCCGATCGGCCGCGAATGGTACACGAATGACGAACTCATGGCACTCCTCTCGGGCGTCAGGCCGCCCGTCCGACGCTAACGATGCACGGCGTAAGAGTCGAGATCCACACTATTTTTGGGGATTCCCGATGCAGGCTCAGCCTCTCGGGACGCAGGGCGCTGCGCGGCCCGGGTTCCACCTACAGTCTGGTCTCCGGGAGGGAGACTCTGTCGAACGCGACAGCGATGACTGCAGCCAGATGCGGCTGGCGGCGACGGCCGGACGCGCGCTCTACCGCGGCCGCTGGGTGGATTTGCGCCGGCCGATTCGATCTGTTCAGGCGACGGCGCCCGGCGCCTGAACGGCGACTTCCGCAAAACTGCGAAGGGCCAGCTCTTCATCGTCAAAAACTTCAAACACCGTGAAAAGCTTGGTAATCAGGAGAAGGTCCCTGACGCGCTTGGTCAGGTTCAACAGCTTAAGCTGCCCTCCCTGGTTGGTCATCGAGGCGAAGCCAGACACCAGCACACCGAGACCCGAGCTGTCGATGTAGGCGGCTTCAGCTAGATTGAGCAGGATTTTCTTGTGGCCCTCTTTTGGCATTGTCAGCAGCATGTCGCGGAGAGTGCGGGCGTCGTCACCCAAGGTGATGCGGCCCGTTACGTCCATGACGCTAACGTCATTCATCTGCCGGATATTGATACTTAAGCTCATTGAGTCCTCCCGTCGAAGAAATACCGCTTCCGAAACGCATCAAATGTCGTTCATTTGTGCGGCCACGTATCTTCGCATTCGTGATTCCTCTCATGCGTCCCGGGATCTACTTTCTCAGAGAACCTCTTTGCGGCGCTCCTTATGATCGCTTCACGATCACCGCGGTCAGATCGTCAAGCTGGGGCATGCACCCTGCGAACCTTACAACCGCGGAGTAGAGTTCGGCAATGATCGTGGCCGAAGGCGCGCCCCGATTCGCCCGGATCAGATCCTTAAGCCGGTTCTGGCCGAACTCCTCGTCCTCAGCGTTGGCCCACTCGATGAATCCGTCGGTGACGAAGATTAGCATGTCACCTGGAGTGAGCTTTAGCGTTTGGGGGCTGCCATACCGGGAATCCGGCATCAGGCCCAAGGGAAGGCCCTGGGCATCGTAGCTCCGAAACCGATCCTCCGCCGACAAGTAGAACAATAGCGGTCCGTGGCCGGCCGAGATCAGTTCCAGGGTCGCGTCCTCGGGATTCAGCAGGCCCACGGCCATGGTCACAAACCTCTCCGAAGGCAGATCCTGGCACAGAAGGTCGTTCAGGCTGCCTAGCAAATCCTGAAGGTTCGGCATCGCGGCGATGCCGGCGCGTGCATACGCCCTGCAGGCCGACATACAGAGCGCCGGCCCGATCCCATGTCCCGTGACATCTGCAATCGTGAACGCGACGTGCCCATCGGGCAGTTGCTGCCAATCGAAGTAATCGCCTCCGGTCTCGTCGGCGGGCTTGTTCCATCCGGCTATGTCAAAGCCACCGATTCGGGGGGGCGCCTTGGGGAGGAGCCCCTGTTGAATCGATCGGGCGATCTCGAGGTCGTGGGATGTCTTGGCGCGGCTCTCCGCTTCGCGCAGCGCGGCAATTACATGCAGGCGGATCTGATGGGCTATCGCCCCCGCGGCGAATCCGCTGAGAAGCAGAAGCGCAGCACAGGAGAAGGATGTACCGAACGCCAGGAACCTCCCGCCGGCAACCGCTTCCGGAAAACGGAGAAAGGCGTAGATGGCAACCGCTACGTAGCCAGCCGCTGAAACGACCCCGGACAAACGGGACAGTCCGGGGTCCAGATGCAGAGTGGACAACATCGTCAAGAGGATATAGGCCAGTACGACCGGAGATGTCAGAGCCCTCTGCGGACCAATCAAAGGCGTGTGGATCTGTAACAGCAGAGCAACGGTCGGCAACAGTGACTCTACGAGGACGCTGCTTTTCCAAGCGGCGTCTGAAACCATTCCGCTGGAACCAATCGCTTGCCCGACGAACCTCAGCCATGCGGATTCATACCCTGCCATCAGAGCCAACGCCAGGACGAATCGCCAGACACCGCCAAGGCGGCCTTCGGCTAGCGAGGCAATCCCGCGGATCAAAACCAGGATCAGCAGACTGCCGAGCACGCCCAGAAGCACCCGGACGCGAGTGTATTCACTACGAAGTTCCGCCTGACGAAAGGAAAGTGCCGTGGTATCGAACTCGGTCATTCGACGACTAGAGCTCCCGCGAGTAGGATTCACCACGATCGCCCTGGAAAGAGCCGGCAACCATGACGCCCAAAAGCTATTCACGGCAACAAATCTCCGCCGACGAAGCGCTGCAGCGGCTGATCGACGGCAACGCCAATTTTGTTGGCGGTGAGTTGCGTTTTCCCTCAATGCAGCGCGAGGTCCTGAACGAGCTTGCCAGAGGCCAGCACCCCTATGCGACGATTCTTGGTTGTAGCGATTCCCGGGTTCCACCAGAGCTGATCTTCGGTGCTCACCTGGGCGACCTGTTCGTTGTGCGGGTAGCCGGAAACTCAATCTCCCCGGAGGTGGCAGGCAGCCTGCAGTACGCCTGCGTCCATTTGCATACGCCCCTGCTTGTCGTGCTCGGGCACGAAAAATGCGGGGCGGTCCAAGCCGCCCTGCAGACGAAACTCAACGGAACCCGTCAACACTCCCGGATTCAGATACTGGTCGATGGCCTGCTCCCCGCGATGTCCATGGTGGATCGCCGGGCCGATGCGGACACGCAACTCGCGCAGGCCGTGGAAGACAACGTGCGCTGGACGGTCGCTCAGATTCTCGACACCCCGGAAGGGCGTGCGCGGCTTGCCGAAGGCCGGATGAAACTGGCCGGAGCCGTTTACGAGATTTCTACGGGGCGAGTGAGGTTCCTGCAATAAGGGCTTCAGGATGCGAGCAGCGTTACGATGATGGAACCCCAGATGGTGAGCAGGATATTTCCGATTGCGTAGGGGACCGTGTAGCCGAGAACGGGGGTTCGGCTGCCCGATTTTTCCTGCACCTCCGCCATGGCCGCGGTGACAGTCTGCGCGCCCGCGCAAGCCCCCAGCAGTAGAACCGGATTTAACTTTAGGACGTACCGGCCAAAAAATACCGAGCAGACCAGCGGGAATAGCGTCACGACCACCCCGCCCAGGAGCAAGGGTACTCCCTGTGCTTTGAATGCCCCAATAAAGTGGGTGCCCGCTTGCATCCCGTTCATGCCCACGAAGGCGGCCAGCCCGAGCGAGATCATGAGGGAACTCGCGGCTTCCGGGATACGTCCGAACGTCGGCCGAACGGCATGGAGCCAACCAAGAAGAATCCCCATTACCAGTGCTCCCACGGCGGTTCCGAGGCTCAGCCGGAATCCATGGACGACCAGGAACGGCACGCCAATCATCCCCCCCACAAAAATGGCGATGCCGACCGCGGCAAGATCCGTGGCGGCGTCCGACTTGTGTGGCATGCCGATCATGCCGATAAACCGTTTCATGGCGGCTTCTGTCCCAAGCAGATCTACCTCGTCGCCACGATTAAGCGTGGTGCCCGGCAGGATTGGAATCTCCAGCCCCAGGCGCCGGATCCTCCGCAAGTAGACTCCGCGAGCCTCCCGTAATTGCGCGAGTTCCTCCAAAGGCTTGCCGATGACCGCCTTGCTTGCTACCGTCACGGTCTTGGCCATGCCCGGCATATCCAACAACTCCCGGTCGTCAACCTCCTCGCCGACGGTTTGGCCCGCTTCCATGACCACCGCCCGCCGGCCACTCAGAGCCAGAACATCTCCTTGCGCCAACGTCATTTTGTCGGTTGGGTCCATGATCTGGGAGCCGCGGCGCAACTGCTCCACATAGAAACGCTTGCCGGGAAAGGCGGCTTCGAAATCGTGTACCTGCTGGCCTGTGAGTTTCGGACTGCGGACACAGTAAGCGCGCAGGGCAAAAGGAGTGTAAGTCGAAAGCAGCCCGGATCGCAACCCGTCGATGTGCAATTCGGCCTCCAGCTTCTTGGCCTCGCCCGCGAGATTGATCCGCAGCATTTTCGGGGCGAATAAACTGAGAAACCAGATTGTGCCCGCGGTGCCAAATAGGTAGGTGAGGGCGTCGGCGATGGCGACATGAGCAACCAGGAGCGTCCGCTGGGCCTCTGGCAAGGGCAAAGCAGAGATAGTCTCGCTGGCTGTACCGATCGCCGGGGACTGGGTCAAAGCGCCAGACAGGAGGCCCGCCGCCAGACCAACATCCAAATGAAGCAGCCGGGCCATGACCACGGCGCCGATAAGTCCGGCAACGCATTGAAAAACGGCCAGCGTGAGGTAGCGAATTCCCTCCCCCTTGAGAGATCGGAAGAACTGCGGTCCAATCGAATAGCCGTTCCCAAGCAGGAACAGGAGATACAGGACTGCCTTGGTGACTCCGGCAACCAGAATGTCCAACTGGCCGACCAGCAGACCGGCGAAGAGCGCGCCTGTCACTGTTCCAAGACCCACGCTACCCAGTTTGACTCTGCCGATCAGGGNNCCAGTTCACCGCGAAACCTCCAGGTTCACTCCGGACCCGCTACTTTGCCAGCGCCTGGGCGAACGATCCGAATACCGTGAGCCGCAAGCCCGATACGGCGTAGCCCCCCAGGAATCCCGTCGAAAAAGCGGGGGGAACAGGTCATTTGGGCTGAGCACCCGCACAACCCGTTCCCCGCGGTAGTGAACTACGACTTATCGAGAACCGATGTCTTCAACAGCTTCAATCCAAGGGATGCGTTATACCCGTGAATTTCCTTGACGTCGAGTTTGCGCATGAAGTCGATCGTGTCGGCCGTGATCACCTGGCCGGGTACCATGATCGGGAAACCCGGTGGATAAGGAATCACAAAATTCGCCGAGACCAGTTCCGGCCCATCCTTCAGGCGTTTGTCGATTTCCGGACTCGCCAGCTTGACGTGCTCACAATCCTCTTCGCGATACGCGCAGAAGAAGGCGGTGCGCATGGCGCCCTCGCTGGTGATACTCGCAGGGTCCTCCCGGAAGCTGCTGTGGAAGTAGCTGAAGTCCGGCAGATCGGGCACATTTTCCATCAGGTTCGTCACCCGCGCCGCGAATGCCTGGCGTTCGGCCTCTCCGCCACGAGCCAGCCGGTTTTCGATGTCACGCGAAATATCGGCCAGCACTTTGATCAGATTCGCAACGTCGCTTCTGGTGTTGTTGATGTTGGTCTGGAGCAGCACGCTGTTGCGCGATGTTTTGTTGAGCTGTATGTCATAATCCGCCGCCAGCAGGTTCTTGAACTGCGTGCCGTCGAAGCCGGCCGAGCCGCAGACCAGTGTCAGGCGTGTGACATCCAGAGCGAACTCGTCCTCGCGCAGCGCGCGCACCGACGCGGCCCAGTTGTTCCCCGGCGTGAGGTAGTCCACGAATCCGGATTTCCGGAACTGTGCGGGAATCATGTCATCTGCGCCGAGGACGCGGAAATACTGGGAGATCAGCGGATGCGAATTCACTTCGCGCCGGATGTCGAGCGCCAGTTGGATGGCGCGGTTGACCAGTTCGTAGCCTTCCAGTTCCATCTGCCGGCGAGCCAGGTCCAGGGACGCAATGATCTGCAGGTTGGGCGATGTGGACGCGTGCGTGAACACCGCTTCGTGGAACTGCTCTTCGACCTTGGCGTAGTCCACATCCTTCACCAGGACCATTGATCCCTGCCGCAGAGCAGACATCGATTTATGTGTGGAGTTGGTTTGATAGACCCGGAGCCGGACTGTGTCCGGATTCGCCAGCAGCGGTATGTCCAGAAGGGATTCGTCAGTTGGATCCAAATCCGAGCCATACGCCACGGCTTGCGCCTGGTATGCGGCACGGTAGTTCGGGTCCTTGAACTTCTGCTCCAGAATGGCCGCTGCTCCCATCGCGGTCCGCCGCCGGTAGTACGGGCTGAAGCGGGCGAAGCCGAACCACGCCTCGTCCCACAAGAAGATCAGGTCCGGTTTGATCGCGAGGCACTCCTCCATAACCCGCTCGACGTTATAGATGTGGCCGTCGAACGTGCAATTCGTGAGCACGAGCATGCGCGCGCGATCCAGCTTTCCTGCCTTCTTCAGATCGAACAGCGCTTTCTTGATGCTGCGCAGCGGCACGGCGCCATACATCGAGTATCTGGTAAGGGGAAATGCCTCGACATACAGCGGTAGGGCCCCGGAAATGACCATCCCGTAGTGGTGCGACTTGTGGCAATTGCGGTCGACCATGGCGATATCCCCAGGCTTGAGCAGCGCCTGCTCCACCATCTTGTTCGACGTCGAAGTGCCGTTGGTCACGAAGAACACGTGGTCCGCGCCGAATGCCCGTGCAGCTTTATCTTGCGCGACTTTGATGTTGCCGGTCGGCTCCAACAGGCTGTCGAGCCCGCCCGAGGTGGCGGAAGATTCCGCCAGGAACAGGTTCACACCGTAAAACGCGCCCATATCGCGGATCCAGTTCGATTTGAAGATCGACTTGCCGCGCGCAATGGGAAGGGCATGGAATGTTCCGATCGGACGTTGGGCGTACTTCTGAAGATTGTCGAAATACGGTGTCGCAAACCGGTCCAGGACTCCGTCCAGAATGCTGAGATGGAGTTCCAGGGGCTCTTCGACCTGGTAGAAGACCCGCCGGATGCAGCCCGCGGCCGCATCCCCCGCCGTCTTTTCCACGTCACGGTCGCTCAACAGGTAAAGGTCCAGTTCGGGGCGGATGAGCTTCAACGCCCGGGCGAGCATCAGTCCATAGTCCGCGGTTCCCTTCTTGATGGCAGCCGCACCGAGGTGGTCTGTCAGGACCTGTCGCAACACCGGGCTGTTGTGAATCGAGGCGAACGGAATGGAATCGTAGATCACCACGGCTTGCACGCTGCCGTTGAGAATAGCTCCCAGAACCGCGTCCTCGAAACTTCCCACAACAACGGGCTCGTAAATGAATCGATCCTGCTGCCGGCGCAGCTTGCGCAGTTCCTGGACCGTCTGGGCGCGCGCTGCCGGACCACCCGGGCCCACAATCAGCACCTCAAAATAAGGCTTGTATGGCGCACCCTCCTGGCCGAGACCTTTCACCATCTCCCCCACCACGTTGGGCGAATCGTCTCCCGCCTCCCAATCTCCGGCGTTGCCGCGATAAGAGTGCGACGAGACCGCGGCGCCGATCTGCTGGATCAGCCGCGCCGTGCCGGTCGCGTCACCGGAAGCAATCCGGTCATCCACCTTTCGAAGCAGTGCGCCGCCGGGGTACGCGAAAAAGTCCTCCCACTGCCGGAGTTCCGCGAGACAGGCAGCCACCGCGGTACGGTCCAGCTCTCTCTCCGGCAGATGATCGGAGGCCGATGCCTGCCATAGATTCGCCGCATTTACGAGTGTGCGCCAGCGGTCGCTCCGCGCCTCCGCCACTGTGAAAAAGGCGTCCACCCGTGGAGTTTCTAAGATCGTTGTGCTCATAGTTTTCGACTTTCTCCTTTATTCCGGCCTCTTTACGAAATTCAAATCGTATTTCGCACTGAACATGATTCGAGGAGCGTTGCGAGAGGAGTTATCCCTGTTGATCACCCATCCGTAAAGGAATTCCGTCCCCACATTCAGCGTTCCAAAAGGGTTCCATATGAGATTGCTGGCCATGTAATCGCTCTTGTGATACGTCGAACCTGGCTGATAGGCCGTGTTGTTGATCTGCACAAAGCCGTAGATTACGGACGAACGAACCTTCGGCGCCCAGTAGTGCTGATAACCAAAGTAGGTTCCCACTTCCGGCAGGGCTCGCAACCATGGCTGGTAGGAACTGACCACCGCGGCGTCAATGCCCAGGCCGGAGGAATCGTTCAGATATCGTTCCATTCCCGCACCGTAAGCGGCCTGATAAGTCAGGGTGTCTTTACCGACGATCTTTTGGGCACCCGCCACCATCACTCCCCAACCGAGAACGGAATCGCTCTTCCCGTTGGGCAAGTATGCCGATACGGCACGGAATAACCCGGCAACCTGTATGTGCCCGCGGCTGGTTTCCTGGCGGAATTTCACCGTGCCGTCGGGGCCGGGACTATTTGGTAGCGCGCTGAATTCCGGAGTCTTGAATGCCACGTCGGAACTGGCCTTCTCCACTGCGAAGCTCATGCTGGTCTTCTTTGCCAGCGCGACGGTGTAGCGGAATTGCGGATTGCGGAGGCTGACCTGGCCATTGGGACCCTGAAAGTCGAGTTGATCCGGTCCGGCATCGGGATCCTGAAAGTTGGAGAAGGTTTGCCCGATCAGAAAGTTCTTCGCCTGTGTGTAGGCGTGCCGCAAACGCGGCGTGGTAGAGTTCGAGCCGAACAGATCGGCTTCCACTNNAATTCATGCGAGTGGGGCGGATCGACACGATGGTGTTGTTCACCCCTGGCATTCCCGTGGGGAAACTGGAGGGAATGAACCGCTCCGGGTCGCCCGCGGGCTTGCCGTCATAGATAAAGTCGGTCTTGAAGTATCCGCCAATCTTCAGGAAGGTGTCCGTGCCTGGCAGCCGGAAGAAGCCAGGGAACTTGGGATCCAGTGGAGCGTTGTTGAAGCGCGCGGCCGCTTCCTGGTCCAGCGAAAAGGTCTGGTAGTCGCTGGTGGCCTCGCCCACCTGTTGCGTGGGGACAGCAGGAGGCACCGCGGCCTGCTGATCGGCCGCGGCGGGCGCCACTGGCTTCGGCGCGGCCACAGGCTTCTCAAATCCAATTTCGTCGAGTTCAGCCTGAAGCGCGTTGATCCTTTTCGTTTGGGCTGCCATTTGTGCCCGCAATTCGTCGAGCTGGCGGCGAAGATCCTCAGGGCTTTGGCCCTGTGCGCCGGTTTGAGCCCCGGCTACCAAAACAGTCAGGCAACCGGCAATGAAGTACATCGCGGATCGTCTCATGGTTCCTCTCTTCGGCGAGCAAACCAGATCCCCGGCAGCCTGAGCTGTCGAGCAAACGCCGGCATCGCTTTTTCGCTCGTCCGGCGACAAGATGCAGGCCTGAAACAGCGGGATTTAGTTTATGTGCCTGCATCGCACGAGAAACCCGACAGGATCCGGGCGGTACATGACGCTGTTCGAGGTAGCGGACGAGATCCATCGCCGTCTGGCCGGAATCTTCCTGCGCGACGCAAATGGCCGGCGTCCGGTCGACGGTGGGACTACCAAGTTCCAGGAAGATCCGCACTGGCGCGATCTGATCCTTTTCTACGAGTACTTCCACGGCGACAACGGAGCGGGGCTGGGAGCCAGCCACCAGACTGGCTGGACCGGCTTGGTTTCCGTGCTGATCGACATCTTTCATGGTTTCGACGCGAAGAACGTGTTGGAAACTCAACGCGAACGGCTACAAACCCGCCTGGTCAGGGAACAAGTGGGCGGACAGGAAATCGACGAGGACGAGCCGGCGCTGGTGAAATAGCGTGAATCCAAGATTGGCAGAAGTTCTAGAACGGGCTTCTGGAATCAGGCATCCACTGTACAGTGGGTTTGAAAGACTCGACACGTACGGTATTGCTGGTGGCCCTTGCCGGGCTTAGAGCACCTCTGCACCCCCAAGACCTGACCCCTCGCGCCTATCTGATCACTCCGACGGGGTCTCACGCGGTGATTCTTTCCACTTCATTCAGCCGTGGCCAGATACTGATCGATCCCACGGAACCTATCGAGGATGCCAAAGGCGTGTTCGAGGTGCCTACGCTCGGCTATTACCAATCGTTCAGTCTGCTGGGGCGCTCTGCCAACTTTACCGCCGTGCTTCCCTATGCCGTGGGCAACTTCACGGGTACTGTGGCCGGCTCTGATCGGGAGGCATACCGGTCTGGTCTGGGCGACGCACGCATTCGGTTCTCGGTGAATCTAAATGGAGGTCCTGCGATGCATGTCGGGGAATATCTAAAGTGGCAGGAGAAACGCCTCATCGGCGCCAGCGTCACCTTAGTGATCCCAAACGGCCAGTACGACCCGGCTCGCGCGATCAACACCGGTGCCAACCGCTGGGGCTTCAAACCGGAAATAGGAATTTCCAAACGCTGGCGGCGTTGGGCGGTCGATTGGTATGCAGGAGCATGGTTCTTCACGGCGAACCACGCATACTATCCCGGCAACAGCCTGCGGACCCAGTCGCCGGTCGGCGCTGTCGAGAACCACCTGGGATACTACCTGAAGCCACGCCTTTGGATGTCCCTCGATTGGAATTTTTGGGCCGGCGGACGCTCCACTGTCAACGGTGTGGAGAAGCAGGACGAGCAACGGGACTCAAGAGTCGGCGGAACGATGTCCGTCCCGTTCAACCGGCATCAGTCAGTGAAACTTAGTTACAGCCAGGGTGCCTATGTGACTATCGGTGGCGCCTACCGGACGATCACTGTCGGGTGGCAATACTCTTGGATCTCGCCTGCCCGATAGCCGGCCACGGATGGCAATTCGGAGCGCCCGGGACATCGGCGGGGATCAGGGACTCGTTGAACGGCGGGGAAGGCGCAAAAACGGATCTAGTTCACGCCTACTTCACGGCGAACGGCAGCTGAAGGGACTATTTTGGTGACCGGCTACTCAACCCCAAGCGACGCAGCCCCACTCGAGAACCCGAACTTCGATTCTTGCGTCACCAAGCGGCCAGCAGATCGCGCAACTTCGCAGCCACGGTTGTTTTCTGAGACTGTGGCAAGGCGCCCAGATGACGCGCGATCATCGAGGCATGAATGGTGGCCAGTTTGTGCAATCGGAGCACGGACGCGGTCTTCAGATTTGTCGAACGGAACTCAGGTTTCGCCGGGTCCAGAACCAAATCGGAGGGCATCATGGCTGTCGGTAAAACTGAGGAGATGTATGCAACCAGCACCTCGGGGATGGGCCCCAGCGGCCCCGCCAGCAGAAGCACTGGCCGCAACTTCATTCCCGCCGTGTCGCCAAACGGAAAACTCGCGAGGCAAATCTCACCGGGATGCATCTACGGGTTGGCCATCCGCCAAAGTGTAAAGGTCCTGCCGCACGTCGCTCAACTCGTCGCTCCAAGCCTGCGACACGTCCCAGGGCCAAAAGGCACCGGCCTCGTCTTCATCCGGCCGGACGACAATCAACTGGACACGCCCGGGCGGCAGGTCGCGCGGTGCTTCCGCGCGGATCTTGTGGTCGTCGTCGATTTCGCCCACTATGCCGATAGCTCGCATACGGTACCTATCTGGATCTTATCACGCATCAAAGTACGGCTCCGCGCTCTCCAGGATGGCCTTGCGCCGAATCCAATTCGAGCTGCGCTCAGAGATTTTGGTCTCCAACCAACCGCCGTATCTATTTGAAATGTAAAAGGATTCTTGGTCGGGGCGAGTGGATTCGAACCACCGACCTCCTGGTCCCGAACCAGGCGCTCTAGCCAGNNGAATGCGAACACCAGTATACCATTGCGCGCCCGTAGTTTGATATTCCCTTGTGGGCCGCGTACCATCGAATTCGTGAACGAAACCGAAAAACTGCGCGCCCTGCCTTCCGTGCATGAAGTGCTCGAGCGTCTTTCCGGCTCCTTGACGCGATTCCCGCGAGCCCTGATCGTCGCCGAGACGCGGCGCGCCCTGGATGACGCGCGCGCGGAAATCCTGAGCGGGCGGACTCGCGAACTGACACCCGAGACGCGGATCTGCCAGGCGCTGGAAGCTCTGGAAAGACCGGCCCTGCGGCGCGTCATCAATGCCACGGGGGTGGTGCTGCACACCAATCTCGGGCGCGCTCCCCTGCCCGCCATGGAAATGCTGCGCGGTTATTCCAATTTGGAATACGACCTGGAGCGCGGCCGCCGCGGCAAGCGCGATACCCACGCCGCACCCCTCATCGAGCGCCTCATCGGCGCACCCGGTATTGCAGTCAACAATAATGCGGCCGCCGTGTTCCTGGCCCTCCACGAACTGGCATCCGGCGGCGAGGTGGTGGTCTCACGCGGCGAACTCATCGAAATCGGTGACGGATTCCGCATTCCCGACATCATGTCCCGCTCCGGCGCCACGGTGCGCGAAGTCGGCACCACCAACCGCACGCGCATCGAGGATTATCGCGATGCCATCAACCAACACACGCGCCTGCTCTTTCGCGTGCATCCCAGCAATTTCCGCATCACCGGTTTCACCGCCCGTCCCGAATTGCGGGAACTGGCCGCGCTCGGCCGCGAGCGGAGTCTGGCTCGGCCGCGAGCGGAGTCTGCCGGTTTACGAGGACCTGGGAAGCGGCTGCGTGGTGGACCTCTCGCCTTTCGGAATCGACGAGCCGCTGGTGTCCGACAGCCTCCAGGCCGGCGCCGGCCTGGTCTCCTTCAGCGGCGACAAACTCCTGGGTGGCCCCCAGGCAGGTATCCTGGCGGGCAAGCCGGAACTTGTGGCGCGCCTGCGCCGCAATCCCCTGTTTCGCGCGCTGCGGCTCGATAAGATGATCTATCAGTCGCTGGAGACCACGCTTCGCCATCTGCTACTCGAGCGCTGGGAGGCGATACCTGCACTGGCCATGATCCGCCAGCCCGCGACGGAGATTCGCGCGCGCGCCGAAGCGCTGCTGGCGCGGCTGCCGGAGTTACCCGCCCCGGGCAATCCATCCCCACCTGGCTCATCGCCATCGAATGCGCCAACGTAGTAGAGTCCGAACGGAAGCTTCGCCGAGGTGCTCCGCCTGTCATCGCCCGCATCGAAAACGAAGCTCTCACGGTCGACTTGCGGACGGTTTTGGCGGAGGAAGAAGAGGAACTGGAGCTTGCGCTCCGCGGCCTATCCTGCTAAGCTCGCTCCTGGTACGTGCCTTCCGCCGTATTGACGCGGATCTTTTCGCCTTCCGTAATGAAGGGAGGTACCTGCACAACCAGGCCCGTCTCCATCTTGGCCGGCTTGGTCACATTGGATACCGTGGCGCCTTTCAGACCTGGCTCCGTCTCCACCACCGTCATATCCACCGTGGCAGGCAGCTCCACGCCCAGGGGTTTGCCTTCGTAGAACTCCACCTTGAGCTTCAACTGCGGGATCAGATAATTCACCGCGTCGCCCAGCAGGTCCTTCATCAGGTGCATCTGCTCGTAGGTTTCGGTGTTCATGAAGTAGAAGTACTCGCCATCGTCGTACAGGTACTCCATCTCCTGCTCATCCAGCATGGCCTTTTCGACTTTGTCTTCGGAAGAGAAGCGGTGCTCGATCATCGTGCCGTTTTTCAAGCCCCGCATACGGGCTTGCACAAAGCCGCGAAGATTGCCCGGCGTGCGGTGGGTCATGCTGAAGACCGAGTACAGTTCGTTGTTGAACTTGATCACCATTCCCGGACGCAACTGTGTTGCTGAAATCATGAAACTCCTCAGTAGGATTGAACTTGAATCTTCAATTATAGCAAGGCGCTAGAACGGCAGAATTTCTTCCCGCACCGGGTCGAAATCGATGCGCCGCTTCTGCATGTAAGAAATATTACCCAGGTGCGAAGCCTGGGCCGAACGATGGCCCACCAGCACGTCGCCGTTAGGCTTCTCACGCGAGTGCACGCAGGCCAGGAAATTCTCCACGTGGTCCATGTCAATGCTGCCGGACACCTTCACTGTGACGGGTTGCGCGTTGCGCCCCACGGGGCGGAACTCGTAATGCTGGCGGTCGATCAACAGGCGGCCCTGCGTGCCTGCGAACTCCACGCCTTCCCCGGTGATTCCGGGCACCAACGTGGCCTCAAAGGTTGCCGTAAATTCCGAGGGATACTCCAGCAGCACGTTGATGGTATCGGGAGCGGTGCGGCCGTCCTTATAGTTATAGACGCCCCCAGCAGCCATGCCGGCGGTGGGGATGTCTTTCCCCATGAACATGTGCACCACGTCGATCCAATGCGTGAACAGGTCCGTGACCTGGCCGCCGCCGAAATCCAGGTACGCGCGCCAGTTCCAATACTGTTGCGGGTCCCAATCGCGCCACTTCAGGGGACCCAGGAATCGGGCCCAATCCAGATCGCTGGGCTTGGTCTGAATGGAGGCCGGCGCTTTGCGCAGGTGGTAGCCGTTGCCGTGCCACCAGGTCCGCGCCAGGGTGATCTTGCCCAGCTTGCCGGTGTCCATGTACTCGCGCTTGGCTTCCAGGTAATGTTTCCCGCTGCGCTGCTGCATCCCCACCTGGCAGACGCGATTGTTCACCCGCGCGGCCTTGACGATGGCCGGCCCTTCTTCAATCTTCAGCGTCAGGGGCTTTTCGACGTACACATCCTTGCCGGCATTCAACGCATCGATGGCGATGGGCGCGTGCCAGTGATCGGGCACGCCGATCAACGCCACATCCACCTCTTTCATGTCCAGCAGCTTACGATGGTCGCCAAACGTCTTGAGGTTAGGATTGGCTGCCGGCTCCTTGGCCTTCTCGATATTGGCGGCCCAGATATCGCACAACGCCACCACATCCACCTTGCCCGTTTTGACAAAGTTCCCCATGTCGTACCGGCCGCGTTCGCCGCAGCCGATCAGCCCCAGTTGGATGCGATCGTTGGCCCCATACACTCGCGAATAGGACAGCGCCGCACTTGCCGTCACACCGCGAAGAAACGCTCGACGAGGAACTTCAGTTTCGGACATAGGTAGATTATATCGCCAGTGCGACAGACGATCGTTGGTAGCGCCGGCGATCTTGTCGCCGGTACGGCGAGCGAAGCGAGCCGCACACAACCCCGGCCCCACACCTCTGGCCCCCATAGGCGTTAAAATAAGAGACACTCATCTTAAATCGAAGATGTGGATGTAGCGGCGACGACTGCCGGACACCGCCTGCGTGGTGAGTTTTGGAGTCGGGCGAGGGCATCCTCGCTCTGCGCCATTACCCAGGCTCCTGAGCCGAGCACACCTCGCCTCAGCGCCCACAGGGACATTCGAAATCTCGACCAGGTGCTATTTTGATAGCCGGGCCTTACTGATTTCGTAGCCCCAGGGGGAAAGTGGGCCTGAGGGGGAGGTTAACCGTTGAGCCAAAGCGGCGGCCAATAAGCGACTGAGCATCCAACTTTTGGCTGTAGGTCCCTGGCGCGAAGGCATGGTGTCCAAGTGCAGCAAGGATTTCAGGCGTTTGAAAAACAATTCGACTTGCCAGCGTAGGCGATACAGATCGGTGGCGGCGGAAGATGCGATCACACCAGCAGGAGCGGTGGTGATCACCCAGATAACGTCTCCATCACGGGTTCGCCCGGCGACCACGCGAGCCGGAACCCAGTCCTTGGCTTGGCGGAGCGACCAGCCTTTGTCGGTGCGGGAATTGTAGCTGTCTGGGGGGATGGGGACAAGAATGTTCCACTCCTCCCACCCAGTGGCCGGAACCTGGTCTTTCTGCTCCAGGAGAACGATGCGCTGGCGCTCTTCGTTACAAACCCTCAAACTATGTGGATTCAGACGCGCCAGCACGTATGCCCCGGCCTGATGAACCTTTAAAATGCCACGCGCCGTGGCGTACGCACAATCCCCCAAAACGACTTCGCCGGGTTCCAAAGGATAACGGCCGTAGCTTTCCCCTCCATGGGCATCGGTCACTTCTACGGTGGTGAACTTGCCGCTGACCGGCTCCACCATAATATGTGCTCGCCACTCCGTCCCTGTGGCTCCCGGACCATGCACCACCGTGGCATCTNNCCGCGCACGCGCACATCCGTCCCGAATGCTTGCTCCAATGACTGACCAAGCAAAACGGCAAGCCAGTCCTCAGCTTCCCGCAATCGATAAAATACGCCGGGGCCCGTGATCTCGGCCAAACCCATCGCGTGGCTCCACGCAGCCACATCCTTCAACGATAGATCCGAGACCGCGTAGGCCAGCGCAATCCGCACCAAGCTTTCCGCATTATCAATGTTGCGGCAGCGCTTCAATGCGCCAGTCTGGTAGGCTGTCAGATCCAAATCGGCAGGCAACAGTGTCCGCAGAAACTGCCACTCAGAATCGGCATGCAGCAAAGACAGATTCACAAAAGCAGAATAAATCACCCCTGCCAAAGAGTCCAGCCTTATTTTAACGCCTATGCCCCTGGCCCCCGGCCCCTGTTCTTCGACCCTGTCTTCTTCGTGCCAGGCGAGCCCTACCACGCCAGCAGGCGATCCATCTCAGCAGCCAGACTCTCGGTCTGCGGCAGAATAGCCGTCTCCAGTTGGGGATGGTATCCCACCCAGGTGTCCAGCGCGCCCACGCGGCCCACCGGCGCGTCCAGGCGATCGAATAACTCGCCCGCGATGCGTGCCGCGATTTCCGCGCCGTAACCGAACGACAACATATCTTCGTGGGCCACCATCACCCGGCTGGTCTTCTCCACCGAGTCGCGAATTGCATCCCAATCGTACGGCGCCAGGGTGCGCAGGTCCAGAATCTCGATGCTGGCGCGGGGATTCCGCTTCTCCACCTGGGTGGCCGCCAGCAGCCCCTTCTGTACCAACGCGCCGTAAGTGATTACGGTGAGGTTCTGCCCGGGCTTCACCACTTTGGCGCGTCCGAACGGAATCATGAAATCGTCGCCGGGATGGGGCGAGCGATTGTACGGCTCGCGATACAGGCGCTTGTGCTCCAGGAACAGCACTGGATCGTCGCAGCGGATGGCTGTGCGCAGCAGTCCGCACGCATCCAGCGCATTCGAAGGCATCACCACCCGCAGCCCGGGAATGTGCGTGAACAGCACCTCGCCACACTGGCTGTGATAGATGGCGCCGCCGTTCAAATATCCGCCGATCGGCACACGGATCACCGCGGGGCAGGCAAAGCTGCCGTTGCTGCGCCACCGCATGGTGGCCAGCTCATCGCGAAGCTGCATCATCGCGGGCCAGATATAGTCGAAGAATTGAATCTCTGCCACCGGCTTAAGTCCGCGGGTGGCCATGCCGATGGCTCGGCCGGTGATAGCCGCCTCGGCAATGGGAGTGTTGAAGCTGCGGCGCGATCCGAATTCAATCTGCAGCCCGGCCGTCACCTTGAAAACGCCGCCCTTGCCCTTCACCTCTGCCAGGTTCCCCTCGCGGCTGCAATCGGCCACGTCCTCTCCAAACACCACCATCTGCGGATTGCGGCGCATCTCTTCGCGCAGCGTGGCGTTCAGCAGATCCACCATGGTCATCGGCGGGCCTTGCAAACGGGCCGGTGTGGAGAAGGCCTCACTCGTGGGGTCGATGCTCTCCGAATACAGATGGCGCAGCGAGATGCTCTCCGAATACAGATGGCGCAGCGCCGTCTCGGGCGCCGGCGGCAGATCGTGCAGCGCCTGCTGAGTGGCGCGATGCACTTCCTCGTCCACTTCATGGGTGATGCGCTGCAGCATGTGGCGGTCAATTACGCCCTCTTCCATCAGAAACTGCGGGAAGCCCACCACCGGATCGCGCTCCGCCTCCTCTTTCCGTTCGGCTGGAGTCTTGTACATGCGCTCATTGTCGGAAAGGGAATGCGAATACGGGCGCGTCACGCGCGCATGTACCAGTGCCGGACCCCGCCCTTCGCGGCACCAGGCCTCAGCCTCCTTCATGGCACGATACGACGCCAGAAAATCGGTGCCGTCCACCTCCTGCCGGTGCAGATCCGGGAAGCCCGAGACCAGCGTTCCGATCTTGCCGCCCGCCGTCTGGACTTCCACCGGCACGCTGATGGCGTAGCCATTGTCCTCGCTTCGCTCGTGGCCCCTTCACCGGAAGTGACCAGGGTAATCTCATCGCTCTTGGAATTCAGGTACCGCGACGCCTCCGCGCAGCCTACAGCCTGCAGGTATTGCGTCCCGGTCGGCGAGGATCCGCTGACGAGGTTGTAAGCGCGATGGCCCCAGTGCGACGGCATCTGCCGTCCGCCCGAAGCCGGATCTTCCGCCGCGCCCACCGCCTGCTGCAACATTTCGTGCGGAGTCACTCCCAGGGCGAGGCAAAGGGCGCGGTCGCGGTAATAAAGGTAGAACCAGTCGTGGCCCGAGCGCAGCGCCATGCCGGCGGCCACCTGTACCGCCTCATGCCCCGCGCAGCTGATCTGGAAAAAGATGCGGCTCTGCCGTTTGAGCGCTACTTCGCGATCGTCCAGCCGCCGCGACGTGTGCATCAGGCGGAAAGCACGGATCAGTTCCTCCGGCTCCAATCCCGCCCATCGACCCGCGGCGGAAATCTGTGATTTGCTAGCAGGCGTGGTCGTAGCCACCGATGGCGTGTCCCCCTCATCCAGTGTAATGTACAAGCAGGCCCGCAGGCCTACGTAATTGATGCGTGAACTGATACCGTTGGTACTATCATAATGGCCGTCTGTGCCGGTCAGGCGCGGCAATCGCTCTTCTATCTGAGCCGCGACCCCGCCTGCGCTCACCGCTCTGCTACGCGAGACCGCCGCGGCATTCCATAAGGAAGGGCTGCAACCTTTCCATCGCCACCCTGAAATTCGTCCCCAAAGAGAAGCTTTCCCCCTTGAAAACCTGACGCAGGTCCTAGTACCCCGATCCAACTAACGCCTGCATTTGGCACTCTTAAAACTCACTTACTTTGGCTATTATCCTCGGTGAGTAACATCAGCGCTGCGGCGAAAGGCCCTGGCGTGGAAGGATAACCAATGCAGATATACCGCAAAATTGTGAACCTTGCTCTCATGGTGTCGCCTTTATTGGTGGCCGGACTCGCCAGTGGCTCAACGGTGGGGGGCGGCGGCGGGGGCTGTGATCACGTTACCGATGGGACATTCACCACTCCCGGAGAGTGGAGTTGCTCCACGGTTTCAAAGAGCATCTTCCCGCAGGCCGTTCTTTATGCCGACCAGGGCGTGGGAGTGGACAATAACTTGTATCTGATGTACGACTACACGGGCGGAACTACGCCGTCGTCGTTCTTCGATGTCTTTTTCGAAGTTGTGCCCAACGATACCGATTACCTGGTACGTATCTCGAGCAGCGCTGTACTGAATCCACCGGACCCGAGCCAGCCTGACCTTTCGATTTATGAAAAGCCGATCGGCATCACCGCGCCTATCGATGGCAATGGGAACTTCATCGTCGGACCAGGCTCGCCGTGGGAGACTCTACTCCCTGGCGATCCCGATATCGCATCGGGCCAGTTCAAGGGCGCAGTGGGGTTTGGGACCAGTCCGAATTCTGCGACTCCGCATCCCATGGCTGAGTTTCAGTTGACTATCGACCGTTCCGGAACGGGAGGCCCCAGCGGGTTGTACAGTCCAGACCCGGCATTTTGGGGAGCGAGCGAAACCTCCGGCGCATCGGGCCCGTCCGGCCCGACAGGTGGGTGCTCCGCGGGATGCGTCGATCCGCCCATCAGTTCCGGAATTTTCCAACTGAACCCGGACGGAACCACGACTGTCACGCCGGTGTTGGATTCCTTCGGCCAACCGGAGCAGCAAGGCAGCGCCGTACCGGAACCAGGCACCCTGCTGCCGTTCGCTTCCGGAGTTTTCGGACTGCTCGGTGTTCGTCGCCTGCGCCAACGCCGCTAACGTGAGCTGAAGAAAATCCGTCAGCCTGATCTGCGTTATTTATTGCATGCTGCATTAAATCGCGCACATCAGGCTGAGCGATTTTCCATAGGACCGCTTTCCCGCTAAAATAGTCCTGTTATGCAATTTCCCCGCCTGATTGTCGCGCGCCAGAAGTTTCCCGATCGCCGTATCTCCGATGTCGCCGCCGAAGTGCACCTGCAACTCGCCTCATCCAGTTTCGCCGGCAAGCTGAAGCCCGGGGCGCGCGTCGCCATCGGCGTGGGCAGCCGCGGCATTCACAGCATCGCCACCATCGTGCGGAACGTGGTGCTGTTCTGGAAAGACCAGGGCATGCGCCCCTTCCTCTTTCCCGCCATGGGAAGCCACGGCGCCGCCTCCGCCGCCGGACAGGCCGACGTCCTGGCGCATTACGGCATCGTGGAAGCCACCATGGGATGCCCCGTCATCAGCCAGTTGGAGGTGGTCTCGCTGGGCAAAACCGCCGATGGCATCGAAGCCTTCATGGATAAGATGGCCTACGAATCCGACGGCGTCATGCTGGTGGGGCGCGTGAAATGGCACACCGATTTCGCCGGCAAGATCGAGAGCGGCTTATTTAAGATGATGGCCATCGGCCTCGGTAAGTTCGCCGGCGCCCAGCGCTACCACTCCTATGCCTACAACCTGGGGCTGGAACACGTGATTCGCAGCGTGGGACGCCAGGTGCTGAAGAGCGGCAAGATCCTGGGCGGGCTGGCCATTCTGGAAGATGCCAACCACAATACCGCCAAGCTCGATGCCGTGCCCGTGGAGATGATGGAGCAGCGCGAGGAGGAGAATCTGGCCCTGGTGAAGTCGTGGATGGCGCGTATCCCCATGGATCTCGATATCCTCATCCTCGATGAGATCGGCAAGAACATCTCCGGCGCCGGCATGGACACCAAAGTTGCCAATCGCGGCGTCAACGGCGAGTACAATCCGTGGGACACCGCGCCCAGGTTCAACCGCATTTTCGTCCGTGACCTCAGCGACCTCACCTACAACAGCGCCGTGGGTCTGGGAATGGCCGACGTGGTGACGGACCGGCTGGTCAATCGCACCAATTGGGAGCCGACCTATATCAATTCCCTGACGGCCAACACCCCCGCCGCGGTGCGAACTCCGATTCACTTCCCCACCGACCGGGAATGCATCCAGCGGATCGCTCCCACGGTCGGCAAACTCGATCTCTCGGAAGTGACCTATGGCTGGATCCGCAACACCATGGAACTGGGACGCCTGGCGCTCAGCGAGAATCTGCGGGCGCAGATCGCCGCCAATCCGCTGCTGGAGATCGAAGCCACGATCGATTTCGATTTCGACGGCGGCGGCAATCTGATCAGTCCTTTCCAGCCGGTCGAAGAGACAGCCGGCGCGCATTAGAACGGAATTATGTCTACCCAGCCAAAGACGCTCCTCACGCCCGAAGAATACCTCGAAATCGAGCGCAACGCTGAATTCAGGAGTGAGTACTGGCAAGGCGAAATGTACGCCATGGCAGGGGCCGGACGGGCACACAATCAACTGGTTTCCAACCTCGCGCGAGTAGTTGGGAACCACATCCTGTCAAAGCAGTGCGAGGGATACGCCATCGATATGCGCGTGCGAGTCGGCGCCAGTCGGCTTTACACGTATCCGGACTATGTGGCTTTTTGCGGTGAGCCTCAATTCATGGGCCAGCGCCAGGACACTTTGCTGAATCCCGCCCTGATCGTGGAGGTGCTCTCGCCATCCACCGAATCGTATGACCGGATCCGCAAATTCGAATTGTACCGGTCGATCGAGTCGCTCCACGAGTATCTGCTGATCTCGTCAGATCGGGTCCATGTGGATCGCTTCACCCGGCAAGGTGCAGACCAGTGGCTCCTCACGTCAGCCGGCAGCCTGGAGGAGTCGATCCATCTCGCATCGCTCGACTTCGAATTGCTGCTGGCGGATCTATATGTCAAGGTCGAACTCACCGAAGCGGTCCAACGTCTACGGCCTCTAGACCCCTGACGGCGCCAGCTTGTTTTTGCGATCTGCCGACCGGAGCGTGAGCACGCGATTTCCGCCATCGTGTTTCACCAGGTCCAGCACGATGGAATAGCGATCGCCCCTGACTACCGACTGCACAAACTCGAACGGCTTCTCGTTCGGCAGCAGCGTCACCCGCTCTACGGTGAACACCGGGGCGCCGGCCGGAATGCCGAGTTGTTTGGCTGCGACAGAATCTGCCGCCGCCGCAAAATAAGTCTCGCGCGCCCGCGCTGCGTATAGATGATAGCGGCTTTGCAGAACTTCGTAGAGTGAGACGTTTCCAGTGACCTCCAGCCCGGGTACAAAGGCCGCTGGAATATGCGCGGTCTGTAGGCTCATCGGTTCGCCAGCAGCCAGGCGCACACGTTTCAGCACGAACACGGTGGATTTCGCCGGCAGATGCAGTGCATCCGCAACCCTGGCATCGGCCTCCACGCGCCGCTGCGAGAGCACTCGTGAGCTGGCCACCAGTTCGTGACGCCGCATTTCTTCCGTAAAACTCGTTAATTCTCGCGGACCTTCGTCGAACTTCCGCCGTTCCACGAACGTGCCGCGCCCGTGCTCCCGGCGAATGTAGCCGAGTTCGGCCAGTTCGTGCAAAGCCTGCCGCACCGTGATCTTGCTGACCCGGTAAAGTTCGGCGAGCTTGGTTTCGTTGGGGAGCTGTTCGTCGGGGCGCCATTTGCCCGATTCAATCTCCGCCTTCAGCACGGCTTGGAGCTGATGGTACAGCGGCAGCGGCAGATCTTTGTCCAGGGGACCTGCTATTGACATCCTATGTTTAGAATGACATAATCTTGTAAAATTGCAACAAGGTCTTTTAACGCGTGTACCGCCCTGGAGGACACATGAAAAAGTTGGCGTCGCTGTGCATTTTTACGGCCTGTCTGGCGACAGGTCTCCTCGCTCAAGACGTTTCCGGCACAATCGAAGGTACGGTCCTCGACCAGACCGGCTCGGCCGTGCCCAATGCGAAAGTCTCTATCACCAACACCGACCGCAACCAGGTGGTCCGTACGGTCACGACGGACGCCACCGGCAGCTATTCAGCGCCGCTGATCCCGA
>OKRF01000119.1:15941-20029 GCA_900290315.1 Candidatus Sulfopaludibacter sp. SbA3 | reverse complement strand
AACAAGATCAGCGTCGCCTATTTCCTGACTCTTGGAGCGTCGTTCCAAAGTAGCCACACCCAATTGGAATCGCTGCGGCGAAGAGGCACGCAACTCCAGCACCACGTAATCGTAGGCGGACCAATCGGCGGGCAGGTCGGGACTCAGTTCCTTGAGCGTCCATTTCTGTTCCGCGCTGGCGCCTTCCAGAGTGACGGTATGGGTTTCCGCAGCGGCGAAGCCCATCGCGGCCTGCATGACAAGCAGACAAGCGGCGAAGGTGTGTGACATAGCGACTACGATTTTAGCTGCATGGCGCCTCCCACGGGGCGCAGCCCGGGAATGGGTCGAAGATCTCCACCTCGCCCCAGCGGGGTGTCCGGACTACCTTCTCTCGCCTTCCAGGCTCGCGACCTGGGGCCTTGCGGTGTGCGGTATTTCGCTGAATGCCTCCACGGTGCAGTCGAAGAACCCGGCCTTCACTGCGGGATCGTTATCGACATAAGCTTTCGCCTCCGCCGCGGACGCCGCTTGGATCTCCACGTACCCGTGCGGATGCACCGGATCCAAAGTCCGCCCGCCCCAGATGATCACGCCCTGTGCCGCCTGTGCCTGCAGATAAGCGCCATGCTCCTGGAGTTTGGCCATCTGCTGGGGCGTTAGCTGGTCCAATCTAACGTGAGCCAGCACGTACAGCACCAGGAACCTCGCGGCGGCGGCTGTCTTGGGATAGCCGGCGTTCCCCTGGACCTCGCGAATCTGCGCCGTGTGGCGGGCCGAATGCGCCGCGAGCAGAATCAGAGCCTGATAAGCGTCCATGGGACCCGCTGGCCCGGGACCCACGTGCACCCGCAGGTCGTCCGACGTGGTCTTCACGTAAGCGATAGTCTTGTCGCGCCGCAGGGTGAATTCCCTGATGGCATCGGCCGGCGTGGCGAATCGCTGCGAGGGAACCAGCGGCTCGGGCGCCTGGGCCTTCTGACTGCGATCCTGCACCTTGGTTGCCAGCACCTTGTCGAATTCCAGATTCGAATTCGCCGGACGCTCTACCGCCGGCGACTTGATCAACTGCTGCTCCATGCCGAAGATGTAGTCTTCGGACAGAATGATGTGCTCGGCGCATTCCTGCACGCTCCACACCGTGGGCGCGGGCTTGAACTTCCATTGCGCATCGCTGAGTCCCTGAATGCTCGCCAGCATCCCCTTCTTGGATTGCTCGAGCTGGCTGATCAGAAAAGCCCGCTCGGCATCGTTGAGCTTGCCACTGTCGGTGGCCAGCAGCGGTGCCGCCGCGGCCAGGAATAAAAATGAAAGTGTCATCTTCATTGACGTTTGTCCTCCCTCTGAAAATGCTCTTGCAGCCATCCCGCCACGCGCTTCCAACCCATGCTGTGGGCTTCGCGCGATGTGGCCGTGATGAACCCTTCGTGCTTAAAGGAAACGCGGGTACCGGACCCGGCCGCTTCCAATGTATAGTGCACCTGGCTCTCTTCCCCGGGAGCCCAACTGGGGTTCCAGGTATAAGAGAGCCGATTCGGCCGGTCGACCACCAGATATCGTCCCCCCACTGTCGATACCGGTCCGGTAGGCCCCTGCGCTTCGCAACGCCAGGCGCCTCCCGGGCGCACGTCTACCTGCCAGTTGAAGGTGCGGTACGTATCGGCCGAGCCCCACCACTCGGTCAACTGCGCCGGATCCACCAGCGCGTCGAACACCTTTTCCGGCGGCGCCTCGATTTCGATCTCGCCCGCGATCGCTTCCCCTTGTATCTCCACCGTCATTGCTTGATGTCCTTTCTCTCCAGATGCCGCTTGAGGTTGGTCAGATTCATACTCCAGAAATTGCGATAGGTCTCGAGCCACCGGTCCATGTCGCGCAGCGGCTCGGGATTCAAATGGTACATGCGCTGCCGGCCCTGCTTCTTTTCGGTCACCAGACGAGCTTCATGCAGCACGCGCAAGTGTTTCGAAATGGCCGGCCGGCTTACCGGGAAGGCCTGAGCGATCTCGCGGACGGGTTGCGCGCCTTGGCGCAAGCGGTCCAGAATGGCCCGGCGCGTAACATCTGCTACAGCGTGAAAAACATCAACCTGTTGGGTTCCCATGATTGAATCCGTAACCAAGTGGTTACCAGTCTATGATGGAAGCATGCGGCTGTCAATAGAAAAACGCCGTGGAACAAATCCCGTGGCGCAAGCGTAGATTACGGTCAGGATCAGCAAGGAGGTTCACCCATGTTTTGCGATCGCTGCGGTACAAACTTGCACGAACTGGCGAGCTTTTGTCCTTCCTGCGGCAAGCCGGTGAGGGTGATTCCGCTGATGCCGGTACAAAGCCGCATCGCTGGACACATCCGCCTGCTGGGTATTCTGTGGCTGGCGCTTTCGGCGTTTCGATTGCTGCCGGGACTGTTTCTGATCTCCATGGTCCGCCACGGAAACATCATGTTTCTGCCGCCTGAAGTGCCGTTCTTCGTCCACGGCATCCTACGCGTGGTGGGCTCGGCCCTGTTGTTCAGCGGCGTGATTGGGATCATCGCCGGGTGGGGTCTGCTGGAGCGGCAGCCCTGGGCACGCATGCTGGCCATCGTGCTGGGCTGCTTCAACCTGATCGACATGCCGTTCGGTACGGGGCTCGGCATCTACACGTTGTGGGTGCTGCTGCCCGGCAAGTCCGAAGCCGAGTACCGGCAGATCGCACGGGCGGCGTAGGACAGACGATCGTTTTGTGTCGTCTGTTGGGATGGGCGTTCCGCCCGCGAAACTTCATGAAAAACCGGAGTCGGTAACGCCGGCGGTCTTGCCGCCGGTGCGGCGAGCGAAGCGCGCCGTTGCACAGCCCCGGCCCCTGGCCCCTGTTTTTCGACCCTGTCAAGTAGGGGCGGACCGCCCCGCAAAACGGGATGAAAAACCGGCGGGGTAGCTGCCGGTTGCACTCGCCGACCGGCGACAAGATCGCCGGTGTTACCGGTTCGCTACGCCGGTTTTTCGACCCTGTTGGGATGGGCGTTCCGCCCGCGAAACTTCATGAAAAACCGGCGGTTGGTAGCGCCGGCGGTCTCGCCGCCGGTTGCACTGGCCGACCGGCGACAAGATCGCCGGTGTTACCCGTTCACTGGGCGGTTTTTTCGACTCTGTCTTCGTGCGCCCGGCCATGTATCCTGAAGTTTATGGCTGCACGCTACGCTCTGCTGCTTCTTCCTTTCTGCTTCGGCCTGTGGGCGCAAACGCCCGCGAAGCCCGAGCCTGACGTACTCATTTTCGCCAACGGCGAGAAACTGGTGGGCCACCTGGTGAAAGCCCACGGCGCCACCGTCACATTCAAGAGCGATTCCCTGGGTGAAGTCACCGTCGATTGGAAGAAAGTTCAGGAACTCCATTCCTCCCAGCCTTTCGTGGCGCTTCGCAAAAGCATCAAGCTGAATCGCAAGAGCGACCTCACCAAGGTGCCGCAAGGGAAAGTTTCCATGGAAGCGCAGAACCTCACCGTGACTCCCGCTACGGGCCAACCGGAGACCATTCCCGTCTCCGAGACCGCGCACCTGATCGATCAGCCCGCATTCGAGAGAGTCGTGCTGCACAGCCCCGGCTTCTTCGAAGCATGGAAAGGCGCGGTGACGGCCGGCGCCTCCCTGGTGGAAGCCACCCAACAAAGCCGCACATTCACCGGCGTCCTCAACTTCGTACGAGCCACTCCCACCGAAAACTGGCTGGATGCGCGCGACCGCACCACTTTCAATCTCAGCGTTTCCGATGGCGTATTAAAACAGCCCGGCACTCCCGATGTGAAAACGGAAATCGTACATGCCGATCTGGAGCGCGACCAGTATTTTCCGGCATCGAACTTCTTCGCTTTCGGACGGGCAGCCTTTGACCATAACTTCTCGCAAGGTCTGGACCTGCAGCAAAACTACGGAGGCGGTCTGGGCTGGACCGTAGTGAAGCACGCCAACACGACACTGGATTTCAAAGCCAGTGTCAGCTATTCCAAGCAACAATTCACCGTGGCCAGCAGCAACCAGAACCTGATCGGTTCGGTGTTCTCGGAAAGCTACGCTCATACCTTTGCCAGGGGCATTCAGTTTCTCCAGGGGATCTCCGCCATTCCGGT
>OKRF01000119.1:7482-15933 GCA_900290315.1 Candidatus Sulfopaludibacter sp. SbA3 | reverse complement strand
ATGGGGGCATTCAGTTTCTCCAGGGGATCTCCGCCATTCCGGCTTGGAACAACACGCGCGCCTATGCCGCCACCGGGAACGCCTCGCTCAACGTACCGGTTTATAAGCGGCTCTCTTTCGCCATTTCCACACTGGATTCGTTCCTGAACAATCCGCCGAAGGGGTTCAAGAGAAACTCCTTTCAGTTAACAACCGGGCTGACATACACATTGAAGTAAAGCCGATAATAGAGGTGATGCGCGCCGTCATCCTCTGCCTCCTGCTGAGCGGGGCGGCGCTCGCCCAGAACATCCTCAATGTCTCGCGCCTTCCACCGCGCCTGCGAGAGATGGAATCCAACTGGAACGAAAAACCTCTGGAGTGCTCTGTCACGCCCACCAAACCGGCGTTGAATTTCAGTTTCCGGATACAGGCCGGCTACACGGTTCGCGTGCCCATGAACCAGTTTGAAGGCACTGGCCACGGATGGATTGTGATGACCCGCATCACCCCGCAGGGGGGCGACCGCAAGCCGGTGTACCTGGGCGCCCGCACTCCGCTTCCCGAGGTCCCCAAGACCAAGGTGGAAATCGAAATGGGCGGCGGCTACCTGCTGGGCGAAGGCAAGTACGACGTCCGCTGGATGATGATCGACGACCAGGACCGGGCATGCCACAAGGATTGGACAATCGACGCCAGACTCACGCGAGCCGAGCGGGCTGCGCGCGTGGCCATGCGGCCCAACACGGTGGATGCCTTCTCGCTGCGGGGCTATCCGGATGCTTCCCGCACTCGCGATGACGCGCCGCCGCTTCGCATCAGCATCCTGATGCACGCCGCGCCGCTTTCGCCGCGGCGCACCAGGCTGCGCGCCACGGACCAGATGCTGCTGATCGGGTCGCTCTCGGCGCTGCTGGAGCGCCTGCCCACACGCTCCGTGCGCATGGTAGTCTTCAACCTGGAGCAGCAGAAGGAACTGTACCGCCGGGACAACTTCACGTCGGATGCGATCGGGCAGGTGTCGCGGTCGCTGAACTCGCTGCAACTGGACCTGGTGGACTACAAGACGTTGCTCAACCGGCAGGGCCACATGGACCTTCTGACCGATCTGGTCAATCGGGAGATGCACGCTGAGCAGCCCTCCGACGCCGTGGTGATTCTCGGTCCGGTGGCGCGTTTCGAGGATAAGCCACCGCCCGGCGTACTGGAAAAGCCTGCCGGCACGCTTCCGCGTTTCTTCTTTTTCCAGTACAAGCCGTGGTTCCGCCAGCAAGCGAGCCTGCCGGACAGCCTGACCCTCACGGTCAACAGCCTCAAGGGGAAGGTGCTGACCATCCGCACGCCCGCCGAATTCGCTAAGGCCATTGATCAGTTGGAAAAGCGCGCGATGGGGAATTAGTTAAGCTAGCCGCGCAGCGTGACCAATCGTAGCGATCACATGGTGACTGGGGCCGGCCTTACGAGATCACGCCCCGAACAGCGTTCCCCTCCCCAGAATGTCTTGCGGATCCAGGCGGCGCTTTACTGCTCGCATGGCCTCCAGTTGTTCTTCGGTGTACTGCAGCTTCAGCAGGTGCGCCTTGCGCTTGCCCAGGCCGTGCTCAGCGGAGACGGTGCCGCCGAATGCCACCGCTTGGCGGGCGAATTCGAGCAACAGGTCCGTGGCATGCCGCGGATTGTCCGGCGACGAGAAGAGATTCACGTGGACATGGGCATCGCCGATGTGGCCGAAGATCACATAGCGGCCGGGAAACTCCTCGTCGAGCCGGCGCCGGTAACAGGCCAGCATCTCGCGATTGCGTGCGAACGGGACGGCGTAATCGGTATTCATCTTCAGCGCGCCGGAGCGCCGCACGGTATCGTTGACCAGTTCCGGAAGGGCGTGGCGGAACTGCCGGAAGCGCTCGCGGTCGGCCGCCGAAAGGGCGAACCAGGAGCCTTCCGAAAGCGCACCCGAGCCTTCGATGCGCTCCAGCCAGCGATCCAGTTCCGGATCGTCGTCCGACTCCAGTTCCTGTTCGATCAGAATCGCTGCTGCCGCGTTGGCGGGAATATCGCTATATCGGCCGCGGAGCATCGCCAGCGAATTGGCATCCATGTACTCAATCATGGGCGGCGCCGCCTGGCTCCGGCTCAGCTCCACAAAATCGATGGCCTGATCGTCGCTGGTAAAGAAGACCACGCCTCCCAGGACCGCCTTTGCTGCTGGCAACAGCCGCAGGCGCGCTTCCGTCACCACACCGAGTGTACCCTCGGAACCGACGAACAGGTCCACCCAATCCATGCCGGGCCGCAGGGGATATCCGGCGGTGTTCTTGGTCACCTGGGGAAGGGGAATCGCGCCGGGGTCGAAATCGATGGCATCGCCGCGAGCCACGTCCATCGGGGTCGAAATCGATGGCATCGCCGCGAGCCACGTCCATCACGCGGCCATCGGCCAGCACCACGCGCAGCCGCTCCACCCAGCGCCGGGTGGAACCATATTTATAACTGCGGGAGCCGCTGGCGTTGGTAGCGATATTGCCGCCGATGGCCGCCGCGGTTTCGGTGGGGTCGGGTGGATAGAACTGTCCGCTGCGCTCCGCCGCCGCGTGCACTTCACCCAACAGGACGCCGGGACCGGCGATGGCGTAACCCGAATGCACTTCCAGCCGGTCGAGCTTCTCCAGCGAGAGCACCCACCCGCCCAAAGGAACGCGTGCCCCAGTGATGCCCGTGCCGGCGCCGGCGATGGTCACCGCGATTCCGCCGGCTGACGCCTCGCGCAAACAGGCGGCGACTCCGGCTTCATCGGCCGGGACGATCACGCGCTCGGCGCGGCCCCGAAAGCCGGAGGCGTCTTCCAGATAGTTCGGGCTTACACTTCCAGAATCACCGGCATGATCAGAGGCCGCCGGGCGGTCTCCTTCACGATGTAGCGCTTCAGGTCCGCGCGGATCTTCTCTTTCATCACGCCCCAATCGGTCTTCTCCTCCTGGCTGGAACCCTCCAGCGTTTTGGCTACCACCTGGCGGGCATTCTGCAGAACTTCCGAACCATCCTCGGCGGCGAGAGCGAAGCCGCGGCTGACAATCTCCGGGAGGCTCTCCACCCGGCCGGTGTGCCGGTTGATGGCGATGATGGGCAGCACGATGCCGTCCTCGGAAAGGTGCCGGCGGTCGCGAATTACCACCTCCTGCACGACATCGTCGATCGAGCCGGAATCGATGCAGACGCGGCCCACCTGCACGCGGCCGTTCTTGCGCGCGCCGTGGTGGTCGATTTCCAGAATGTCGCCGGTATCCAGGAGGAAACTGTCTTCCAATCCGGCGAAGCGCAGGTGCTCGGCCAGACGTGCATGCTTGGCCAACTGGCGGTACTCGCCGTGGATCGGCACGAAGTAACGCGGCCGCACCAGGTTCAGCACCAGCTTCATTTCTTCCACGCTGCCGTGACCGGAGACGTGCAGGGGCGGATTCATGCTGCCGTACATGACGTCAGCGCCGCGCCGGGCCATGTGGTCGATCATGCGGAAGATGGCCTTCTCGTTCCCCGGAATGATGCGGGAGCTCAGCACCACGGTGTCTCCCTTTTCCACCGAGATGTGCTTGTGGTTATCGACGGCCACGCGCGAAAGCGCCGACATGGGCTCGCCCTGGGTTCCCGAGATCAGGATCGCCACCTTGCCCGGAGGCAAGTCCATGGCGTCCTGGGGACGGAGCAGGATGCCATCGGGAATGGTCAGCAGTCCCAGGGAATGCGCAATCTCCGTGACTGACACCATACTTCTGCCGATTACGGCCACGCGCCGGCCGTACTCCTGCGCCAGGTCCAGCACAAGCTGGATGCGGTGAATGGAGGAGCTGAAGCAGCTCACCACCACGCGCTTCTCCGAGCGGGTGAAGATGTCCTCCATGCGTGGCTGCACGGCGCGCTCCGATTCGGTATAGCCGGGACGATCGGAGTTGGTGGAGTCGGAGAGCAGCAATAGCACACCGCGCTTGCCGTAGTCGGCCACGGTATGCAGATCGAACAATTCGTTATCGGTGGGGGTGGGGTCCACCTTGAAATCGCCCGTGTGGATAATGACCCCGAGCGGCGTGGTGATGGCCAGCGCGACGGCACTCACGATGGAGTGCGTCACGTGAATAAACTCGATCTTGAAGGGGCCCACTTCCACGATCTGTTTGGGTTTGATCTTGATGAACCGGGGCTCCCGCTCCAGTTCATACTCTTCCAGCCGGCGGTCCACCAAGGCCAGGGTGAAGGCCGTGCCATACACCGGAACGTCGATTTCGGAGAGGAAATAAGGGACGGCGCCGATGTGGTCTTCGTGGCCATGGGTCAGGAACAACGCCCGGACCTGGGCTTGGTTCTCCTTGAGGAAGGTGAGGTCCGGCATCACCAGATCCACACCCAGGAGCTCGGCTTCGGGGAACATCATCCCAGAGTCGACCACGATGATATCTTCGCCATACCGGATGGCGGTCATATTCATTCCGAACTCGCCCAACCCGCCGAGGGCTACAACCTGTAACTTCTGATCAGTCATTCAGTTTCACTTTCAACGATAACCTGCCGCTTGAAGTTCGAATAGCTCGGCGTAGCGGCCGCCGAGGGATACCAATTGCTGGTGCGTGCCTTCTTCCTGAATGGATCCATCGGCGAGCACCAGGATCCGGTCTGCCATACGCACGGTGGAAAACCTGTGGGAAATCAGGACAGCCATGCGGCCGCGCGTCAGGTCGGCGAACCGCTGAAACACTTCGAACTCCGCCCGCGCATCCAGGGTGGCTGTGGGTTCGTCGAGGATCAGCAGTTGGGCGTCGCGCAGGTAGGCACGGGCCAGGGCGATCTTCTGCCACTCTCCGCCCGAGAGATCTACGCCGCCTTCAAACCGTCTGCCCACCATTTGATCGTAGCCGTTCGGCAGGCGATCGGTGAGAAGATTGGCCAGGCTTTTTCTGGCGGCGGCTTCGATCCGAGGGCGATCCTGCAGTGATTCAATCTTACCAAATCCAATGTTCTTATGGACTACCATGTCATATCGCATGTAGTCCTGGAAGATCACACCGATTTCGTGGCGCAGGTCGTCCACATCGTAATCGCGCAGATCGACGCCATCCAGGAGGATCGTGCCACCGGTTGGGTCGTAGAGCCGGGCGAGAAGTTTGACAAGGGTCGTTTTTCCGGCTCCATTCTCTCCAATTAGTGCTATTTTTTCAGACGGATACAGCCTAAAATTAATGTCTTTGACGACCAGGCGCGAGGAGCCCGGGTAGGCGAAGTCCACGTGGCGGAATTCGAAGCCCTCGCGAATCGGCCGGGGCGCCGGAAGGGCGCTGGGCAGCGAATGGATGGTGGGCTCCATGGCAAAAAAGTCGAACAGGTCGGTCAAAAACATGGCCTGCTCGGAAATGTCGTTAAAGCTGGAAAGAATGTTCTCGATATAGGTGCGGGATCGCTGGAAGGCGCCCGCCAACATGGTGAAAGTACCAATTGAGATTCCGCCGGCGAGCACGCGGATCAGGACCACTACATAGGCTCCATAATAGCCTCCGGTAGCAATCAGGTTGAGGGCTCCGCCTACGACCGCTCGCTTAATTCCAAGTCTCTTATTTTCGTTATCGATAGATTCTGATACTTCATGATATTGTTCAGCCAGATGGCGGCCCAAGCCGAAAATCTTGATCTCCTTGGCGCTCTGGGCCCCGGCACCCAAAAACCTCAAGTAATCCAGGAGCCTCCGCTCGGGCGTGCGCCGGAACAGCGCCGAGTAAGCCAGGGTGGTGAAATGGGTCTCGCCCAGAAACGCCGGGATGACCGCGGCGACCAGCAGCACCATCAACCAGGGCGAGAAAACGAGCAGAATGCCAGAAAGGGAGAGCAGGCTCAAGGTATCCTGGCAGACGCCGAGGAGCGAAGCCAACAGAGTCAGGCGGCCGGTGGTCTGGCGGCGGGCGCGCTCCAGCTTGTCGTAGAAGACGGGATCTTCAAACGAAGCCAGGTCCAACTCGGTGGCGTGCCGCATGAGCCGGACGCTGACTCGATTGGTGAACCGGTCGCCGAGCAGGCTGTCGAATAAGGTATTTGCCCGACCCAAGACATCGCTGAGGATCGCAAAGCCCAGTTCCAGCGCCACCAGCTTCCAGACGTGCTGCAGATTGCCACTTTTGCGCACGATGCGGCCCACCACGGCATCCAGAATGAGTTTGGAGACCCAGAGCATCGCCAGAGGCAGCAGGGCGCGGAAGAGGCGGAGAACCGTGGTTGCCACCACCAGCGGCGGGCTGGTCTCCCAAACCATGGCAAGCAGGGGCCGGACGTTGCGCATGGCCGCAAACCGGACGCGCCAGGTCAACTCCTGGGAAGGCTGTCTGGGCGGACGCGCATGCATGGGACCAGTATAGCGGTTGGGCGCAAATAGAAATGCTCACCCCGAAGGGTGAGCATTCAATCCCCCTGTTCTACCAGGGTGATGTTCGATGGGAGAATCAGTTTCGACGGAATCGCAACCGTCAAAACTTTGTAGTTGGATATTATTTCCCCTGGGCTCTCAAGTCAAGAAAAAATCGGGCGCAAAATTTTTGGTTGTAAGCTGCTCTTATGGGGCGACTTGCGGGAGCACAAGGTTTTCCACAAGACGACTCAGGGCTCCGAAAAAGCCCACTCGGCACCTGAGAATTTCGCTCTAAAGAGAACAAAACCGGACCCTTACTAAAACCAATGGAGGCTCACTGCAGATGCAGACTAATGAGAGTATCGGCATCCGGGTTCTCTTTTCCGTGCCTCATCCACACCCGTACGCCACCCACCGCGAGGCCCGCCACGAGCGCAAAGCAGAGAAGTATCCCAATGAGAACGAAGGCATTTATGACCAGGTTACCGATGTTGTCCCGCAAGGTGGGAACGTGCTCCTGAAGGGTCACATCGGCCTTGAACGCCACCCGCGAAAGGACGGTTTCGGCCAGGTCCGGATCCGCGGGAGATAGGGTTACAGCGACCAGCGGGCCGGATCTTTTGACCACAGAACCCGGTAATTTGCTGAATTCTGCAGCACGCTGTTGAGAAATTGCCCAAGTAGGATAGTTGAAAACTAACGTCGAGACATCCCCCCTAGGGCTGTGGAAAACTGCCATTTCGGCCTCGGCTCCAAGGTGAAAAGCCGCCACGGAGGGCGGGATTCCCGGACTGAATCGGTGGAGCGTCGCCGGCCCGATGATGTACCTCTCGCTGTTGGGGACCAGGTTCTCGGACGGCAGGTAGAGGGTGGGCAGCGCGGTATGGTCGACGTTCTTGAGTTCCCCGGCTATGGCGTCGAGCTCCGGGAGGGTGGGCTTATAACCATCGAATTCCAGCAGGTAGTTGCCATGCACCAGGAGCAGGTTGGTGGGCGTCTCTGCCGCCAGGTTGGCGACCGGCGAGTGGGTCGAACTCGCGGAACGAAGCCAATCGAAGGCCGCCAGCGAGGCAGTGGTGTCCTGGAGCTGGTACGCCGTGGCCTTGAATTTGGCAGCGCCGTTCTCGTATGTGGCGGTTTCGGATGCCTTGAGGCCGAGTTCGCTCCAGACCGGCCGGTCTTCGAGCGTGGGCTGGGAGGTGGCGGTCTTCTGGTAGGCCCCGATGGCGTCGGGCAGGGTGGCTGCCGGAGCGAGTCCGGCGACAAGCAGGGGAAGCAGGAAGAACTTCATCTCTACCATTAGACGCCAAAGCAGGACGTGGCGGCGTCATGTTTTCGGGAGGAGGGCCCGGGAAAACCGGATCGAAGCTGCGAGAACGTTAGATGAGAGAATATAATGTTCGGCGGAGGTGCTTATCCGTGACCCAACCGGGCACCCGCAAGACAATCTTGAAGCAGCCATCGGGGGCAGGGCCGGCCGGTTCGGCAGCACCGGCGAATCGTTCCCAAACTCCGGTTTCGACTTCGCTTCAGCAAAAGCCGGGTATGGGAGCTCCGGCTGTCTATCGCCCAGCGAAAGCCTCAATAGCAGGTCCCGCTCCGTACCGGCCCAATGCCGCCGCGCCGCTGCAACGAAACTCGGGGATGGGTGCAACGGCCGTACCTCATCCACCGCCAATCGCACAGAGTGGCGGAGGGAATCCGAACATCCGACCGGTTATTCTGCAGCGGCAACCCATCGCCCCACAGTCCTCGCCATTTAGTTCGTCCGCGGCAGTAGTCCAAGCCAGGGCGGGATTTGCGAGGAGGCGATGGACGGAGGCGCAGCGCGACCAAAGCCGGAGATTCTGGGAAAGGAAGGCACGCAAAGAAGAGGAAAAAGACGCTCGTTCGATCAGCGTGCAGAGAGCAGCCCTCACAGAAATCAACGATGCCGATGAGCGCTACTTCCAAAAGTATTTGAAGCAGCGCAAGAGCCGCGTCACCGTATACCGCGGCGATGGGCGAGGAATGAATGCAAGATCGCTGACCAACCTGGTTTTATCCGATATCAATCCGAAGCCGGGAGCGAGCGACATATCCTTTTTTGGTGT
>OKRF01000119.1:0-7472 GCA_900290315.1 Candidatus Sulfopaludibacter sp. SbA3 | reverse complement strand
CAACTTCGGACTGGTTTACGAGATCGAGATCGACGAATACATCGACGTCACTGCGTTACTTGCTGCGCGAAACTTCAAGAACAGGTACCTGGGGCAGTACGAATTTCTGATCCCACGGAAAATATACAGGAACGAGATAAAGAAGGTTCATCTTTATCAAAAATCCAAGAGAGGCGGAAGCCTCGTCAGAACAAGATCTTTTTGAACGGGTGATCGCATGCGCCGGGGCGGAGATCCGGCAGCGCCACCGCCTGGGGAAGCTCGGTGGCCAGTGGGTGCTTTGCGGTGGCTTCCCTCCTGGAACCTATCGATTCGGCCTGTAGCATCGACCATTACGCGAGAGGTTTGCGCTGGCGTTTGCCATGGATTCGCTGAGGCAGCCTGAAAAAGCGACGTGAGAATCCTCTTCTCTGTGAACACAGCAGCACCGCTGGCTCGGTTTTTAGCGGGCGCCAGGAGGTGAGCGTTGCCGACCGGCTGTGTTCGCATAATGCGGTGAGAGCCGGCTTAAGAGGCGTTGCCTCACCCGCCCGGATGAAAATCCGCGCGCCTGGTAACGCCGGCGATCTTGTCGCCGGTTCTTTTGGTTGCCGAGTGGGACAGACGTTGCGGGCATTCTCGAGAGAGTCGGCCGCATGAGGCAAGGCTTCACCCAGTTGGGATGGAAATGGCGGAAAACGCGGCGGGATTTCGCGAAAGGCAAACTCGAGCCAGGCACGAAGATTCGCCAAGACGATTGAGTACAGTTGCAAGTTCCTTCGCCTCTCTCGAAAATGCCCGCATAGCCTGAAGAAGACAGACGACGAATTCTCATCCGGTCGGGTGAAGCTTCGCCTCATGAGCCGCCTGTCAATGGACCTGGCCGGCGCCGGCCACCTCCGGGCGATTGGGGGCGATTTTCGAGAGATAGAGACCGGGCCGCGGCAAGCGCGCAAGCAGAAAGAGTGGCGGCCTGGCGGCCGGTCAACGCGGCACAATTGAATAACTGCGATCCCAATACGGCATGTTGCCGATGGTCTCACCGGAGATGGTGATTTCCACGCGCCGGTTCAGTTCGCGGCCCTCCGCCGTGGTGTTAGAAGCTATGGGTCTGTTGTTGCCCACGGATCGCACCGAGATCGCATTTGCCCGCACCCCGCGCTGAATCAACACCGAGCGGACCGCCTCGGCGCGTGCGGCGCTGTTGACATCGCCGTTGTCATCCACCTCCACCGAGAGTTCCGGATGAGCGGCAATCGCGGCCGACACTTGCGCCAGCGGGCCGGCCGCCGCGGGCCGCAGCATGGCGCCGTTAAAGTCGCCCGCCGGTATGGTAACTACCAGGCCGCGTGGCGTGTCGCTGGCCTCCAGCGACGATTCGCCGAGCTGTTGGTAAAGGCTCATTCTGAGATCCCTCTTATGCTGGTTGAGCGTATTCTGCGGCAACGGTTCCACCGCCGCCTGCACAGGGGGAGGTGGTGGTGGCGGAATCTGCGCGGCGGCCGCCCGGGCTTCTGCCTGCTGCCGCGCAATCCGCTCCTGGTCCAGCATCATCCGGTCGGCCGAAGATTGCGCCTGGGCCGTTTGCGCCTCCGCTTCGGCCCGCAGGCGGCGCTGCCGCTCCCGTGCGGCTTCGCTCCTGGCTTCAGCCACCTCGGCATCCTGTTTGCGTTTCAGAGCGATGGCGCGCGCATCTTCGGCGGTCTGCGCCGATTCGCGCGCGTTGGCGATCACCTGGCTCTTGTCGGCATGGCTGACCTGCAGGTCTTGAGCGGTCTGCAGCAGTTGCTGGGCCCGCGCGAACGTATCGGGGGCGTATTGCGCCGCCCCCATCGCGCCGGCGATCTGTACGGCGTTCTGGGCCTGGTAGACTTCGAGCATCTCTTCATAGAGGCTCATCGGCACGCTAGGGCCATTGCCCTCCGCCGCCACTAAGTCGGCTGGAACGTTATAAGTGTACTGCCCGCGCGGCATCAGTTCGAATTTCGCCTGGATGGGCTCGATTTTGCCGAGGGTATCGGGGCGGATCTGATTCTCCATTACCACGACGTCACTCGGTTGGCGAACCGCTGCATAGGGCTCCGCCGTCACAATCAATCCGAAGGCCTGCAGGTCCGTGGTCACGTGCAGCTTCGCCTTGTCGGAACTGCCGGCCAGTACCTCGCCCAGATTTTTGGCGTGCCCTTCCGGCGTAATCGCCCATAACACGTACGTCAGGTACTCATGTCCATAGCGCGCGGGCGGGAGAACGCGCTCGAACCGGGCATCCACCTCCGTGCGCCCCTGCTTCGATTCGACTGTGGCGTCTCCCTTCGCTTCGGGCAGCAATACTGTGCCGCGAAAATCGATCTGGGTAGGACCGCTACGGTACTGGTAATTGACCGCTTTTACCGTGCGCTCGATCACCGTCACTCGATAAAGCGGAACATTTTGCCCAGGCCCCTCTTGCGGCTGGCACCAGGCACCCGCCGTCAGCACAATCGCCGACGCGATGATTGCAGGAGTCTTGAGATTCATGATGATTCTCCCTTCCGGCCTTGAGAAATGCACTTGGGTTGCCATTCATGGTTGCGGGCGGCCTCAACGACCACGCAGACGACACGCCCTGCGCCACCAAGGTAAGTGGTCCAGATGCAATGGAGGGTCGCGGTCGCTAGCCTCTCACCGTGACGGCAGAGTGTACGGAAAACACCAGCGGTGTCTCGACCGGCAACCTCACATTTCCTGCCGGTGATGAAAGCACCGGTAGCTCCGGCAGCGGCTCCCGCTCCGGCTCCGATCAGGGCCCCGACACCGCCGCCGGCTACAGCTCCAATCGCCGCGCCCGCTCCGGATCCGCCGCCTATAATCGCCAGGTTCCTCCTCTTATGCGACTTACTCGATCGCACGTCGGCATCGGTCGCAATTGGGTAAGTCGCGCCGCGAAGGCGGAACGAGTCGAGTGTAACTCCCAGAAACGCTCTGCCCTTCAACCTGCCCGAATTCCTGGCTTCAATGATATGGCCCTCAAAGATGGTGCCTTTCGGTACAACCACCCGGTCCCCCGACGTAATCGGACCGTCAAGATAGGCCACGAATCGCTCTCCCGGATAGCTGTGCCTGGTGTCGAGGCTCTTGCCCAAGCGCACGCGAATCCGTGTTCCAGGCGGTATCGTCACCGGCGATGGCATGCCGCCGGTTTGCCCCTCTGCGGGGACCTGCGACGCCTGTGCCGGGTTCTGAACGGTTGGGCTGGGTGGCGCCGGTGCGGCCTGCGAAGACTCGTCAGGCAGCGTGGCTTGCACCGGCGGCACAGATGAGTCTACAGGTTGGGGATTCGCCGCGGCCGATGGCGCAGCCAGCGAAGCGGTTGCGGCGCTTGCCTGCCCGCCAGGAAGCGCGGAGACAGGTTGTTGGTTGTGCTGACGATTACATCCGGCAGACCAAAGCACGAGGATAAGTACGGACACGAACCTGATCATCATCTCGGTATCACCTCCTGATTCTGTGGTGGAGCAAACCTCGGGCCACTCCCTAATTCTCAACGTGATAGGTGCGGACGAGGTAGCGTTCCGTCAAATGTTGCAGCCCAGAGAGCAGTTTTTTCCCGATTCGTTCTCACCTTGCCGTGGAGACCCGCGCTAAGTTCAACAAGCCAAGCGCCTGGTTTGGTAGCAGGTTTCAGGTGGCCCCAACGTTGCTCCGGGAAAATGTCGATCCGTTCGGAGGGAGACAAATGCACCTGAGTCAGCGCTTGATGTTCTCGCTATTCTGCGGTGTCGCCGCAGTTTCCATGGCCTTCGCCGTCTATCAGGTCCAGGCGGAGAGGCGCGGGCTGAGCGACGAAATCCAACGCCAGGCGATGGTCCTGGCCGAGAGCCAGCAAAGCTCCGTCGAACAGATACTTCCAACGGGATCTTCGCGCGAGCTCCAGACACTGGTAGATCAGTATCGCGACCATGGGCACCTGGCGGGCATGGCGGTATACGACGAAGCTGGCAAGACTCTCGCTATTACCTCAGACCTGGCGCCGGATGTGACTGCCACTCCGGCAGTTGTGACCAGAGCCGTGCAGACCGGGCGGGGTGGCGGGGATTACTTCCACGCGGGAGGCAAGCGGATGCACGTCCTGGCACTGCCGCTCAGCCGCGATGGGCACACACTGGGTGCGATCGCGGTCTTTCACGACGTCGCGTTCATGGAGGCGCCGGTTTGGCGGCACGCTCTGACCAGTATGGTGCAGACACTGCTGATCGTCGGTGTGACGCTGCTGATCGTGCACTGGAGTCTGGGCCAACCCCTTCGCCACATGGCGCAGTGGCTGCGCGATCTGCGCACAGGAGGCATTTCCGGCGATGGCAGGCCGCCCAAAGAGGGAATTTTTCGTTCGCTCACCGGCGAATTGACCCAGATCGCCACCAGTTTGCATGCAGCGCGCGCGGCTGCCGAAGAAGAGGCGCGCCTGCGCGACGCCGCTCTCTCCCGCTGGACTGCCGAAAGGCTGCGCATCGCGATGCAGGGCAAGCTCAATGGCAGCCGCCTGTTCGCCGTCTCTAACCGCGAACCGTATGAACATGTGCATCAGGGGAGTTCGATTGCCTGTTCGGTTCCGCCCAGCGGACTGGTCACCGCGCTGGAACCGGTGTTGCGCGCCAGCGATGGAACCTGGATCGCGCAAAGCACCGGCGATGCCGACCGTGAAACCGCCGATGAACACGGCCGGCTGCGGGTGCCTCCGCCGGGTCTGGCTTAGCAAAGAGGAACAGGATGGCTTCTACTTCGGCTTCGCCAACGAGGGGCTCTGGCCGCTCTGCCACATCGCCCACACGCGTCCTGTGTTCCGCACCGGGGACTGGGAACAGTACCAATCCGTGAACCGGAAATTCGCCGCTGTGCTTCTGGATGAGATGCACGGAGAAAATCAGCCGGTGGTGCTGGCACAGGATTACCACTTTGCGCTGCTGCCGAGAATGATCAAAGAACAGCGTCCCGATGCGCGCGTCGCGATCTTCTGGCATATTCCATGGCCCAATCCGGAAGCCTTCGGCATTTGTCCGTGGCAGCGCGAATTGCTGGACGGCATGCTGGGCGCAGACCTGATCGGATTTCACATTCAGGCCCATTGCAATAACTTCCTGGCAACCGTGGACCGCGCGCTGGAGTCGCGCATCGACTGGGAGCACTTTGCCGTCAATCGCCGCGATCACCTCACCACCGTGCGGCCGTTCCCCATCAGCGTGGCGGCGAATGGAGACAACCACACCAACCCGGAACCAACTCCCGAAGTGCCGGAACTTTTGCATCGCGAACTGGGCGGCCGGCCCGCTTTCCTCGGACTGGGAGTGGATCGCGTGGATTATACCAAGGGAATCCCGGAGCGGCTGCGCGGAATCGAACGGCTTTTCGAGCTGTATCCCGCTTACCGCGAGAAATTCACCTTCATCCAGATTGGCGCTCCCAGCCGGACCCACATCAAGCGCTACCAGGACCTGATGGCGGAAGTCGAAGCGGAAGTGGAACGGATCAATCGGAAGCTGCGCACCGGCGGCTGGAAGCCGGTTGTGTTCGTAGGAAAACATCACAGTCATTCTCAGGTGGAGGCGTTCTACCGTGCGGCTGACCTGTGCCTGGTGACTTCCCTTCACGACGGCATGAACCTGGTTGCCAAGGAATACGTCGCCGCGCGCCGCGATGAGCAGGGCATGCTCATCTTGAGCCGTTTCACCGGCGCAAGCCACGAGTTGTCAGATGCCCTCATGGTCAATCCCTACGATACGGACGAACTGGCACAAAGCATCCATGCCGCTATCACCATGCCCGCGGAGGAAAAGAGAATGCGCATGCAGCGGATGCGCGCCGTAGTGAAGGAGCATAATGTTTATCGCTGGGCGGGAAACCTGATTGGAGAATTGGCCGAAATCCGCCTCGCCGCCGGGGATCTCAGCCGAGACGCGCGACGCTCTCCCGAGGAAGCTCCAGTGCCAACGTGGTAAGGACATAGTCCTTGCAATCCCGTGCGAGCCGGAAGCTCCGCTTCGCGTGCAGGCAACCGTTTTCTCCCAGCCGCTCGCGCCTCCTGTACAACTGCGCGGCCCAGCGAGGCGACCTGGTTGGTCATTGCCACGGGAGATAACCAACAGCCCGGAAATAGTAAGACGGCTGGGCATCATTTCGCTCAATACGGCCCTTTGGCCGATTTTCTGCGGTCTAACGACAACGCTGTTCACTTAACGGGGCACGTCGCACACCGACATCGGCGCCACGGCATCTTTTCCAGTTGACTAGACCGGGACTTCACGGGAGTGATCTGGGACCACCCTTGGCGCGATTCGCGGAGCCAAGGGCGTTTGTCATTACTGATCCGACCAGACGCCAGAACGGGATCGATTGACAGCTCGTCGAAGTCGATCTTCCCAAACTGGAAGTCGCGGGTTCGAGCTCCGTCTCCGCTTCATCTTTTCTATAACTTAGGGCCATCCGATTTTTCCTGAACAGCGATTGCACAGCGTTCAGGTGTTCCAGAGATCAAGCGCTCCAAATCGTTGACCAAAACGGCCCGCGTTTCGACCGGCGTTTGCGTGTAAACATTTTGGTTCACATCCACGGTATGCCCGAGCTGGTCGGCCACCGCCTTCGGATCGGCTCTCATCTGCATCGCCCAACCGGAACGCCCACGCAGTCACCAGAAGAGAGGCCAGCAGCATGACAACTGCCCGGACCCGCTATTACGCCCCAGAACCATCTGCCTCAAAATAGTGAAATGGCTGTCTAAAGGAAAACTCCGTGTCCATCATCGTGATGAATGATCCCCCAAGCCTCTTTCCCAGATTGCTTAAGCCTTCCACCATGTGACGAAATGATTCATCGAGAATCTGCCTCTTGGCCTCCCAGTTTGCACCAAATTCACCCGCATTAATTTGCAGGTATGGCAATAACCGCGTTACCATCCACCCCAGTTCTGTGGAACGATTGATATATAAGAAATACGCATCTTGAACGACAGACGGGCCGATTTGAAGAAGCCTGCCCTTGGAAAGCTCCGTCAGTTCCTGCGACAGTGAAATGCCTCCGCCGTGCATTTCCAGATGAAAGAAATCGTCCCACACTTTCAGATCATCCTGAACGTCTCCCGCCAGACCGGATGTCTTGCCCATGAACTCGTTCGTGACCAGGTGCTCCGTGTCCTTTCGGTTTCGCGTGCGTTTTTTGTAATCGGCACCATCCTTCACTGGGGATGCGGGTGCGCCGATAATTCCCGGAAAGGTGATCAGATTGCGTGCCACGCCAGCGAGCAGAAAGGATCGGTCTTTGATGTCGCGCATCAGCGCGTAGTCATCCAACGGATATCCCTTTATGTCGAGGATCTCACAGGCCCTGAACCGCCGGAACAGATTGAAGAATGCCGCCATCGCCACCGGATAGTTTAGTCGGTCCTTGGGCCAGCCGTTCGCCACAATATGATCATCGGCGATCCTCGACGTCTCGATGAAAAAACTCTGGAACGAATCGAGCAA
>OKRF01000333.1 GCA_900290315.1 Candidatus Sulfopaludibacter sp. SbA3 | reverse complement strand
GGCATAGTTGCCGTTGGGCAGGCGATCCACCCACACGGCATCGTCAAAGTCGCGGGCCGTCTCGCCGTCGATGGTCACGATGTCCATGTCGCGGAAGTCGCGGCGGCCTTCCATCTCGGCGGCCGTGATGGTGGAGGGTACGGCCTGGGCTTGTTCCAGCACCTCGGGAGGAAACTGGTGCGGCAGGTGATGTTTGCGAATAACGATTTCGACATCCACGCCGAAATCGTCGGGATGGCCCAGAATCTCCATCACGCGGCCCACTGGGCTGCTGCCCTGCTCGGGGTATTCCAAGAGCTCGACGTTGACCACCATGCCGTCGAGCTCGCCTACGGTCTCGACCTTGGGAGCGGTGACGCCGATGCGGTCCACGGGGGCGCCGGCGGGCGGAAACTCCAGGCCTTCCGGAATATCGATCCATTGCTGGATGCGCTCGTCGTGCGGCACCACGTATTGGCCGCGGCGTCCGATGTGAAACTCGCCGACCACCATGGGGTGGGCGCGGCGCAGCACCTTGACGATCTCGCCATCGGCCCGCCCATCGCTTTCGATACGGGCGATGCGGACGACCACTTTATCGCCGTGCATGGCCTTGGCGGCCGAGTCCGGTGGAATGAAGATGTCGCCGGTAAGTCCTTCGATGGGGCGTTCGGAAATTAGGAAGCCATAGCCATCGCGGTGCATGTTGAGACGGCCCACGGCGAATTCGCGGCTGCGCGCCGTGACGGCATAGTGGCCGGACCGCAATTCAATCAGGTCGCCGCGCGCGGTCAGGCGGGCCAGGGCGGACTCCAGGGTCGCGCGCTCGCCACCCTTCGTCCCGAATTCCCGAACGAGCTGCTTGAAATTGGCCTTGGCGTGGGGCAGGTGGGAGATGTGGTCCAAAAGGACGGCGTCCGTCACTCTTTGATTCTAGAAGACGGGGGTTAGGGGTTGGGGGCCGCGATCCGAGGCTGGGGCTAGGAAATCCTGCGCCCCTTCGGGCCGGTCTCCTCTCTCTGGTCGACGCCTGGATCGTTGATCCTAGAAACGGCAGTTCCGGTTACTTTGTCACGAGTTCAACTGCTCCGCAGATTCACCGTCTGGGTAACGCCGGCGGTCTTGCCGCCGGTTTCTTGGCTTATCCAGTCTTCGCCTCCCGTCGTGGCTTCCAACTGCTCCGCCGATTCACCATTTGGGTGAGGACTGCTTTGCTTACAGGTCCTGCCTCCACACGGGATGGCAGACTTCGGCGTTGGCAACTGCCGTTTTTGGGTTGATGCCCGCGTAGGCGCAGATCACATAACAAGTCGGCCTGGAGGGCCACTGCTTTCCCCGGCCCCTGGCCCCTCATCTCATAGGCGTCAAAAAAGGCCGTCGCCAACCGACCTCGGCTTGCGCGATCCAGTCTCGCCTGTGGCTTTGATAAGGGCGATTTGGTGGAAACCCCAGAAAATTGAGTTGTGGTAGGCCGTTCGCGGCAGCTATCGACTTTCGAGCCGGCGCGCCCCTCTTTCCGAGCGGCGGCTCGGACAGGGCACGCTACCGCGGAAAGAAAGCATTGGTAAACAGCTCCACTTCAGCGTTGCACGGCAATGTACAGCGTCTGCGTTCCTCCCTGCCCCGCCAGGCTGAAGGTGAGCGGAACGGTCGCGCTGTCCGCAACGTTGGGAACGACCACGTTGAACTGATACAGGCCTGTAAGATTCGGCGCCAGACCGTAGTAAGCAAGCGTCGCCGCGGTACTGCCGAAGAACATCTGGAAGGGGTTCGATAAGGAGTTCAGTTGTCCCACCAGCGTGCCTGCCGGCACGTTGGGTGTAACTGGCCCGAAACCGATTCCGTACAGGATGATTGTTTCCCCCGGCTTGGCCGGCCGCGACGGCACGCCTGGAATGGCCCCCGAGGGCAACACGAAGGTTTGCCCGTCCGGGAACAGCGCTGCGGCGTACTGTTTCCCGCTCGCCTGGAATGACGGCGGGGCCAGCAGTCCGGGGCGCAACGCTTCCACCATCACGATATAGGCATCACTGACGCCTGCCGGGCCGCTCACCACCACCCCCACCTGGCCCAGCGGCGCGTCCGATGGCACCACAGCGTTGACTTGACCGGGACTGATATATGCCACATAGGTCGGCCGCCCGCCCACCGTTACGCTGACGCCATCCAGCGAAGTTGGAGCGCTGGAGCCGCTAAAATCGGCGCCAGACCAGGCGCGGGTTGTGGCTGACAGATTCGAACCATAGATCTCAATCCGGGAGCCGGGAGCGGTGCTGGGAAACGCGCCGAAAGCGTCGGCGCTGATGACTCCGTTGGGTTGGATGTAGGGCCTGGTGGTCGAGGGCGCGGCTATGTGATCGGCCAGCAGGATGATGGCATCGAAAGCGCCTAAGGTGAGACCGGCGGTCACCGGCTGGCCGTTGTTCACATCGGGCGCCTGCGTGCCCTTGATTCTGTGGATGGTGCGGTTCAGCCCGCCGGCAAGCTCCGCCGCAGTGAAGGTGCGCGGCTGCAACAAGGGATTCACCAACACAAACCCGTCCTCGAAATCCCGCCGCCAGGGACCCACACCGCCGCGGTAAAGCTGAATGTTGTCAATGGCCACTTTCCCGCCGCCGCCCCAAATGCCAAACCAGATCGTCCAGTTCCCAGCCGCCGGGATGGTAAATGGAAACCGCATCGTTCCCGAATCTCCCGACACAATTCCAGGAACGCTGATACTATCCAGCGGCTGGCCGCCAGAACAACACACGTAAACCGAGAACCCCGCGTCCAGTGTCTGCAGAATTTTCCAGTCGAATACCAGTCGAATACCAATAGATACGTGCTCCCGGCAGCCAGCGGAACGGCGCTCGGATTAGTGGAGGCGGTGACGGAGGCCGGCTGGGTGTGATCCGGGTTGCTGAATACCAGGCTTCCTGTGCCGGAGATCACTTCGCCGGCCACGTGCGTGATCGAGACCGCGCTGGAAGGGTTGGCGCTGAGGGAAGGCGGAAGAGTCCCTTCGAATCCCTCCTGCCACATCACTGTGCCGGCATCCGTCAATTCGATGGCGTCCGACAGAGCTTGGCCCAGGTAGCCTTTCTTCGAGCGGTCTTCCACGGCGGTTCCGGTGGAATCTACCGAGAACTCGTCAAACCACAACGGCGCGCTAAGGTTACCGTGGAGATCGTACCAGTAAAAGCCGTCGCTCAAGAGCGCGGTACCCATGCTGAACCGGTGGTTCTGAATGTCGGTGGCCGTCGGGGCGCTGTAGCCCTGGCCGGCGTGGGTTGCGAAGCCGCCGCCGCCGCAGCCTTCGAGCACGTTGATTCGGGGAGGCCGGGTGTTGGTTTGCATGGTCCGGTAGGCTTCAAACTCGGTTCGCCAACCGGCCAGCGACAGGGTCGCCGGGCTGGACGGCTGCCAAACGCTGCTGTTCCAGCCGGCGGTCATGCACTCGAACACATAGCCGTTCACGTAGGACGCGAGACCAAGCTCGGGCAGCGGGCCGGCGTTGCCCACGACCAATTGCATGTCACCATTGGAATTCCAAAATTGCTGGAGCATGCCAATGGCGGCGCTTCTGGTCATATCGCTGATCCAGGCAGGCGTTTCGTCGCGCACGCCGTTCCGGTTGTAGTCGGCGTCAATCAGCGCGGGGTTAGAATTATTCGCCATCTGGATATTCGTGCGGCCGAAGAGGTCGTCAAAGAAAACGCCATCCCACACCCCCGAGGGAGAGACGACGTGGTTCAACCAGTCCAGGAGGTAGCTGATATAGGTCTGGCCGTTGACCACCGGGCAGTAGGGAGAGATGTTCATCAGGCGACTCTCTGGATAAGCCGGCTCGGGTGCGTAATTCCCCTTGGAATCTCTCAGGTACCAACTATCCGGAATGCCCTGCAAAAACTGGTAATCCAGGCTAGTGTTGCTGGTTGTGGGAGCCGCAAAAAAGCCAACCGGCTCCTCAAACGCAGCGCGGTACGGCAGGATGACAACGTCAGGGTTCATTTGGCGCAAGCGGCGCACCTCGTCCGGGGTCCATGTCGCCATATCAATCTCGGCCCCGAGAATCACATCCGCGAAGGCCAGCCGGCTTTCAACCTGATCTACCGGCACCCGCAGTGGCGGACCCTCCGCCAGACCCCCGGCTAGCGCCTGCCCAAAGGACGTGCCCAAGCTGTACTTGCCGAGGCGTGGATAGGGCTTTGTGGCCAGTTTGCTCCAGGCTGCCGGCTGGTTGCCCGACGGCACGGCATCCTGACGGAAAATGGCGATGTTGTCCACAACCACATCCGAGTCGCTGGAAGCCGAAATGTCGAGAACATAAGATGCCGCCCCGGCCGTCAGCGCCCCGCTGGAAAAGGTCCCGCTGACCGGGGCGTTCTTCAGCAGCGCGGAAAAATTCACGTTAGTGCTCGAACTATACGTGGCGCCCGCCGGCTGTAGCCACAAGCTCAGTGCGTAGTCCGCGCTGCCGGCATTGAGAATACGGTATTGGAACTCGACGATGTAGGTGGTGTTCGCTGCCAGGCTCCAGGCAGACGGATTTGTGGTCAATATCCCGTAGTTCTCCAGCCGCACTGACGCCTTCCCGCCGATCACCAGAGCGGGATCGGTGACCACCGCCGCGGCGTTCTGCAACTGGAGGCCGGGGCCGGCGACAGGAGCGCTCTCCTCGCAGTCCTCCGTGGCAATCGCCGTTCCGGTGGCGGCGTCGGTGATCTGAATGTCGTTTATGGCTATGGCGCCGGTGCCGGCGATGTTCCACTGCGCCCGGTAGTCGTTGTACGGACCCAAGGTATTGGTGAGGGTCGCGGTTCCCGTATCCCCGGACGCTCCGGTTATGGTAAACCCCGGCAGAAAGCTTCCCGCGGCGCCTCCAGTCAGAGAGTAGAACGAGACCAGGAAGCCTTGGTTCGGCGTCACCAGAATCCGATAACTGAACATCACCCGATAAGCGTGGTTGGGGGTCAAGGGAATAATTGCCGGATCTGTATGCAGGTAAGATGTGTAGGAGCTTGACCCGAAGTACGAGGCCTTGATTGAGTACCCGCCGGAGATCACCTCCGAGGGATCTGACGTGAGCGTGCCGGCCGTGTCCAGCACAAAACCCGCCCCAAGGGTCGGCGCAAAGCTCTCGATATCGTCGAAGTAGATCCGGGTGTACTGCGCCTGATACCGCGTCGGCTGGCTGCCCGGCCCGGTCTGGGCGGACACAATTGAGTTCAGGAGAAACGTCAGGAGACAGCACCCGGCCATCACGGGGGTTCTCAACTCCATAAGCAGGCCCCTGAACAGGCTATTATAGACCTGTTTATCTGAGCCGTAAAGGAAGCAGAATCGGCTAGAGACGGGCGGGGTACGTCATGGCCGGTACTCAGACCGCGTTCTTGTCCCCCTGATGGGCTACTCGGAAGCTATTCCCGGCGGATTTGCCGCGGCGCTTCTCCAGGGCGTCGTTAGATCCTGTGTAACGCCGTAGTGTTTACCATCTTTGGAGGAACCTCCCGGCCAATCGTCAGCGACCCGGAGGATGGACGAGACCGGCGCCCAAGATCGCCGCGCCTGCCGGGAGATTCCTTTCGCACCCTTAAACTCAGGCCTTGTCTTAACGCCCATGCCCCCGGCCCCTAGTCTGTGACTCCCGCGACCTGGTAACGCCGGCGGTCTTGCCGCCGGTCAAACTCGCGATGCGCCCTGAATTTACTTCCCACACTTGCCGGTGCCCACTCGTCAGACCTTGCGGGTAAGGTGTCATGAAACGGCTCACCCTTTTGTTGGTCCCTGCCACGCTATTTGCGGGGCAGGTGCGATATGCCCGTCTGGGCGATTTCGATGGCCCGGTGGAAGTGCAACTGCACGCGGCGGATGCCTGGATGCCGGCGGAGCGCAACCTGCCCTTGCCGGAATCGGCTTGGGTGCGTACGGGCGCGGGCGGGCGCGTCGAAATCGAACTGGACGATGGCAGCGTTTTTCGGCTCGGCGCGGAATCGCAAGGCGAACTCTCGGATTATTCCCAACTCTCCACGGGCCAGCGGGTGACGCTGGTCTCGCTGGATCATGGCGTGGCGTATTTCACGGGCCGCCCGCAAGGTAAAGACGCGGTGACGCTGGCCGCTCCCGGCATGCAGGTGATCTTTCTGCGCGGCGCGCGTATCCGCCTGGAAGCGGAGGCCTCTTCCACGCGCCTCTCGGTGTTGGAAGGAACGGTGCGCTTCTCTTCTCCCACCGCTGAAATCGACCTGATTCAGGGTCAGTACACGCGCGTGGAACCCGACAACCCCACGCGGTTCGTACTGGACCGCGGCATCACGCCGATGGAACTGGACCGCTGGAGTACGGACCGCGACAAGGCCCTCGCCGTGCCCGTTTCCGCCGCGCACGTAGTGGAGCATTACGGGCTGGCCGACCTGGATGCGGCCGGTCAATGGATCGACACCGACCTTTACGGCCCCGTCTGGCAGCCGAAAGCGGCGCCGGGCTGGGTTCCGTTTCAAAACGGACACTGGCGCTGGTACGACGCCCTCGGCTATACCTGGGTGAGCAGCGACGCGTGGGGTTGGCTGCCGTACCACTATGGACGATGGACGCGCGCCAGCGAGTTGGGCTGGATCTGGGCCCCTTCGGTGAGCCAGATCTTCAAGCCCGGCGAGGTGTACTGGATGCGCGGCGCCAGGATTGCCGGATGGGGACCGCTGGCTCCCGGTGAAAAATGGGACCCCGCCACGCAGCCGCAGGAGTTTCTAAACGACTACCGGCTGAAAGCCGGTAGGTTGGGCTTGCGACTGAAAGTCGCCTGAAGTGC
>OKRF01000084.1:11230-24724 GCA_900290315.1 Candidatus Sulfopaludibacter sp. SbA3 | reverse complement strand
TGGTGAGCGCGGTAGGAATCGAACCTACAACCTACTGATTAAGAGTCAGTTGCTCTGCCAGTTGAGCTACGCGCCCTCTGAGAGGATTTGGCTGGACTTGGCGCCGACTGCGCACCAGAAAAGATTATAGCATTCCACCGGCTAGCGCAGGAATAGTTCCGCGCCTCTTTGAATGACCGCAGCGCCGGCAACCCCCGCGGCGGCGGACAGAAATGCCGGACCCGCGCCCCTGCGCTTCCACTCTTCGTGAATGGCGTGATAGCCCAAGTAGAACAGCCAGCCTCCGGTGAGGCCGAGCGGGTAGGTGATCCAGCGCGTGCCCAGGTGCGGAGCCATCCACAGACCGGCCGCGCCGCCAGCCAGCGTGGCCGCTTCCGCCAGACAGCACCAGGCGAGCGCCACGGCGCGCGAGCGGACGGAGGCGCGCAGAATGCCGCCCAACGCGATGCCCTCGGGCAGTTTGTGGAGCCCGACGGCCAGCGGCACGGCGATGCGCAGACCGAGCGTGGTGGAAAGCTGCGAAGTGGTGACGCCCCATCCGTCCAGAAAGCTGTGCAGGGCCGCGGCGGCGATCAGCGGTCCGGCGAACCCGTGCAACTCAGTGGCGCAGGCATTGTGATCGTGATCGTGCGCACAGGTGGGGCACACCGCATAGCCGTAGCGATTGACGCAGTACAGCACGCCGTACCCGGCGCCAAAAAGCAGCAGGCTGAAGGGCCATCCGCCCTCTTCCGCCAACTCGGGCAGCAAGCCGAACAAGGCGACGCCCAGCAGCACGCCCGCGCTGAACGGCACCACCACGCGGGCGCGCTGCCTCAGAGAAGTGAGCCACAGCCCCAGTGCCGCGCCGGACATGCCGGCAAGCGTGGCCAGCAGGGGCAGCGCGATACCAGATTCCAGGGAAAAGACCTGCAAGCTCCTACTGTAGCCGATTCCTCAGCGCAATTAGCGGATCGACACGAGCGGCGCGCTGCGACGGAGCCCAGCAGGCCGCCAACGCGGAGAGCAGCAGGATTGCAGCGACGGCGGAGAGCGCCGCCGAATCGCTCGCACTGGTCTGGAACAGCAGGCCGGCAATCAGTTGTTGCAGCCAGTTTGCAGCGATGTTGCCGAGCGCCAGCCCCACTGCCACCAGCAGCACCGCCCGGCCCAGCACTAGCCGGAAAATGTCGATCCGGCGGGCGCCCAACGCCATGCGCAATCCCATCTCGGCGGTGCGCTGCTCCACCACGCAGGACATCACGCCATAGATCCCCGCGGCAGCCAGCAGCAGCGCGAGCAGGGAGAACGCGGAGAGCATGCGCGTGCGAAAGCGCATCTGCGCGGTGGAGCCTTCTACCAGCGCTTCCATGGGGCGGATGCCGGTCACCACGGCGTTGGGATCGGCGGAAGCCACCTGGCGCCGGATCGCCCGGCCGAGCGTGGCCAGGTCGCTCTCCGTCCGGATGACCACGGAAGCATTGCGCCACTCGCCGCGCAGATACGGCACGTAGAACTGAGGCCGCCCCGGCACATCGAGCGCCGTGTAGCGAACCGAAGAGACCACCCCCACGACCTTTTTCCATTGAATGGCGGGAAAGCGCGGGTTGATGACGGCCATGCGGCGGCCGATGGGACTGCTGCCGGGCCAGTAGCGCCGCGCGGCGGCTTCGTCGACAATCACGACAGACTCGGACTGGTCGTTATCGGCCTCCGTAAACGCTCGGCCGCTGCGCAGGCTCATTCCCATGACGCGGAAATACTCCGGAGTGACCGCGCGCTCGTCTCCACGCAGGGATGTATCGCCAGCGCCTCCTTCCACGGTAACGATCTCGCCCTGCCCTTCCACAATTCCCGCCAGGGGCAGGCGATTGGTGCCGGCGGCCACGGTGACGCCGGGCAGGCCCCGCAAACCATCCAGAACGCGGCGGAAAGACAACTGCGGCCGATTGGGACCGGGCTCGGCGCTGCTGGAGTAAGCCGCGCTGGTCATATCGATGCTCGCCGCAAGCACTCCTTGCGGATGAAATCCGGGATCGATCGCGTCGAGCCGGCCGAGACTCCGCAGCAGCAGCGCCGCACCCACCAGCAGCACTGTGGAGAGCGCCACTTCCGCAACCACCAGGCCATCGCGCAAGCGGCGGCGCACGCCTCCGATCATGGGCTGTCCATGGACGAAGCCGGATCCGGCGGATTGCAGCGCTGGTGCCAGCCCGAAGGCGATGCCGGAAAGCAAGGCCGTAGCGGCGCAGATCCCGAAGAACGCCGCGTCGGGCCCCACTTCGTGAAGCCGCGGAATTTCCGGCGCGAAACTCACCAGTAGCTTCAGCGCACCCAGCGCGAACGCCAACCCCGCGGTGCCGCCAATGGCGGAGAGCAGCAGACTTTCGACCAGCATCTGGCGGACAATGCGCCAACGTGTAGCGCCGAGGGCGCTCCGGACGGCCAACTCCTGGTGGCGCACGCCAGACCGCGCCAGCAGCAGATTCGCCGCATTGACGCAGGCGATGAGCAGGACACACGCCACCGCAGCCATGAGAACCTGGATAGCAAAGCGCACATCGCCGGTCAGGTGGCGCGCCAGCGGCGTGACGGCGATGGCGGGGCTGACATCGGCGGGCCCGTGCGCGGCGTAAATGGATGCCTGGACGGCGTTCAGTTCGCGCTGTGCCTGCTCCGGCGAGACGCCGGGTCGCAGCCGGGCGATCACTTGCAGCCACGCGCAGCAGCGCTTTCCGGCATCGGGCGGTGGCGGCTCGAACTGCGCCGCGCCCAGCGACAGCCACACTTCGGAATTGGAGGGAAACTGCAGGCCGGCGGGCATGATGCCGACAATCTGGTACGTTTTCACATCGTAGCTATCGATGGTGAGCGTGCGGCCCAGAATCGCCGGGTCGCGGTCGAACTCACTTTCCCAAAACGGCTCAGAGATCAGGGCTGCCAGGGGAGCGCCGCGGCGGTCTTCGCCGGGGGTGAAGATGCGGCCGCGCAAGGGCTGGGTACCTAGCGCGCGCAGCCATCCGGAGGAGACCAGCGCGCTGTGCACCTGGCGCGAGGCAGTCGTGCGGACGATGGTGGATCGGCTGCCGGGCCACAGGAACGAATAGCCCATCTGCTGAAAGAGGGGAGCGCGGGCGCGCCAATCGGCGAAATCAGCCAGGGTGATGCGCTCCCCTGTCAGACCCTTCCGCACATCGCGGCCGGAGAGCACCACCAGGCGATCGGGCTGTGGGTACGGCAGAGGCCGCAGCAGAATGGCATTACCAATGCTGAACATGGCGGTGGAAGCGCCAATGCCCAATGCCAGAGTGCCGGTAACGGCCAAAGTCCAAAGCGGGGCTTTGCGAAAAAGCCTCAGAGCGTGTGGTACGTCTGCTGCCCAGGTGTGCATGTTTCCCCTCTGCTGTGGAAAGACGGCAACAGGGGCGCGACTGTTAACCTGGCCGCGGAAGCGAATGGTGATGACGTGGCTGTGGTTGCTGTTGGCTCCTTCGGTGAGCGCGCAAAGCGGCGCGGGCGTGGAAGGCGCCGTGGTGAACAGCGTCACGCGCGCTGGTATTCCGGGCGTTCGAGTGGCGCTGAAGGGCGCCGGCCGGAGCAATTATCAGACGACCACGGACGCGGCGGGCCATTTCGCAATTGCCGATGCCGTTCCCGGCCGCTACCTCGCCACGTTCTATCACGATCGCTTTGCCGATCCGCAATCCGATAGCGCTGCCGAGGCGCGGGCTTTGCCGATCCGCAATCCGATAGCGCTGCCGAGGCGCGGGTGCTGGTTCCGGCCGCGGGTGCGGCGCCGCGGTTGCGTATCGAACTGATGCCGCGTTCCACGCTGCGTGGCGTCGTGACGGACCGGGAAGGACGTCCGGCAGCCGGCGTCGAACTGGAATTGCAGCGCGTACGCTATCCAGGCAGCTACTCGGCCAAGACGGATGCCACCGGCGCGTATGCCTTCGAAGACGTGCGGCCGACGGCGTATGTGGTAGCTGCGATGGCACAGGATTTCACGACGTTTTATCCCGGCTTCACCGACCGGAGGCAAGCGGCGCCCATCGTGATTCCAGCGGGTGTGGAACTCACCGGGTACGATTTTCATTTGCAGACTGGGCCGGTATTCCGCGTGCGCGGAACGGTGATTGACGCAACCGGCCGGCCCGTAGCAGGAGTGGCGCTGCGGCTGAATTCGACCGCTCTCAGCGCCGCGGATGGAACGTTCGAATTTCCGCGCGTCCCAGCGGGCGAGTGGCGGATTGAAGCAGGGTATACCCCGCCGCAGGGAGATGCGAAAGGAGAGCCGGACCCCGCACCGGGCGATGCCGCCGTGCATCCGGAAGTCGAAGCGACGCTGCTCAACACGTATGACGCGGGCAAGGATCCGGCTAAAGCGTTGCGCGACGCTGCGCAGGCTTACCGGGCTCTCTCTGCGTATCAGAAGGCGCTTGCCAGCACACAAACAGCCTCGGTGCCGGTAATAGTGTCGAACTGCGATGTGGAGAGGGTAGTGGTTCGCCTCGCTCCGCCGTTTGCTGTGCCGATGCAATGCGAACCTGTGAAATGCTCCGTCCGGCTGGAAGCGGTGTACGACGGGTTCCAATTCCCCGAAGGATCCGGCTTACTCGAATCGGCTTATCCGGGGCGGTACCGGATCGCGGCCTCAGCCGAAGAGCCGGGGTACTATGCAGCGTTGGTGCTGCTCGGGGGGCGGGATGTCACGGGGCAGGAAGTTGAACTGGCCGCGGGTGCGCCGCCCATCCGGGTGGTGCTCAAGAATGATACAGGCAGCGTTCGAGGTACGGTGGATCAGGGCGACCACGCCACAGTGGTGTTGGCGCCCCGGAACACCGCACTGATTCACCTGGATGGGCTGGCGAAGACACGGTGCGGGCCGAATGGGCGGTTTGAATTGAACGGGCTGCGTCCGGGAGACTACTTCGCGTGGGCGTTTCAGCGGCTGGATGCGGAGGCGCTGCGCGATCCGGAATTCCTGCGAAGTCTGGCGCGGAGCGCAGTGGCCGTGCCTGTCCGGAGCGGCGAAACCATGATGCTGGAGTTGGCGATCACGCCCTGGCCGGACTAGAATCCTGCTGCACACTTTGCGGAATCTGGCCGATAAGTAGATCGAGATGCAGATGCGAGGGTCGGAGACCGTTCTGATCGTGGAAGATGAGCGAGATGTCCGCGACCTGGCCAGCGAAGCCTTGGAAGGTTACGGCTACAACGTGTTAGGGGCGGCGAATGGAAGAGAAGCTTTAACCCTGGCGGAACAGCATGCCGCGCCCATAGATCTGCTGCTGACCGATGTGGTGATGCCGGGTATGAACGGAAAGGTTCTGGCCGACCAACTGCGACGGCAACGGCCCACCATCAAAACCGTCTTTATGTCTGGATACTCCGACGATGTGATCAGCGAGAGCGACTTGGCAAAGGGCGGTGAAGCGTACCTGCAAAAGCCGTTTGCACCGCAAGATCTGGCCTCGAAAGTGCGCGAAACGCTGGGAATCGGCTCCCTGCCCAAGACGGTGCTGGTGGTGGATGACGAGGATTCGATCCGGGGACTGTTTCAGGAGTTGCTGACGGCTGAGGGCTACCGTGTATTGGTGGCGTCGGACGGGCGGCAGGCGTGTGACCTTTTGCGTCGCGGGCTAGATCTGGACCTGGTGATCACAGACCTGGTGATGCCGAATCAGGAAGGCATCGAGACCATTCAGGCGTTGCGGCAGCAATTCCCCAAAGTGAAAATCATCGCCATCTCAGGCGCCTTCGGCGGGCAGTTCTTAAGCACCGCGAGACTGCTGGGGGCGGATGCCACCCTCATGAAGCCGGTCTCCCCAAATCAATTGCGCGGCACGGTAGCGGAAGTCCTGTCACGGGGTTAATCATCTACGCCCTCGTTTCGGCTTCGCCGTGGCGGCGTTCCAGGCCGCGGCCAGAGCTTTGCGGACCATGGTCTTCTTGGCCGATTGCAGAATCACGTTGGTGCAACCCTGACGCCCCCATCCACCCTTGACGGGGGCGAAGCTGGCGGGCTCGGCCTGCACGAAATTGGCCTGCTGTTCGGGAGTGAGCTTGACCATGGCCCAATCAACGCCGGGATAGCCGAGGGTGGCAAAGATCTTGCCGCGCACACGGAAATCGGGGTGATTCATATGGGCCTCCTCAGTGGTCTCCGGGAAACTCAGCGCCAGGCGCCGGAAATCGTCTGCGGTCATCTTTTACATTGTAAGTTGCCCACCGGCGACAAGATCGCCGGCGTTACCGGCTCAAGTGGCGCGCAGGGCAATCGAGGGATCGATGCGCGAGGCGCGGCGCGCGGGAAGGTAGCCGGCGATGCCGGCCACCGCGACCAGCACCAGCAGCATGGTGAGGAACGTCACCGGGTCGCTGGTGGTCACGCCGAACAGGAGACCGCTTAGCGAACGGGCCAGAATCCACGACGCTGCCGAACCCAGCACGATGCCGGCGCCCGCCAGAGCCAGGGTCTGCGACAGGATGCGCGCCTGCAGGCTGCCCGCGGACGCTCCCAAAGCCATGCGAATCCCGATCTCCTGCGTGCGCTGACCCACCGAATAAGAGATCACGCCGTAGATCCCCAGCGAGGCCAGCACCAGCGCGAACAACGCAAAGCCGCCGAGCAGCAGGACTACGAAGCGGCGCGGAGAGACCGCTTTATCCACCAGTTGCTGCAAGGTGCGGAACTCGCTACCGGTGACGGTGGGCACGATGGGCTGCAGGGCCGCGCGCACGGCGGAGGCCAGGGCGCCCGGCGGCAGTGCAGTGCGCACCACCAGATCCACCGAAGAGTAGTCGCCCGTCTGCCGGATGGGAATGTACATCTCCATCCCTGAGCCTTCTTCCAGGGCCAGGTGCCGCACATCGCTTACGATGCCGACTACGCGCCGGCCGCGATGCACGTCCACGATCTGCCCAATGGCATTCTGCCCGGGGAACAGGGTGCGAGCCATGGTCTCATTGATCACGATGACCTGGTCGGCCCCCGCCGTGTCGCGTTCGGAAAGATCGCGGCCCGCGCGCAGGGGAATTCCCATGGCGCCGATGTAGCCATCGCTCACAATGCGCACAAAGGCCACGGGAAATTTCCCCTTGGGATAGGTCTGCCCTTTGGCAGGCGCGCCCCAACTGCGGTTGCGGACCAGCGGCAGGGCGTCGCTTAAGCCGGCGGCGGTGACGCCGGGAACGGCGCGGGCGTGGCGCAGCACATCGTCGAAATAGGCGTTCTGCAGGGCCTGCGTGGGCTGGCGGCGCTCGGGATCGATGCGCACATGAGCGGCTCTTTCGGGCCGGAAGCCCAGGTTGACGTCCAGCACGCGAAGGAAGCTGCGGATCAGCAGGCCGGCGCCAACCAGCAGCACGCACGCGAAGGCGATTTCGGAAATCACCAGCGCTCCGCGGACCCACTGCCGGTGCTTGCCTTCCGTGGAGCCGCGGCCGGTGTCTTTGAGGGCATCGTGCAGCGCCGGCGATTTCACCTGAAGGGCCGGCGCCAGGCCGAAAACAATGCCCGTCAGCACGGCCATCGCCAGAGTGAAACCGAGCGCCGTGAAGTCCGTGCGGACGTCGCGCAGCAGAGGCAGGCTGATGGCGTGCAGGTGGGCCACCGCGCGCGTTCCGGCGACGGCCAGGACCACACCCACGGCGGCGCCGCAGCAGGAGAGCGCGACTCCCTCGGTCAGCATCTGGCGTAGCAAACGGGCGCGGCCGGCGCCCACGGCCGTACGGATGGCGATCTCCTTCTGGCGGGATGCCGTACGCGCCAGCAGCAGATTCGAAAGGTTGGCGCAGACAATCAGCATGACCACCCCTACCGCGGCGGCAAGCACGATCAGGGCCAGACGGATGCGGCCGCGCACGTGCTCCGACAGCGGGCTAAGCTTGCCCTCAAAGCTGTTGCGATCGGGATGGGCAGCAGTCATCTGCCCGGCCAGAATGCGCACCTCCGCCTGCGCGCTGCTAGCGGAAACGCCCGGCTTCAAGCGGCCCACAATCGCCATGGTATTGCCCCAGCGGTTGGTCTCGGGCGTGAGCGGGAAGGCGGTGAAGAGATCGATATGGCTGCCGGGATGGAAGATCGAACTGAAATCGAAAGACGCCGGCAGGACGCCGATGACGCTCACCGGCTTTTGGTCGAGCGACAGTTTGCGGCCGACAATCGACGGGTCCGCGGCGAAGCGCCGCTGCCACAATCCGTAATTCAGCACCACGGCCTGAGGTCCATTAGACCTGCATTCGTCTGCGTTGAAATTGCGGCCCAGCACGGGCTGAACGCCGAGTACCGGAAAGAAATTCCCCGTGACGGGAACGGCGCTCAGGCGCTCGGGTTCGCCTTGCCCGGTGAGCGTGGTATCGCCCACTCCGTAGAACGCGAAGTAGCCGCCGAGATCGGTAAACGAGTGGGCCTGCTGCTGCAAATCCAGCAGGTAATCCACCTGCGTAGTCTGGCCGGAAAGGCCGGTTGTATCGTGATTGGCGAGCCACACCAGGCGGCTCGGGTCCTGGAACGGCAGCGGCTGAATCAGCATGGCGTTGACTACGCTGAAGAGGGTGGAGCTGGCGCCGATTCCCAACCCGACGATCAGGATTGCGAAGGCGGCAAATCCGGCATCGCGGCGCAGGGTGCGAAAGGTATAGCGCAGATCGTTCAGGAGGCCGTCCATGAGTGCTTGGACGTCGTGTGGGGCCAACCGATAGGAAGCGCGCCATCCACCACCTGGTGAGCAGATTCTGCTATGTTGCATCATCATGGCCCTAATCGCCGATTTGCTGAAGTCCAGGAATTACCGGGGGACGCGACTGGCACTGGTCCCGATTTTACTCAGCATAGGAGCTGGTTTTGTCGCTCTCTTCTGCCTCCGCATTCCGGTTCCAGGTTACCTATGGGCACTGGCCTGCTTGGGCGCCGGCTCGCTGCTCGGCATCGTATTCGGCATACCGCGCAGTGCCAGCCAGGCGCCATACACAGGCCAGCCCGACATGCCCGATCTGCAGGCGAATACCAATATGGAACAGATCTCGGACTGGCTCACCAAGCTTCTGGTGGGAGCAGGTCTCGTCCAGCTCAAAGAGCTGCCGCATAGCATCGATTCGGCAGCTCGGTATGTCGCTCCGGCACTCGCGTCGAAAGGCGAGACGGGTGGCCCGGCGCTCACCTCGATAGCCGCCGCGATTCTCATTTACTTTTCGGTCGAGGGCTTCATCAGCGGGTATATCTTTACCCGCGTGTATTTCGTCATCATTCTCCATCTGACGAACGAACACCTTCGGAGAGGGAGGGGCACGATAGAGTAGTGTGCCGTACCGGCGGGAGACCGGCGGCGTTACCGCAGCGCCATGAGCGCGGCTACTGTGTCGTACTTCTGATCCTGGGTCCATGGCGGACCGATCAACTTGCCGAGGGAATCGATGGCCTGCAGCGAGGCGGCGCCGATGCTTTTCTCTCGCACGGTGGTCACGGGCAGGCCACACTCCTGGGCAGCCCACACCAGTACATCGCGAAACATCTCGCCCTCCGCGGTGTGGATCAACGGGTGGGCGGCGAGAACCTTTTCCAGTTCCGGAAGCGCATTGCCTGAGCCGAGCAGAACGCCGCACCCTGCCACTTCATGCCCGCGGGATCGTAACTCTTTGACGGTAGCAGATAGCACTTCAAGCGCCAGGGCGCGCGACGATTCCACTGCGCTGCGCACCAGGGCTTCGGCCTGCGGAAACGGCAACTCAGCGGCGGCGTGATACGGCTGTTTGGAGCCTGGCAGTTCCGGATCGGCAATCACGATCTTACGGCGCTCCAGCACGCGTGGTGCTTTCAGGGTTCCGGTGATTGCCACCAGGGCCGCCCAGCCCGAATGCGCCCGTAAGCCCAGCGCCGTCCGCATCAACTCACTGTGTTTCTTCCGGCGTCGCTGCTACCGCCTGAGCCGCCAAGTCGTCGTCCGAGACGCGACTGGCGAGGACTTCCCGCGCGCGCGCCTCGTCGTGGGGCGCTACCATCAGGCACAGGCCGCCCAGGCCATCCATCCAGACCCGGGGATCGATCCGCAGGATGTTCTCGTTCCTTAATAAACACGGAATCGACATGGCGCGCAGCAAGCCCTCAGCCTGCCGGGCTTCTTCCATCCAGCCGAAGTCTCCCACCGACACCAGGTTGCCGTCCAGATCCTGCAGTTCCAGGTCTTCGTCCATAGCAGGCCTCCACTCGAATTGTAGCCCTTATCCCAGGCGCAGTGCGTCCACCCGATGGGATGAAAATTCGTTAGCCCTGTGGGACAGACGATCGTTTCTTGTCGTCTGTCAATTTGGGGGCGGACCGCCCCGCAAAACGGGATGAAAAAATCGGCGTTACCCAGTCGCTCGACCGGTTTTTCGACCCTGACGCGCTTTATTGCGTGCACGCTACTGCTTGTCGAAAACAATCCGCTGGTCGGTGTCACCCATACCGCCGGAGAAGTGGCGAAGGATCGTGAGGACCTTGCCGCCTTCCGAGAGGCTCCACTTGTCCTTCATCGTGTAGGCATTGTCGCCGAACGCGCCCTTGGTGTCGATCACCAGCGTGTCGCTATCCCACTTGAGCACGCTCTTGGACTCGGAGCCGCCGAACCCTTGGTTGACGCATTCCTTGCCGTCTGTGGTGTAGCTCTGCTTGAACTCAAATTCGCCCTGGTCGCCGGCCATCTTGACTTCCACGGCCAGCTTCGGTTCCGCGTGAGACACCTTCTGGGTCATACTGGACGGCGCGGGGAACGGGCCGAAGTCACTCTTGGCAGGGTTGAGTTTCCAGGTCCCGGTGAAATCCGGGGCGGCGGCGAAGCTGACGGAAGCAGCGATGAGGGCAAGCGTAACCAGGCGCATTCGAATTCTCCTGTTGCCACCAGAGGTGCGCAACACGCATATTGGAGCAGAAGGCGGCGTGGAATTCAACCTGGACTGCCAGATACAGAATTTCCCCCGTCGCTCCTGATAGAATAAAGGTAGCGCTAGTCTGCAATGCACACGGACGTACACACAACTGGGCTCTTCGTTCCGAGTGAGCACCTGGACGATATGGTGAATGGACACATCGTTCAATCGGAAATCGAAGGCGGTGTGCATCTGCATGACGTACAGCCGGGAACCGTCCTGGAAGTCATGACGCAGAATCGTTCGTACACGCTCGAGTACCAGGGCCGCGGTCAGGCGCTCATCTCGGGCCATCCGGTATTCTGCCCGGAACCGGTACTGGTGAGCATTCACGGGTCCACCTGGGGCGGGTCGATGCTCAAGGAGCGGTACATCGGGCGTGGCATGCATCTGGAATTCGGCCACCCGGAGCGGCAGCCCATCACCACATCCTTAATTGTGGACGTTCGCGAAAAGCGCGCGGCGTAAGAAAGCACCCCACTCCGACCTTAGTCGGATTGCCTCAAACTGGCAGGCTGATAGACTCAGGGCGTTATGAACTGGAACGCCCGGGTTCGTCTTGCCGCTTCGGGAATCGCGGCGCTGGTGCTGGTTTGGGGCGCGGATAACGCCGGCGGCAACGCGCCGCGGTCGCTGCTCTCCATCGACGCCAGCCGGCCTGCGCCCACTCCGGTGCCGCTGCCATTCCCGGCAGGAGGAAAATCGCCAGACGGCCATTCGCTCTCGGTCAACAATCGCTATCTGCTGCTGGACGGCAAACCCTGGCTCCCGGTGATGGGCGAGTTCCATTACAGCCGCTATCCGGCGGACGAATGGGAGCAGGAGATTCTGAAGATGAAGGCGGGCGGCCTGCGCATCGTCTCGACCTACGTCTTTTGGATCCACCATGAAGAATTGGAAGGCGAATTCGATTGGAGCGGACAGCGCGATCTGCGCCGCTTCGTCGAGTTGTGCGGCAAGCACGGGATGTATGTCTGGGTGCGAGTAGGTCCCTGGGCTCACGGCGAAGCTCGCAATGGCGGACTCCCCGACTGGCTGCTGCTGAAGAGCGCGGTCCGGCAGAACGATCCCGCGTACTTGAAGTACGTCGCACGCTACTACGGCCAGATCGGCACACAGCTGCGCGGGCTGTTCTGGAAGGATGGCGGGCCCATCATTGGCGTGCAGATAGAAAACGAATACCACTCGAGCGGCGCCGGGCGCGGCGCCCAGCACATTCTCACGCTCAAGCAGATGGCCCAGCAGGCGGGACTCGACGCACCGTTCTACACCATCACCGGATGGGACAATGCTTCGGTGCCGGACCAGGGCGTGATGCCGGTGTTCGGCGGCTACGCGGACGCGTTTTGGGATCGTGGCCTCGCGGTGCTGCCGCCCAATCCGAACTTCTTTTTCACCCCCGTGCGCTGCGAAGAGAACGTGGGGAACAATCTGAAATCGAAGCGCCCGGATATCGATTCGCGCTTCGCCGGCTATCCCTTCTTCACCGCGGAGATGGGCGGCGGCATGGAACAGGCCTACCATCGCCGGCCCATCCTGAGCGCGGAGGATACGGCCGCGATGGAAGTGGTGAAACTGGGCGACGGGGTGACTTTGTACGGCTACTACATGTTTCACGGCGGTACCAATCCGGAGGGCAAGCGGACCACGCTCCAGGAGTCTCAGGCCACCGCTTATCCCAACGACGTGCCGGTGAAGACATACGATTTTCAAGCGCCGCTCACGGAGTTCGGGCAGATGAACCCTTCGTTCCGCGAGCTCAAGACGGTCCACCTCTTCCTGCGCGATTTCGGAGCGGAACTGGCGCCCATGACGGCCAGTTTTCCGGATAAGGTTCCGGGCGGGCGCGACGACAACTCCACGCCGCGCGCCACGGCACGCACGGATGGCAATCGCGGGTATATCTTCCTGAACAACTATCAGCGCAACTATCCGCAGCCGGAGAAGAAGGAGTTTCAGGTCCGCCTGAAGCTGGCCTCCGGGCAAGTGGACGTTCCGCATCGGCCGGTGGATATCCCCGGCGGCGTGTACACTTTCTGGCCCGTCAATCTGGATCTGCAGGGCGCTACGTTGGAATACGCCACGGCGCAGCCAGTGACCCGGCTGGACGATCCCGCGACCTATATATTCATGGCATGGCCCGGCATCGCTCCCGAATTCGCCTTCCGAGCGGCCGATGTGCAGGCGGTAACGGCGCCGCACGCCCGCGTGAAGCGGGAAGAGGGCCGCATATTCGTCGACCAGGTGACGCCTGGAAGCGATTGCGCCATCGAGGTCCGTGGCAAGAACGGTGCCCGCGTGCAGTTAGCGGTACTGAGCCGCGATGGGGCGCGCAATCTATGGAAGGCCCGGCTGGGCGGGCGCGAACGGCTGGTGCTCTCGGCGGCGGATCTGTTCTTCGACGGCGATTCGGTGCATGTTCGCTCCAGCGATGCCGCGAAGATGGCAGCCGGCCTGTATCCGCCTCTCGCCGTTGCGCCGGCAGGCTTCCACGGTGCAGTACGCGACGGCATCTTCACCCGTTATGCAGCGCATGTGGAGGCGGCGACGGTCCCGGCGCAGGTTCAGAAACTGGTTGAGGCGGGTAAGGTCCCGCCGGTGAAAATG
>OKRF01000084.1:0-11220 GCA_900290315.1 Candidatus Sulfopaludibacter sp. SbA3 | reverse complement strand
TTGAGGCGGGTAAGGTCCCGCCGGTGAAAATGGGGAAGGAAGTCGCCATGGCTCCGGATGTCAGCTTAGTCGGCACGGAGTTCGCAGCGGCAGCTCGATGGTCCATACGGGTGGCGAAATTGCCCGCCGGCTTGAGCAACGTGTACCTGAGGATTAGCTATCGTGGGGATATTGGGCGCGCCTACAATGGCGCTATTTTATTGACAGACGATTTCTACAAAGGCACGCCGTGGTGGATCGGGCTGCGGCGCATTCCGCGGGCCGATCTCGAACGCGGTATCGAGGTGAGGATCCTACCGTTGCGTCAGGATGCTCCCATCTACCTGGCAGCGGGTGCACGTCCCGAACTGCCGGTGGGCGGGCAGATAGCGGTCCTGGACGAGGCGCGCGTCATTCCCGAATACGAAGCGGTGCTGCACATTCAGAGATAAAAGTGCGAATCCTACCTTAGAGGGATGCCGGCAGGCGTGCACCGCAATAGAATCGTCCAGGGGCTTTATGATCGGGACTCTGAACGCCAAGGCGGAGGACGAGAAGCGCCTGGTAGCGGCGCACGGCATCGCCATCGTCTCCCACACCGGCGAACTGGCGTGCTACACGGTGGAGAAGACGGGCGCGGCCGATACCGATCGCACGCAAGCTGTGATCGGGTTCGTCCAGGCGCACCAGAAAGCGCTCAAGAATCTTAGCGCCGATCTCTGTAATTCGTTTGCGAGTGTTGTGCTGGCGTCGCTGGACGCGCTGGGCGATCCGGTCACCACCTGGTATGCCATCGAGGTGAATCGGTCATGAAGAACGTTTTCGCATTGTTCCTGTTCCTCTCCTTCGGCGCGCGCGCGGCCGATTATGCCATGGGCGCCGATCTTTCATTTTTGAAACAGGCGGAAGATCGTGGCACCGTCTTCAAGGACAACAACGAGGCCAAGCCTGGCCTCGAGATCTTTCACAATCACGGGTACAACTGGATTCGCCTGCGCCTGTTCCATACGCCGACGCAGCTTCCCAACAGCCTGGATTACACCATCGCGATGGCCAAGGCAGCGAAGCAGCTCGGCTTCAAGTTTCTGCTGGACTATCATTATTCGGACACATGGGCCGACCCTGGCAAGCATTTCATCCCCAAAGCCTGGGAAGGCATGACACACACCCAGATGGTGGAGGCGCTGTTCGCCTACACGCGTGATACGACAGCGAAGTTTCGCGAAGCCGGCGTGCTGCCGGACATGGTACAGATCGGCAACGAGATCACCAACGGCATGCTGTGGCCCGATGCCAGGCTGCCACAGAATTGGGACAACTTTGCCGATTTCATCAAGGCCGGAATCGGCGGCGTGGAGGCGGGCAAGGGCAACCTGGCGCGTCCGCGCATCATGATTCACATCGACAAGGGCGGCAGTAAGGCGGCCACTAAGGCCTTCTTCGACAAGCTGAACACTTATCAGGTCAATTACGATGTGATCGGTCAATCTTACTATCCCTGGTGGCACGGTAGCTTGAATGACTTACGGGAGAATTTAATTTTCACCGCGAAGGAGTATCAGAAAGATATCATCGTGGTGGAAGCGGCCTATAACTGGACGCCCGGCAATTATCGGAGTAAGCCTGGCCCCTTCCCGGAATCGCCTGAAGGCCAGAAGGAATTCTGGGAGGAAGTCAATCGGGCGGTGCAGGCTACACCCGATGGCCGCGGTATCGGCCTCTTCTGGTGGGAGCCGGCCGTGGCTGGTGGGCGCGGCGGCAGAGGCTTCTTCGATCAGAACGGGAACGCCCTCCCGGTGATCACGGTATTCGACAAGTTCTCGCGGCATTGACGATGCACAGGATATATCGCGAAACGGTGGCCCTGCATTTTCGCGAGATGCTGCTCAGGTCGGTCCGCCTCTCCGCGCGAGAAACGTATAGTCCTGCCGCTGCAGTTCTTCGATGACTGGGCTCAAGGCCATGACGCTCTGCTTGTGGACGTCGTGAAACAGAATGACGCCTTTGTGTTTTTGGTTGATCTCGTGGAGCACCCGCATGGCGATGGATTCCGGCACGGGGTCGGCCCAATCCAAGGAATCGATGGTCCCCCACCGGCTCTTCGGGAATCAGGCCGCCAAGTTCGGAGAGGATCTTCTCGCGGCTGAAGGTCTTGCGCAGATCGGCAACATAGGTATCCCACTTTTCGCGCGTTCCGGTAGCTCCGCGCGTGGCGAATTGGGAGAAGATGCGGCTCACCTCTTCGCGGCAAGTGAGTTGGATGGCTTGTAGATTGTCGGTGGCCTGGCGCAGGGGATCGGCCAGTGGATTGCGCTTCGATGCGGTGATGGGCACGGCGGAAAGCTGTTCCACCACGTCCAGGAATGCCAGTTTATCGGCGTCGTGCAGGCTTTTGCCGGCGGTTAGGTACTGCAGCAACTGGCGGATGCCGTTCGTGTTCCTGTGCTCGTACTCGGCGGTAAGGCGCGTGACGAGCTCATCGATGGTGCTCGTTCTAGAAGAGGATGCGGCCGGCGGCGATGGCGCGGGCGTGCGTGGCTGCGTCCAGATCTTCGGCGCCATCGACCAGGACGATGATCTTGCGGTAGCTGCCGGTGATGTTCTGGAACGCGGCGGCGAGGGCCGGGTCCTGACGGAAGGAGGTCCGGCGCAGCGGTTGCACGAAAAACATGAGGCACGCGATCAAGACGGTCGCGACTCCCGCCACCATATAGCTGGTCTTCAGTTTCATCGGGCGAATACACCAGGAAACGCCACTATAGTGCGTGGGGCGCACCAGGCGGCGCGGAGTGCGCTTATGCCGGCGGCGAAAACGCTACCGCGACTTTCGAGCGAAAGTGAACCGGAGCAGCATTCCCAGCGCACCGGCGCCCAGGAGCATGAGACTGCCGGGTTCCGGTACCGCGTTTGCGGATCCGCCGATTTCCAACTGCGGCGAAAATTTGCTCACCGTAGCGGTGCCGTCGAGATTGAGATCTACTGTCGCCGCAAACCCATTCGTCGCGTCGGTGGTGAGTGTGGGAAGGGTACCTGCGTCGTCCGAGAACATGCTGAACGCGAAGGTACTTCCCGATGTGGAGGTGGCATCCGGCGCATTCACGGCCGGACCATAGAGCCTGATATCGAAGCTCAGGCTGGCAGCGAACGTGAACCCTTCAAAATAGTCGTTGTAAGCTGTGCCGTTATCGAACGTCAGAGTGGCGGGCAAAGGGCCAGAGGTGACATCTCCGGTCAGTGACGGGCCGCCCGCGAGCAAGCCACCGGCAAAACTCAGAATATCCAGCGACGCGGCCTGGGTCACTTGCGAGCCCGGGTTGAACTGGAAATCGAGCGATCCAGCCGTACCGGCAATGCTGCTGGTATCCACGTTGACATGGTAGATCAGGTCCGCCCGCGCGGCCGGGGCGAAGCTGGATAGTGCCATGGCACAAACGCAAAGAACGTAGCGCATATCAAAAGCTCCCGGAATAGATCACTGGTGTGCAGTTGATCTGCACGTTGCCCGGATTTCGGAATTGCACGCTGACGGTTGCCGATTGGCCCGGCGCTAGACCGGCGCCTGGCCAGGTCAGGTAGGGCAGTCCCCCCAGGGCCCCTGTGGCATTCACAAGCGTCACACCCGAGGGTAGAGTTGCAAATAGAATCTCCAAAGGCCCGGCAATGGTGGTAGCACTGATATTCCTGACCGTGACGGTACCGATGAACATCTGACTCACCCGGCTATAAGCCAGGCCGGAGGCGGTAACGGACACGCCAGTGAGGCTCGAGGGCGGAAGATTCACTTGCAGCGTGACACTCGCTGAGGTCGATCGGTAGTTCGTAGTGTCGGAGGGAGAGAACTGAACGCCTAGGGTCTGCACCCCGAGCGGCGGTACGGTGCCTGAAGGGGGAATATAGACGAATGTGCCCGGCACATTGGCGGAGGCGTTCAGTTGCGCACCGGTCAGCGGCGTACCAAGTCCGATCGGCGGTGGAGTAGGCCACGTAATCACGGGCGTAGCTTGATTCACCTGGAGAGTCGCCGTCGCTGAGGACAATGTGTAGTTCGCGGGGTCGTCAGGTGTGAACTGGACACTCAGCGTCTGCGGCCCGGCGGGCAGCACCGCGCCGGCAACGGGACTATAGACGAAAGTACCCGTCACGCCGGCACTGGCATTCAACTGGACGCTACTCAGCGGCGTGCCATACGTGATCGGCGATGGATTCGCCCACGAAATCGTGCTGGAGGGCCTGGCGGGCTCCGAACTGACACAGGCACGCATGCGATTCGACCAGAAAGGCTGAACGACCCAGGCACGCCCCGCAACTGTGATCGTGGAACCAGGACTCCCGTCGTCGCAGATGTCAGCGATCTCCCCGCAATTGTTGTTGTTGTCTCCCCAACCCGCTGGAAAGGCATAAGTAAAACCGGTTACCAGGCCGATCTCGGGATCCGTAATTGTCTCGGCCAGTTCATGAGATGCCAGGGAAGTCTGATCCTGGAGAGCTGTTGCGTTGCCGCCACAGCCCAACGCACATGGCCCGGTGAATACGTCCATCAAAGCGGCGTAGGGCATGGGAACGTTGGATGCACCGAAGGTGGACGTACTGTGGTAAGCGCAGAATCCACCGAAGGTGCAACTTCCGCCGGCACCACCTGGTCCCGTCAGAGAGATGTTGGGAGGAAAGTAGACCGAGTNNCGGAATCACGCCCATGTCGATCTGGCGGGTCAGTTCGTTCTGGACGTCCTGATCCGTGAGTTTACAGTTATTGCCGCCGGGGGCGCACTTCTGGGGAGCGATCACGTATGCTCCAGCGGCGCCGCCCCGCCCGATCTCTTGCGAAGAGCCTCCCAGAAGGCCCGCGGTACTGTATTCTCCCAGCGCATCGATGTACACGCTGTTGCTCACGTCATCATAGAACTGATTGATGTTCGCCCGTGTCGTGCTGTTGACGGTGTCCGTCCAGAAGACCGAGATGACTTGGACATTCGAAACCACGGGCCCCTGAAAGTAGCTGACCAAAGGCGCATTGCACGTGGGAGTAGCGGCCCTGCGCAAGCCCTGCTGTATAAAGGGGTGGACCTTCAGGCGGAGAGCAGGTTGGGGCTGAGTCCAGGCTTGCAGCGACCGATCCTGCTGCGCCTGCGCCACGGAGCAAACGCCCAGTAGAGCCAAGAACAGTACGGCACCGAATCTGATCCCGGCAAAAGTGTTCGTGAGGAAGTGGATCATTGTCGGTCCTTCGTCCCGTTGTGAAGAATAACGGGCACCTGATAATAATAACAGGCCTGTAATTCTGAAATAGCTATCTGGCAATTAGCCGCGTTCTAAGGGTACTCCGTTGGCTGACCGGCGACGAGATCGCCGGCGTTCCCGCCGCATGGCACCGGGAGTGCTACTGGGCGTTGAACTTGGCGGTGACGGTAGTGCCAGGGTCGGTCTGGATGGCCAGGATCTCTTTGCCTTCATCGAGAAGGACGCCGCGGAGCTTCATGGCCACGGTGGCGCCGGCGTCTCCGACCGAAAGGGCGAGAGCGATATTAGTAATGCAATCGGAATCCACGTTTAGCGTGCCTTTGCTGGGCGCGTGAGGCCCATCGGCAGTGATGGTGAAATTGCCGCCCTCGCTCACTTCCATCACACCGTTCGAAGAGACGGCGTGTGCTGTTTCGCCCGGCAGCATGGGTGTGGTGCTGCCGGAAATCGTGTAGGTGTAACGCTTCAGGAAGGTGGCCGCGCTGCACACCTTGGGTGTTCGGACCATGACGCCCTGCCGTGCTCCGCCGTCATCGGTCTGATGGAACTGAATGTGAACCAGGTCGCTGGCCATGGTCCCAGCGAAATGCTGGAAGGCTCCAGAGTCATCCTGTAGGCTCCAGGTCAGGGAGCAATCTTCGTGCGCTTCGTAAGTGCCGTTGACGGGGTTGCCCAGCAGCAAGCCGGTGTAGTTGACCGAGACGTAGCCGCTCACCGTGCCCGTGCCATCGAAGACCAGCCGCCCGACCAGCGCCACCGGCTTCCGTTCGCCCGAGATGGTGGTGGTACCGGAAAGTTGCACGCCGTAGGCGCCCTGGAATTTGCGCGGCTCGCACACGTCGGCCGAATGAGCCTGATAGACCAGCGCGATGAAAAGCAGCCATCTCATTCCAATTCCTTCTGCACGCCGAGTGCCGCAAACTGATTCAGGCCGCTTTGGAGCGAGCGGCGCTCGCCTTGCCACACGAACTCGCCTGTAACGCCGGCCGGGAGTGTCACGGCGGCATTGTCCTTCTGCACGCGCACCTGAATCATCCCTTTGGGGTGCGGGACTGCCCCCGCGGCAGACGCGAGTTTGCCCAAATGCGGACGCACCGACACCGTCCGGAAGCCTGGCGCGGAAGAGTCAACTCCCAGCACCGTGCGAAACACCTCAATATTCGGACTGGCGCTCCAGGCGTGACAATCGGAGCGCGAAGGATTGTTGGGGGCATCGACGATTTCGGCGAACGTGGTCAAGCCGCGATCGAGCATTTTCCGCCAGTCATCCAGTTGATCCAGGTAGCGATCGCCTTCTCCCACTTTGGCCAGTGCCTGGTGCAGGTAAAAGCGGAAGAACAGGCCGGTCTGCGCGAGGCCGGGAGCGGTGAGGATGCGCAGCGCCAGGTCGCGAGCCTCGGCGCCGGCGATGACGTCCGCGAGCACGGCCAGTGTGTTGGTGTGCTGCGAGAATTGCTTTCTTGCGGGCGTATCGGCGTATAGTCTGGTGGCGGGATCCCAGTAGAGTTTCTGTATGGTAGCGCGCAATTGCTGCTCGCGGGCGGTATAGGCACCGGCCAGGGCACGCATGCCGAGCGCGTCCTCCAGCGCGGCGGCCCAGCGATAGGCCATCAGCAGAAGAAGATCGAACGGCGCGGAAGAGCCATCGGCTTCCTGCGGCGGATTGCCGCCTTGCCATTGCGGCACCCAGTCCAGGTAGCGCCACCAGGGCAGGGGGCCGAGCGAGCCGTTCTCCTTCTGATAGCTTTCGAAAAAGCTGAGGACCGCGCGGACGCCCGGAAGCATGTGGCGCGCGAAATCGGGATCGTCCACATACCACCAATAGTCGTGCACCATAGCGATCCACCAGAGGGAAAAGCCCGGGATGTACTGTTCCAGGCGTGTGGGGTAGCGGCTCATGGTGGCGCCATCGCTTTGGCGCGAATCGTTGATCTGGTCGATGGCGTTGCGCATGAGGCGGCCATCGCCGGCAGAGAACAGCGACACCAGGCACTGCACACGGGTATCGCCCACGTACTGTAACTGCTCGTAGTAAGGGCAGTCCATGTAGGTTTCGTGGGCGCAGAGGCGGGCGGTGCGCCATCCCACTTCGAGGATGCGGTCGATCTCGGGCCCGCCGCCTTCGAAAGTGGCTCGCCGCTCGAAGGGGAAGCCTACGTACGTAGCGCTGAGATCGTCGATGGTGAGGGGCTCGTCCTTGGTCTGCACATCGAGCTCCAGGTAGCGGTAAGTGCGCCACCAGAGCGGCTGAAAGCGGCGGGCGGGTCCGCCATCGGCGGTGAATTCATCATAGTTGCCGATGAACTGCCTGCCTTCCACGTCGTTCCGATTGCCCTTTGGGAATAGCGATTCCGCATACCGCATGCGGACCAGCGCATCCTTGCCGCCGGAAACGGTCAGTTCCGGATAGGCGGTGGTGAGATAGCTCTGATCGAGCAGCAAGGTGGCTTGCGTGTTCGGCGGAACGTGGACGGCTTCGCGCCGCGCCGGGAAGGCCGCGGGAAGAGGGATGCCGGCCGCGGGAAGAGGGATGCCGGTGGCGCGCTGGGCTCGCTGCAGGCGCTCGGGGGTCTGCTGTTCGGCGGGGATCGAGCGCGGCACCAGCATCCAACGCGAATGCGGATCGCTGGCCTCGCGTCCGGCAGCCACGCCCAATACCACGGCGGACGGCCAGTGGGAATCGTCGAACGCGGCTGTCTCCCAGCCCCACGGATATTGCGCGCCGGTGACGCGGTCTCCAGGACCTGCAACATAATAGCCGTGCATCTGTGCGCTGGTGAATTCGATGGGAGAGTACGCAGTGTTGCGCAGGCATTTCCAGTTCGCGCCGGTGTTGACGGCGCGTTCCGCGGGGCCGTCCCCTTGCAACAGGAAGCCGGTCTGCAAGGTGATTTGCGCTTCCGGAGCCAGTTCGCCGAAGTTCCACACCAGGGCGGCGAACACGTTCTGCCCGGTCTTGAGGTAGGGTGCGGCGTCGACCGTTTCGTATCGCCAATGGAAGAGATCGCCGCGCGCCGGTCCAAAGGCCACGCGCGTACCGTTGACGAAAAGCTGATAGCGGTTGTCACCGCTGGCGTGCACCAGGAAGCGCTCCGGCTTCGCCGCCAGGTTGACCGTCTGGCGGAAATGGTAGACGCCGTAATCGTTGGGCGGAGCGCCGGGGACGGAGATCCAGCGGGCAGTCCAGGCGCGCCGCAGCAGGTCGTGCCGGGAGTCTTGCGCCCATGCGGCGAGCGGCAGTGCGCCCATCTGCATGAGGAAATACCTTCGTGAGTTGTGCACGCTATGTCACCTTACGGGCCGCTGCATCCCACTTCATGCGGCGTCCGTTCTTCAAAGAAAGGTTGGCCATCTGCACGACCAGCGCCGCCCGGAAGGCCAGCTTCATGGGCGCGGTGGGCGGCTTGCGGGTGCGGACGCACTCCAGGAAATTCTGCACGTGGAGATCCGTGGCCCATCCGAAACCCTTCTCGGATTTTCTGGTGATGGCGGCTTCGTCCTCGGCGCCCTTGAGGTAGACCTTCAACTCTTCGCGGCCAATATCCATGCGGGCGCGGTCGCCATCCAACTGGTTGGACTGATCGTTGCGCGACTTGTACTGCATGGCGGCGTAGTTGACGCTGAAGACGCCGAGGAAATCTTCGGGATACTCCGCGATGGCCACCACGGATTCGGGTTGATCCACGCCGGGCTTGTGCGGCTTGCCGCCGGATGCGTTTACGGCCAGAGGGTAACTGGCGTTCATCAGCATGTGGATGCCATCGAAGACGTGGGCGCCCTGATCGGCCAGAATGCCGCCGGCGTAATCGGAGTAGAAGCGCCACTGGCGGAAGCGGTTAGCATCGAAGGGGTGATGCGCGGCGGGTCCCTGCCACTGTTCCCAATCGAGCGGCCCATCGAGTTTGGTAGCGGGAGCACCGCCCAGGTAGTTGTTGAGCCACCAGGAGCGCACCATGCGCACGGCGCCGAGCTTGCCGCTGGCGACGATGTCGCGGCCATCCTTGTATAGGTCGTAGCTGCGGCGCTGCATGCCCACCTGGATGATGCTGCGCGTGTGGGCTTCGGCCTCGACGAGTTTCACGCCCTGTTCCGGCGTCTGGCAGAGCGGCTTCTCGACATAGATGTCCTTGCCCGCGGCGATGGCATCGAGTACCATCTGGTAGTGCCAGTGCTCGGGGGTGGCGATGAGGACGGCTTGGACATCGCGATCGGCCAGCAGTTCTTTGTAATTGCGATAGATCTTAGGCTTGCTGCCGGCCTTCGCCGCGGTTGCTACGGCATTTTCCAGGTTGGGCTCGTAGACGTCGCAGATGGCGCCGACGCGCAGGGCGGGGTCCTTCTGAAATACGCCCATGACGAAGGTGCCGCGGCCGCCGCTGCCGATGACGCCGAGAACGATCTCGTCCGCGGGCGAGGCGGCATGGGCGACGAGGGCTCCGCCGGCGAGGAGGAAGACTCTACGATGCATGGGGCTCCTGTTGTGAGTACACCACAGATTGGGGGCGGGGGGTTGGGAAGCGGTTTCTCCGGGTTCTTCAACCGCATGCTAGCCCTTCTTCAATTGCCTGCTAGTCTACGGGGTTGATTTCGAGCCGCACACGCTTGAAAACTGCTTCTGCCCGGTCTGAGTGGTACAGCAACGTACCAAACACCAGCCCATAATCAGACCGATATTCGTGGTGCCCCGAATACCCTCGCAGGCGTTCCACTCCATCCACCAGCAACCGCGCCGATCGTACCCCGGAACCGCAAATCAATTGATAGTCGTGGAAGGCATCCGGCGGACCCTCGATCGTGTACTTCATACCGTCGATCCCCTTCTCAATCTTCGTGGTCAATTGCACGATCTGCTTGCCAGACGGGTCCAAAAAAACATGAAGATCGTAACGCCCGCCTGCCGGACCTAAGTCCAAGTTCACTGACGCCAGACCTTGGATGGGTTGGATCGTCGCCTGGAGGCTCCATCCGTGGCGCGAAGCGGCATATTCCTGTGAACGAGAAAGCCTGTAATAGTAAAATCCCTGATCACCGGAGAGCAGACGAACCGCATCAAAGCCGGTGTGGGCTTTGTTATAGACCACCCGGTTCACCAGGTCCAAGTGCTTGGCAAATCCGATCTCGTCCGGGTCGCACCCTCCCGCGAATTCGATAGAGCGCACGGATGGTTCCCAACGCCGCTCCGCCCAATTCCATCCGGTCCAGGTCATCACCAGAGCGACCGCGATGGTTGCGGCCCAGATACCGATCCGCCTGCCGGCGTGACGCCATCCTTCATCTGCAATGGCGTTAAATTCGTTTGCAAATTCTTTTGCGGAGCTTTGTCGCGGCTCCGGCCGGAATGACAACGCCCGCAGGATCGCACGGTCTCTGGCGGCCCCGGAACGCTGTGGAGCAGCCCGGGCTGCACGGGGTCTGTCACGTGCCCCTTCGACATAGTTGCGACGCTCACCACACCATTCCTATACGACCCCTCGCAGGGCTTTCTCTTGACGGATTTCTTCGTCACCGGATACAACGGAGTCGGGACCGGCGAGTTTGACGTGGAGAATTACCTTCCGCCCGGCGGGCCTGCGGCCCACGTCTTCAGCAGCACCCCGGGCTCGCTAACAGGCACCGTGGACCTCTCCAGCAATGTCACCCAATTCGGATACACGAAGGTGACGCCGGAGCCGGCTTCGTACGCATTCCTATTGACCGGTCTCAGCGCCCTGACGGCGATGCGGCGGCGTCGAAGGTCCTGAGCGATAGATGCGGACGCATTCCAGGAAACTCTGCTCGTGGAGATCTGTGGCCCATCCGAGCGCCGCCCAGGTGGTTGTCGAGCCACCAGGAGCGCACCATGCGCACGGCGCCGAGTTTGCCAGCGGCGACGATTTCGAGGCCATCCCTAGAGATGTCGCAGTGTGGACATGAACTGTTTCCCGCTTGTGTAGTAAGACTTAAGGTGCCGTAAATAAATAAACTTTACAACAACAATCAGTCGTGTTATTACGTTGGGTGTGG
>OKRF01000331.1 GCA_900290315.1 Candidatus Sulfopaludibacter sp. SbA3 | reverse complement strand
ACGACTGGCGGGAGGGTGGCCGCGGAGTCTCCTGGACCACCGATTATCCGCGCAGCGACCGCCATTTCTCGCAGGCCCTGCGGCGCCTGACCCGCATTCACGTGCGCAGCGTGGAGCAGCCCATCAACCTCGATGAAGGCGATCAATACGATTGGCCGTGGCTGTACGCCGTAGAGGTGGGACACTGGAATCTCACCGATAACCAAGCCAAAGCCATGCGCGAATTTCTCGATCGCGGCGGCTTCTTCATGTGCGACGATTTCCACGGCACCGAAGAGTGGGCCGTCTTCGTCAACAGCATGCTGAAGGTGTTCCCGGACCGGCCCATCGTCGACATCCCGAACGACGATGCCATCTTCCACACGGTGTACGACCTCGACGATAAATACCAGGTACCCGGCGAACAGTATGTCCGCTCAGGCCGCACCTATGAGTACGACGGCTATGATCCGCACTGGCGCGGAATCTACGACGCCAAAGGGCGGCTCGCCGTGGCCATCTGTCACGACATGGACCTCGGCGATTCCTGGGAGCACGCTGACAATCCGCAATACCCCCAGAAGTTCTCCGCCATGGGCATTCGCATCGGCGTCAACTACGTGACCTATGCCATGACCCATTGAGTGATATCCTCAAAAGCTAAGGTCGCATGGCGATGAGGAAGGGACTCTGGCTGTTGGCGGCAACCGGCATTCTGTTGGCTGTTGAGCAACAGCACGTCCACACCTGGCGCGAATATCCGGCCTTCGAGTACAACGATTTTCCGATTCCACCCGACTTTCAGGAAAAGAGCGAATGGGTGTTCGCGCGCCTGATGTATCCCAATATGGATGGCGTGCATGCCCGCGGCGGCTACGGACGCGGCCGGCGATTTGGCGCCAACTGGCTGCAGGGCGGGCGCGGCGTCTTCTGGACCATGGACTACCCGCGCAGCGATCGCCATTTCTCGCAGGCCATCCGCCGGCTCACTCGCATCCACGCGCGCAGCGTCGAACAGCCCATCAATCTCGATGAAGGCGACCAGTTCGATTGGCCCTGGACGTATGCAGTAGAGGTGGGCCACTGGAACCTTACCGGCGCGCAGGTCAAGGCGTTCCGCGAATTCTTCGACCGCGGCGGCTTTTTCATGTGCGACGACTTCCACGGAACCGAAGAGTGGGCCGTCTTCATCAACAGCATGCAGAAGGTATTCCCGGACCACGCGATTGTGGACATCCCGAAGGACGACGCCATCTTTCACACCGTGTACGACCTGGATGACAAGTACCAGGTGCCGGGCGAGCAGTATGTCCGCTCGGGCCGCACCTACGAGTACGACGGCTACGATCCGCACTGGCGCGGAATCTACGATAACAAGGGCCGTCTGATGGTGGCCATCTGCCACGACATGGATCTGGGCGACTCGTGGGAGCACGCCGACAATCCCGAATACCCGCAGAAGTTTTCGGCGATGGGGATTCGCATCGGCATGAACTACGTGGTTTACGGAATGACGCACTGATGCGGTTCTTGTTGTGGGCAGCGATCCCGGCCATACTTTGGGGGCAAAGCGGTGCGCCTCTGGAAGGCACGGTGATCGACAGCGTCACTCACACCCCACTGGCAGGCGTGGGAGTGACCGTGGTGAGCACCTCCGCGCAACACCACGCTACCTACGTCACCGCTACCGATGCCGATGGCACCTTCCGGATCGGAAACATCGATCAGGACGGCGAGTTCAAAGCCGATTTCGAAAAGCGCGGGTTCCTGAGTGTTTCGCGGAACCCGGTTCGCCTGTCAGCGGCTACCGGTCCCGTGCGGCTCTATGTGGAACTCGTGCCGCATCCTCAACTACGCGGGCGTGTGGTAGACCCTGACGGGCATCCAGTGTCTGAAGCGCGTGTGCAACTGCTAGGTGTCCGCGGCAATTGGGCGATCAATACGCCGGTTAGCAAGGACGGCACGTTTGCGGTCCGGAATTCCTTACCCTCGGCCGCCTTCCTGGTGCGCGCGGAGCCTGGTCCGAAACTTCCGCCGCCCGAATCGGCAGAGGATGAGCCCCGCGTATGGGCACCGACTTATTATCCGAGCGGAACCGATCAATCCCAAGCGGTGCGAGTGGTATGGCGCGGCGATGCCGACTTGGATGGGTATGAAATTCGGCTGCGTGCAGTGCCGGTATTTCACGTGCGTGGCACCGTGCTGGACGAGAGGGGCAAGCCGGCGGCTGGTGTTGCCGTCAAACTGCTGCCAGCCGATGGCATCGACGCGGCGATGCAACTGCACGAGACGTCAGAGGCACAGACTGTGTCCGCGAACGACGGAACTTTCGAAATCCCCTCGGTGCGCCCCGGCGACTGGCGCCTCTCCGTGGAATGGAAGCGCGGCGGGCAAATGCTGAGCGGGTTCGGCGCGGCGGGCAAATGCTGAGCGGGTTCGCCGCCGGCAGAGTATCGCGTGGCGATTGGGAACGCGCCGATGTTCACCTGGACGTTCTATTCACGATGCGGGGAGTGGCCGAATGGCCTGACGGAAGCCCCCGCGCGACCGGTATGATCCTGCTGCAGCCGGCCAATAGTTCGATGGGACGGGGTGTCTCTTACAACCAGGAGGGACGCTTCGAGATTCGCGATATCCAACCGGGGCGGTATCGGATCGTCCCGGCGGGGCTGCCGACTGGGCAGACTGCTTTGTATGTCGAATCGGTACGGCTCGGTGAGCGGGAGGTGCTGGGTCAGACGGTAGACTTGGCGGAGGGTTCGCCGCCGATCCGCGTAATCTACAAGGCAAACGGTGGCNNAGTGCAGGGCTCGGCGGAGCACTGCAAGGTAGTAGTGGTTTTCCCGAGGGACCCGTCACTGCGCAACGGCCAACTAATCCGCACGGGCAGGTGCGAGAACAACGGGCGATTCGACGTCGTCGGTCTCCGGCCTGGCGATTACTACGCGGTGGCGGTGGGGATGCCCGAGTACGCACCCCTGGAGCAGGTGTTGGATGAACTGGCCTTTGACCCGGCATCGATCGTCGCGCAGGTCGCCGCGAGCGGCGAGAGTGTGCGCGTGGAAGCGGGACAGTCCACCACGGTCACGCCGAAAGTCGTACCCTGGCCGGAGCAGTGATGCGATTCCTTCTATGGGCGGCGTTGCCCGTCACGCTCTTTGGCCAGGCCGGTGCGGTCGTCGACGGCACCGTGGTCAATCACGCCACGCGCCTCGGGATCGCCGGCGTGGACGTCATGATGCAGAGCACCGCTCGGAACGGCGCGAGCTACAACGGCACCACCGATGCGACCGGCGCCTTCCACATAGAAGGCATCCCGGATGGCGACTACCGGGCCAACTTCGGTAAGCCTGGGTTTGTGCCGCTAGACCTGGGCCGCATGATGCCGCCCGCTCCGATCCACATCAGCGCAGCCAGCAGTCCGGTGCGGGTTCAGTTGGAACTGGCGGCCTTCCCCAAAGTTACCGGGCGAGTAGTGGATGGCGAGGGACATCCGGTACCCGAGGCCGCCGTCCAAGTAGTACACACCGGCGGTGGCGGCAGGGCCAAAGTCATGACCGACAAGAACGGCGTCTTCGTGCTCGACGGCCTGATTCCCGCCGCGTTTGTATTGCGCGCGGTCCCGCCAGCCAAACTTCCGCCTCCGAAATCGCCCGCGGACGAGCCCGAAATCTGGGCGCCGACCTTCTATCCCAGCGTCACCGAGCAGTTTCGCGCGCAGCCCATGATGGTGCGCGTGGGCGAGGAGCGGGTGGACTGCGACATCAAGTTGCGTGCCGTGCCCGTGTTTCACGTGCGCGGCGTAGTGGTGGATGACGATGGCAATCCGGTCTCCGGCGCCTCGGTGAAGCTGTTGCCTCCGGACAGCCTGGACGCGCGATCGCACGCGGCGTTCGATGAGCCCGAGGGTAAGACTACGGCAAGGGAGGACGGAACATTCGAATTCAGCGCGATTCGCCCGGGCGAGTGGTTTCTGATGGCGAATGGCAAGCGCGGCGCCAAGTCCCTGAGCGGAGTCGTCACCGGAACGGTTACGGCGGGCGATTGGGAAAACATTAAGCTGCGGGTGACAACGCCCTTCACCGTGAAGGGAACCGTCGAGCGACCGGACGCAGGCAGCCGACACACCTGGGTGGCGCTGATTCCAGCGTGGCAGACCAGGCTCATGGGAATTCACGACGAGCATGGAGTAGTCGAAAGGCTCATGGGAATTCACGACGAGCATGGAGTAGTCGAAATCGACGACGTAGTCCCAGGAAGGTATCAAATCTTGCTGGAGGAGCCCCTGCCGGGCCTCTACGTGGACTCGGTGCAGTTCGGCGGGCGCGACGTTCTGGGACAGACTGTGGACGTGATGGATGCGTCGCTGCGCCTGCGTGTGGTCTACAAAGCCGGCGGCGGCAGAGTGCAGGGTTCGGTGGAGCACTGCAGCCATGGAACGGTGGTGCTGATGCCGAAAGAGCCGGCGCTGCAGAACAGCGAATTGATCCGCTGGGGCAGATGCGATGCCGCCGGGCACTTCGATATCGGCAGCCTGCGGCCCGGCACATATTACGCCGCGGCGTTCGATCGGTTGGACGATCTGAGCCTCTACTATGGGGCAGTGGTGGATCCGGCACTCATCGCCGTGATTTTGGAGCGCGGCACCAGCGTGCTGGCAGACGGCGGGCAGACCAGCACGATCGGTCCGCCGTTGATCGAGTGGCCGGAGCGATAATGGGTTTATCGACCCAGCGAGTGGGTAACGTCGGCGATCTTGTCGCCGGTACGCCAGCGCAACCGGCGGCAAGACCGCCGACGCTACCGCATCTGTGGGTCGTCTGTCCCGCTATTCGCATTCTGCTTTGTTTTTCGGCGCCAGTCCTCTTGGCGCAAGGCGGCGCGCGCCTGGAAGGAATCGTCGTCAACAGCGCCACCCGCGCCGGAATCGGGGGCGTCGGAGTGACCGTGGTCAGCGCGTCCGCGCAGCGCCGGATTACCTACACCACCACCACCGATGCCGACGGCACCTTTCACATCGGGAGCATCGATCAGGATGGCGAATACAAAGCCGAGTTCCTCAAGCGCGGCTACCGCGAACTCCCGCCGGACCATCCGGCGCGCCGCCCGTTTCGCGTAGCGGCGGCCACCGGCAAGGTCCAGTTACACGTGGACCTGGCGCCCATCGCTCAGTTTCGCGGGCGCGTACTGGATGCCGACGGGCATCCCGTGCCTGAAGCGCTCGTGGACCTGCTCGGCCCAGTCGGCGGTTGGGAGGACAGTTTGAAGGCCGGCAAAGACGGCGTGTTTGTATACCAGGATTCGCTGCCTTCGAAATCCTTCTCTTTGCGCGCGGCGCCCGCCCCGGGGTATCCGCCGCCAAAGTCCAAAGAGAACGAGCCGCTCGCCTGGGCGCCCACCTATTATCCCGATGGCACGGACCGCTCCCAGGCAGCCCGGATTGTGTGGGGCGGCGATGCGGACCTCGATGGCTTCGAGATCCGGCTGCGTGCCGTGCCGGTGTACCACCTGCGAGGCACAGTGGTGGACGATGCCGGCAAACCCGCCGCGGGCGTCAGCGTGAAGCTGCTGCCGGCACGCCCCAACGAACCGCTGCCATTCGGGCTCGGCGCGCCTGACGCGCAGACTGCCACAGCGGCGGACGGCACGTTCGAGTTTTCCGCGGTGCGGCCGGGCGATTGGCAGTTGGCGGCGGAGTGGAAGCGTGCTAGCCAGACGCTGCAAGGATTCACTGCAGGCAAGGTTTCGCGCGGCGATTGGGACGATGCCCGGATTCATCTGGAGGCCCCGTTCGCCATCAAAGGCGTCGTAGAGTTTCCAGAGATGGCCGATACGCAGCGGCAGCGTCTATACGGACTCGTGCTCTTGTCGAATGAGTCCGGCTTCACCCCGGCCCCTGCGCCCTACAACCAGGATGGCGCGTTCGAGATTCACGATGTCCAGCCCGGGCGATATCGGGTCAACCCGATCGGGCAGCCGCCGGGGCTCTACCTGGACTCGGTCCAACTCGGCGGGCGCGACGTGCTGGGCCAGAAGGTCGATCTGATGGATGGATCGCTGCCCATTCGCGTGATCTACAAAGCGAACGGCGGCAGAGTGCGCGGCTCGGTAGAGCACTGTGGCGGAATCATGGTGGTCCCCAAAGATCTGGGCGAGCGGAGCCGGCAGATGCTTCCGTGGACTCCATGCGACGAGAGCGGGCGTTTCGATATCGGCACTCTCAAGCCGGGAGACTACTACGTCGTGGCGTTCGACCGCATGCCGGACGACGATTCGACAGCGGATCCAGCATTCTTCGAAGGAATCTTGCGCCAAGCGGAAAGCGTTCGGGTGGACGGCGGCCAAACCACTACAGTCACACCAAAGCTGCTGACCATGCGGTAACGCCGGCGATCTTGTCGCCGGTCGGCCAGGCACCGGTGGCAAAACCGAAGGCGTTACCGCCGCATGTAGGCATCGTCGCCGCGGATCCAATCTTCGCGGCGCGGGGAGAACACGTCCACCGCAATCGTGTCTTCCACCGCTTCCACACCATGCGGCACATGCGGCGGTATGGTGAGGGTTTCTCCGGCGCGGACAATCTTCTCGCCGCCATCGATGAAGAATTTCAGGGCGCCTTGCTGGATCATAGTGACCTGCTCGTTCATATGGCTGTGCGAGGCCACTACGGCATTCTGCTGCAGATGAATGCGCGCAATGGTCAGGCCGTCCGTGTGAATCACCTGGCGGCTGACCAGCGGGTTCATCTGCTCTTTTTCCACTTCGTTCCAATCGTACAAGGGCATGGCGGGTATTTTAACAAGGTTGGTATCATGAGAGCTTATGAAAGGTATCGTGCTCGCGGGTGGGACAGGTAGCAGACTGTTTCCCCTCACGAAAATCACCAACAAGCATCTGCTGCCCATTTACGACCGGCCCATGATCTATTACCCGATCCAGACGCTGGTTGATGCGGGCATCCGGGACATCATGATCGTGACTGGCGGGCGCAATTCGGGCGATTTCCTGCGGCTCCTGGCAAACGGCAAGGAGTTCGGTCTGAAGCACATCAACTACACCTACCAGGAAGGCGAAGGCGGAATTGCCGACGCTCTGGCGCTGGCTGAGCATTTCGCCGACGGACAGCAAATCTGCGTGGTGTTGGGCGATAACATCATCGAAGGCAGCATTCGCGCCGCTGCCGGCCAGTTCCGCAACCAGGCCGTGGGTGCCCACATCCTGTTGAAGGAAGTGAAGGATGCCGAGCGGTTTGGCGTGGCGGAAGTGGATGGCGGCAGGATTGTCGGGATCGAAGAAAAGCCCCGCCAGCCAAAATCGAACTACGCGGTGACCGGCATTTATATGTACGACGCCTCGGTGTTCGAAAAGATCAAGACGCTGGTGCCCTCGGGCCGCGGCGAGTTGGAAATCACCGACGTCAACAATGCGTACATCCGGGAAGGCACCATGACCTTTTCGTTCCTGGACGGCTGGTGGACGGACGCTGGAACGTTCGATTCTCTGCTGCGGGCTACCAACCTGGTGGCGCAGTCGGCGGTGGGCAAGCACTCCGAGGAAGATGTGATGGAAGGGACGGTGCAGATCTGATGGCGTCGCAACAAACGGCAATAGAGGCCGGAGCACGGCTGAAATCTTCCGGTGATCTGGAACTGGTCTTGCCCATGTGCAGCAAGGGTATCGGCGCGCTGATCGGCAAAGTGGATTCGCCGGACCTGATTGCCGGCGTCCGCGTGCAGCCGCTGGCGGTTTTTCCGGATGATCGCGGATACTTTCTGGAAGTGCAGCGCATCGGGCACGGACTGGCCGCGCACTTCCCGCCCCAGACTTCACAGGTATCGGCGGCGATGAACTATCCCGGGACGGTGAAAGCTTTCCATTTCCATCTGCACCAGACGGACTGCTGGACGCCGGTAAAAGGACTCCTGCAGGTGGGACTGGTGGATTTGCGTCTGGGGTCGGCCACTTTCGGACAGCGCAACACTCTGTATGTCGGACCCTTGCGTCCCTGGCAGTTGCTGATTCCTCCCGGAGTCGCTCACGGCTACAAAGTGATCGGCAAGGAAGATTCCCTCTTGGTCTATATGACCGACCTGTTCTATAATCCGCAAGACGAAGGCCGCATTCCCTACAACGACGCATCGATCAATTACGATTGGGAGACGCAGTGGAAATGATCGGCGTGCGGGACCGGGAACTCACCGCGGAGACGCGGAGGCGCGGAGGAAAACGCAGAGGAACCCAAGATCTTTTGTTTTTCTCCGCGTCTTCCTCCGCGTCTCCGCGTCTCCGCGGTGAAGAGAGTCTTTCTTCTTAACATGAAAATCCTGGTAACCGGTGGTGCCGGATTCATCGGGTCCGCGTTTGTCCGCATGGCGATTGGCCAGACGGATGCCGGTGTCGTCAATCTGGACAAGTTGACCTATGCGGGCAACCTGGAGAATTTGACCGAGGTGGAAAGCAATCCGCGATATCGCTTCGTGCACGGTGATATTTGCGATGAGCAGGCGGTAGATTCCATAGTGCGCGACGAACAGCCGGATGCTATCGTGCATTTCGCGGCCGAGTCGCACGTGGACCGCAGCATCCTATCGCCCGAGCCTGTGATCCAGACGAATTTTCGCGGGACTTTCACGCTTCTGGAGGCTGCCCGCCGCCATCGCACGCCGCGCTTCGTGCACGTTTCCACCGATGAAGTGTACGGCAGCCTGGAGGCGCCGCTGGAGGCCACCGAACAGTTCCCCCTGAATGCCAGCAGCCCTTATTCAGCGTCCAAGGCGGGCTCGGACCTTCTGGCCCGGTCGTATTTCGTCACATACAAGCTACCCGTGCTGATTACGCGGGCGTCCAATAACTACGGGCCGTACCAGTTTCCGGAGAAACTGATTCCGTTGATGATCGCCAATGCGTTTGAGGATCGTCCGCTTCCGGTCTACGGCGATGGCATGCAGGTGCGCGACTGGCTCTATGTGGACGACCACTGCCGCGGCATCCTGGCGGTACTGGGCAAGGGCCGCGAGGGAGAAATCTATAACATCGGCGGGAACCGCTCGCTGCCAAATCTGGACGTGGTGCAAAAGCTGCTCGCCCTCACCGGCAAGCCGGAGAGTCTGATCCGCTACGTCACGGACCGGCCAGGCCACGACCGTCGGTACGCGCTTTCCAGCGAAAAACTGATGCGCGAGACCGAGTGGCAACCGGTCATGGATTTTGAGACGGGGCTCGCGCGCACCATCGAGTGGTACCGGGCCAACGCTGCTTGGGTTGCGCGCGTACGCAGCGGGGAATACCGTACGTATTACGAGAAGAACTACGGGAACCGCGGCAGCGAATAAAGAAGCGGTACCGAGACTACAGGACACGGCATGCGCGTAGCTGTAGAAGCGACGGCGCTGGGACTCTCCAGCGGCGGGCTGGCTCGCTACACGGGCGAGTTGAGCCTGGCGTTGGCGCGTTGCTTTCCGGACGATGAGTTTT
>OKRF01000329.1 GCA_900290315.1 Candidatus Sulfopaludibacter sp. SbA3 | reverse complement strand
GGAGGAGGTGAGGCCGTAGTCGGAGTCGTTGGCGAAAGCGATGGCCTCGTCGATATCGTGAAAGGTCACAATGGGGATGACCGGTCCGAACACCTCGCGGCGCACGATTTCCATCTCCTGTCGGCAACCCGCGAGCACGGTGGGCTGATAGTAGAAGCCTCCCTCGCCGGCGCCGCGCTCCCCGCCGGTGGTCAAGCTGGCGCCGGCCGCCACCGCGCCGCGTACCAGCGAATCGACTTTGTTAAAGCCAGCTTCGTTGATGAGCGGCCCGTACTCCACGGAAGAATCGGCCAGCGGATCGCCAAAGCGCGTGCTCTGCATCGCCGTGGTGAGCTTTTCGGTGAATTCGCCGGCGACCTTGTGCTGCACGTACACGCGCTCGGCGCAATTGCAGACTTGGCCGCTGTTGATCACGCGGGAGGCTTTGATGGCGCGCACCGCGAGATCGATGTCGGAATCGGCCATCACGATGGCAGGCGCCTTGCCGCCCAGTTCCAGGTTCACCTTGGTGACATTGGGCGCGGCCAGGGCCATAATGGCCGAACCGGTCTCCACACTGCCGGTGAAGCTGACCATGCCGATTCGCTTCGACCCGGCCAGCGCTTTGCCGGCAGTCGCGCCGCGGCCGTGGACCACGTTGATCAGGCCCTTAGGGACATTCGTCTCCGCCAGCAGCTCGCAGAATTTCACGGCATTGTGCGGCGTCTCTTCGCTGGGCTTGATCACGATGGTGTTGCCCGTGACCAGCGCCGGTGCGGCTTTCCGCGCAATCAGGAAAAACGGGAAATTCCAGGGCAGAATCCCGCCGATGACGCCGATGGGCTGGCGGAACAGAAAGATCGTCTCACCGGGGCGGTCGCTTTCCAGAATCTCGCCTTCGATGCGCCGCGCCCATTCGGCCATGTAGTCCAGATAGTCGGCGGTGAATGCTACTTCGACGCGGGCCAGGTCGAGGATCTTGCCCTGTTCTTCCGTGATCACCCGCGCCAGCGGCTCGACGTGCTCGCGGATTTTGGCGGCGATCGCCAGCGGCTCGACGTGCTCGCGGATTTTGGCGGCGATGGTGCGGAGGGCTTTCGCGCGCTCGATGGCGGGCCGTTTGGCCCAGCTCTTCTGCGCGGCTTCGGCCGAAGAGAGGGCTGCGTCGACATCTTCGGCGGTGCTGTCGGGGACAGTGCAGATGGCTTGGCCGGTGGCGGGGTTCCGCACTTCGATGCGGGCTGTCCCGCTGGAGGGCACAAATTCCCCATTGATGAAGTTCTGGTAGTCAGGCATGTGTAATTCTTAGTTTATCGTGGGCCGATCAAACACGCCGTTCCCTTTGACAAGGGCTGGCGCTATGCTGACAGTGGGATTCCAATGATCCGCCGCCAGTCCGGCGCCGACCTCATGGTTGACGGTGATCTCGGCTCCGACTACGACCGACGGCGCCCCCATCATCACAATCCGTGCGAATGCCACGGGGTTGCAGGCAAACACGGCTTATGTGGCGAGTTCCAGAGCCTCTACCAGTAGTCGAGGGCGGCATTTCGCCGATGTCATTTGATGCTCATCGTGATGCAAAAATGTATCACATGGAGAAGAGGGAGCGTCATTCGACTCCCGCCAAGAAACGGCGAACGACTCTCAGTCTGCCGGCCGGCTCCCTTTCGCATGCGGCACGGATTACCCGCGCGCGAAAGGTCTCCCTGAGCACGGTGATCGCGGAGGCACTCTCGGACGGTCTACAACGGCACCTGGCGGCGGAGCGCGGCGAACAAATACTTCGGGCCTACAAAACCGCGTTCGCCGGCCTCTCGGATGTTGAGATGTCGCTCGTGGACGGAGTGATTCTCGAACCGAAGGCCCGGAAATAGCCGATGGTCCATCCCGCTTCTGGCCCGTTCCTCTTCGATACGAGTGCAGAAAGTTGGCTAACCCGCGCGGCACAACCCGCCGTGAGGGATTGGATGACCGAGTACCTGTCGCGCCATCCGGTGCATGTCTCGGCAGTCACGGTTCTTGAGCGTGTGCGCGGCTACGGGCTTTTGTGGCATCGGGCCGCTGAAGCCAAGCGACGCCGGCTCGAAGCGATGCGAATCGCCTACCTGAGTGGATTGGGCCAGGTGTGGCCGATCGATCGGCCAACCGCGGTCGTCTCTGGTGAGATCATGGCGATGCTCCCGGATCCGCCCACGCCGCCGCGGCGGTCTCACCAACTCGCGGAGTCGCGCCAGGAGCGTCTTGCCCGATGGCGCTTCGATGCCATTATTGCGGCCACCGCTCTGGTCGCACAAATGCCGCTGATTCACAACGCCGCGGACTTCGAATCCATTCGCAGTGGCATCGAACGTTCACCCGAACGGTTCCCCAGACTTGGCCCGCTGGAGCTGGTCCGCTGCACGGCGCTGGTTTGAGCTGTGAGCCGGACCCCTGCCCACTCAGTGTAAAACTGGGGCGCATGTCGTAAAGTCTAGGCACTCGCCCGCTTGTGCAGCAGATCCACAATCACGTGGAACAGGTGCGTCTTCAGGGTGTCACGATTCGGTGCCTTCGTAATGTAACTGACCACGACTTCGAGACCGAGGGGCGAGGGACGCAGGTCTACGGCGGGCTTGGCGGAGAAGGTGCTGGCGCCGTATGTCGATGCCACCCGCTGCCATTCCTCGGCAGCGCCGGCGGCGTCGGACTCCGTTTCCCGCTCTACGGTTTCGCGGATCTGCTGCACGATGCGGTACGGGTCGCCGCCTGGCGGTATGGTGACCTCCAGTTGATCCCAGACCCACTGGCTCGACGTGGAGAAATTGAAGTAGTGCTTCTCCATGGCGAAGGAATTGGAGAATGCCACCTGCCGGCCTGTGGGACGGCCGCCGGCGGAAGTCCCCATCTCCAGCAGCACGGTTTTCAAAATGCCGATCTCGATCACTTCGCCGCTAACGCCTTCGATTTCCACCCAATCGCCTACGCGGATGCCGTTCTTTCCCATGAGGGTGAACCAGCCGAAGAAGGCCACGATGAAATCCTTCATCACCACCGTGAGCCCGGCGGTGGCGAGCCCGATGATGGTGGAAAGCTGCGTGGGCGGTCCGAAGACGATCAGCAGAATCGCCACCACGGCGAGCAGTTGCACCCCCAAAGTGGCCAGCATGCGGATCTGGTGCAGCCGCTTGCGGTCGGCCTGGTGGAAGGCGTGGCGAATCACGCGATCAATCACCACTACAACCAGCAGAATGGCGAGGATGACGCTCAACCCGCCGAGCACGCGGTGCAATTCGCTGCGCTGCCTGCCTGCCACCACCGCGCTCCAGTTTTGGTAAACGCTCGCCAGTTGCTGGCAATCCTGCACCCGCTTATCGAATTCGGTGAGGGTTTTGCGCTGGTCGGAGAGGCGGCGCAGGCGCGCCACCTTGGCACCCGTGGTCTCCCCGCCGGGCGCCGCGGCATTCGTCGCGGCGGCAGACTGGCTTTCCAGAGCGTTGTGCTGCGCCGTGAGGGAAGCTGCCAGGTCGAGGGCCTGCTGGCGCGCTTCCTGAAGCAGGCCCGCGCGCCCAGCCAGGGCAAACCACAACTGAATCTGTTGGGCCAGGGTGGCCGCAGCCGAAGGGTCGGTGAGTTTGGGCAGCGGGGGGGCCTGCTTTTGATCGCTTTCGTGCTGCTGGAGCGCGCGCTCGATGGCAGAGTGGCGGTCGCCGCCCTCGCGCGCGCGATCCTGCTCGGCGTCATCCAGTTCGTCCTTTTCCAGTGCGATCTCGGCGTTGGCCAGTTCCAGTTCATCTGCCGCGGCGTCGCTGGTGGCAGCGGCCTTGGTGAGCTGATCGATGCGTGTCTGGCCGGCGGCAATATCGGCTTTCAGCTTGTCGATCTGCGCCGCCAGTTCCCGCAGATCGTTGCTCGCCGGTGCGGCCGGTGTCTCGGCAGCACGCAACGCGGTGGCGAAGGCCTGGTCCAGCGCGTGGTCGGCCAGGTGCAGGGCTTCCCGGGCATCGTCCTGCTCGTCCGGAGTGTCGGCGGTGGCGGCCATCTGACGGGCGGTGCGAAGCAGGCGATCGTCCACTGCGGGCGCCTGGGCCGTGGCCACCGGCTTTTTGGCCGTGACCGGGCTGCCGTTATCGCGCGTCTCAAACAATGCCAACAGGCAGGCCGCCAGCAGAATCACAACCGCAATGGCCGGAAGATTTTTGGATCGCTTCATGCGCTCCTTATGAGGGTACACTCGTTAGCATATGAAGCGCATCGCAAAGTGGACGGGCATTGTGGTGGCGGTGTTACTGATTGTCATCATCAGTCTGCCGTTTCTGATCAACGTCAATCAGTTCAAACCAACGCTGGAATCCAGCCTGAGCGCGGCATTGGGACGGGAAGTGAAACTGGGGACGTTGGGGCTTTCGATACTCTCCGGCGAAGTGACGGCAGACGACCTCTTCGTGTCGGACGATCCACATTTCGGCAAGCCGGCTTTCGTGCGCGCCAAGTCCCTGAAGGTGGGGGTGGAACTGCTGCCATTCCTCCTGTCGCGCAAGCTGAATGTGAAGGAGATCACGCTCGACCAGCCCGAGATCGTCCTGGTGCAGGCGCCCACCGGCGATTGGAATTTTTCCAGCCTGGGAGGTAAGGCCGCAAAATCCGCACCGCCTGCGGCTGCCCCGGCTAAGGCAAACCTGGATCTTTCGGTGCAACTGGTGCGCATCACCAATGGCCGGCTCACTCTGGGGCGAACGCTGGGCCACTGGAAGCCCCTGGTGCTGGAGCAGGTGAATATCGAACTGCAGAACTTCTCGAACACGGCGGCTTTCCCCTTTACGCTTTCGACGAAGATTGCCGGCGGCGGTTCGTTGAACCTCACTGGAAAGGCCGGGCCAATCAATCAGGAGGATGCGGCCATGACGCCGGTGAGCGCGACCCTGCACATGGTCCAACTGGACGTGGCGGGCTCCGGAATGAACGACGCCGCGCCGCAACTTGCCGGGCTGGTTTCGTTTGACGCGACTGGAGACTCCGATGGCCGGGAAATGCACCTGAAAGGCAAGCTGAAGGCCGAGAAGCTGAAGTTGGCCAGGAACGGCACCCCGTCGGCGCGGACCGTGGAACTGGATTTCGCGGTGGCTCACGACCTGAGGAAGCACTCCGGCACGGTGCGCCAGGCCGACATCCACATTGGCAGCGCGGTGGCGGGCGTAACCGGCACGTATGCCGAAGAGGGCGAATCGATGGTGGTCCACATGAAGTTGAATGGTCCCAATATGCCACTGCAGGAACTGGCCGCGATGCTGCCCGCTCTGGGGGTGGTGCTGCCGGCGGGCACGACGCTGCAGGGTGGCACCGCTAGCGCGATTCTGTCCATGGAAGGTCCGGCCGATAAGCTGGTTTCGGGCGGCTCGCTGGCAGTCAAAAACACGAAGCTGGTGGGCTTCGATCTGCCTAAGAAGATGGCGTCGATCGAAAAGCTGGCCGGCATCAAGGGCGGGCCCGATGCGGAAATCCAGGAACTCAGTGTGAATCTGCGCGTAGCTCCGGAGGGTACGGCGGCGCAGGAGATCAAACTGATTTTGCCTGCGATTGGCGCGTTGACGGGTGGCGGCACAGTGAGTCCGGAGAACGCGCTGGATTTCAAGATGAGCGCTACGGTGCAGACTTCGGGATTGGCGGGCANNGCGCCGAGCCTGTTTTCCACCCGGACATCAAGGCAGTGGCGAAGGAGGAAGTCGAAGGCATGGCTGGTGGCCTGCTGAAAGGCTTGCTGGGCGGCAAAAAGAAGAATTGAGCGTGGGACAGACGATCGTTTGTTGTCGTCTGTCTTTATCCTACTCAACGCGCAACGCCTGAATGGGGTCGATGCGGCTGGCTCTGCGCGCGGGCAACCACACAGCAAGCAGCGCCACAGCAGTCATGAGAACCGGCGCCACGGCGAAGACGAAGGGGTCCACTGCCTTGACGCCGAACAGGAAACTGGTGAGCAGGCGCGTCAGGTAGAAGGCCGCGGCGATTCCCACGGCGGCCCCGGTCAAAGTCAGGCGCATTCCATGGAGGACCACCATGTTCCGGACCGCGCTCGATTGCGCTCCCAAGGCCATCCGGATTCCGATTTCACGCGTGCGGCGCTGCACGGAATAGGCCATCAACCCGTAGATGCCGATGGCGGCCAGCACCAGCGCCAGGGCGCCAAAGATGCTCATCAGGATCATGTGGAAGTCCTGGCGCGCGGTGGAACGCACCAGAATTTCCTGCATGGCGCGGAGCGGCGGGACGGGCAGTCCACCGGTGGCGTCTCGTACTTCCCGTTGGATGGCCGCATCGGTGGCGCGCGATTGCCCGCGCGTGCGCACCACGACCCACATCAACGCCGCGCGATTGTCGGGCCGCTGTGCGAACGGGACGTAGACCGCGGGCGTTGGGGCCTGGCCCAGCGAATCGTCATGCACATCGGCCACGATGCCGACCACCTCGCGGGTGGGCTCTTCGAAATTCTGTCCCAGTCCTCTGCCAATGATGAGCCTCTCACCCAGCGGATCGCCGGCAGGCCAGAATTGTCGCGCCATGGCTTGATTCACGATGGCGACGGCCGGAGCATCCAGACGGTCGGCGGCGGTGAACACGCGCCCGCGCAGAAGAGGAATCTTCAGGACATCGAAGTAGCCGGGGGAGACTGTCATCCATCGGCTGTTGCCGTGCGACACGCCGTCCAGAGGCCTGCCGGCAATCGTGATGGTCAGGCTGTTGAATCCGCCTTCCAGCGGCAGCAGTCCGGTAAGCGCCGCGCCTTCCACGCCGGGCATCGCGTCGAGGCGCCGGAACAGATCGTCCGCGTGTCGCGGCTCCAGGGTGGCTTGCGTCACCGCCAGGTGGCGCGGATCGAATCCGGGATTCACGGAACGTAGCGCAATCAACGTGCGGATGAAGAGCGCCGCCCCGATCAGCAGCAGGACGGCGAAGCTCGTCTCGCTGACCGTAAGTAGGGAGCCGGCCAGATTGCGGCGGAAGTTGCCGGCCTTGATGATGGAACTCAGGTCGGCACGGGAGGCCTGCAGCGACGGGACCAGGCCGAACAGAATTCCGGTTGCGGCAGCGATCGACACGGTGAACGCCAGGACGCGCCAGTCCATTCCAACATTCGCGGCCTTCTCTCCCAGCCGGGGAACGGCTACCGCATTCATGGCGAGCAGAAGGCGAATGCCGGCAGTCCCGAGTGCCAACCCGCAGGCGGCTCCGGCAGCGGTGCAGTCCCGAGTGCCAACCCGCAGGCGGCTCCGGCAGCGGAGAGCAGGGCGCTTTCCGTGAGAAACTGGCGGACGATTCTGCCGCGCGACGCGCCGACGGCCACACGGATGGCGACTTCGCGGCGTCTTCCTTCCGCCCGGCTCAGCAGGAGGTTGGCGACGTTGGCGCAGGCGATCAGCAGGACAAAACCCACGGCGCAAGCTAACGTGAGGAGCGACATCCGCACATCCTTCACCAGAAAATCCCGCAGCGGCTGGACGCTGAAAACATCTCCCCGGCCGGTGGAAAGGGCGTGGGGATAACGGCGGCGAAACTCCTGCGTAGTGAGCTGCAGTTGGGCATTCGCCATCTCTAAAGGGACGCCGGGTTTGAGGCGGCCCAGCGCCTCGAAGTAGTGCACCTGGTTGCTGCTATTCGGGTCGATGGGAAAGGGCAGCCACACATCGGGCGGTTCGAAATTCTCGACACTTACTCCCTCCGCCATTACCCCGATGACCTGATAGGAGGCGTCGCCAAGCAAGATTCCTTTGCCGATCATCCGGGGATCGGCGTTAAAGGCACTCTTCCAGAATGCGTAGCCAAGGATCACCACGCGCGCGTCCTTCGTCCGTTCCTCATCCTCCGTAAAGCCGCGACCCTGCGCCACGGGGAGGCCGAAGAGACGGAAGTAATCGGCCGTGACGAACAGGGCGTCGGCGCGCTGCGGCCGGCCGGTGCCCGTCAGGTTGAAGGCTCCACGATGGAGGGCCGCCACGTCCTGGAACACGCCCGTTTGCGCACGCCACAGATTGAACTTGATGTCAGACGCGATGGCCCCGGCGCCTGCTTTGTTGGTGGCCAGGAACACCACCACGCGATCGGGCTCCGGCGCCGCCACGGGCTTCAGCATTACCGCATCGACCACCGAGAAGATGGCCGCGTTCGCCCCGATTCCGAGCGCCAGAGTCACCACGGCGGTGCAGGTAAAGCCGGGACTCCGGCGGAGCACGCGGAGCGAATGCTTGAGGTCCTGGAGCAGCGATCGCATGGGGAAAGTATACGCGTGTTACAGTCGAATTTGGTGTTTCAGCGAGTCATCTGGATTGTTCTGGACAGCGTGGGAATCGGCGCGATGCCGGATGCCGCCAGCTATGGAGACCCTCCCGGCGGCGACACGTTGGGCAATATCGCACGCATGCGAGGCCTGAAACTGCCGCATATGGCCGCCATGGGGCTGGGAAATATCAAGCCGCTTCATGGAATCCCGGCCGCGGCGGCGCCCAGCGGCGCGTATGGACGCTGCACGCTGGCATCGCCGGGTAAGGACACCACCACGGGCCATTGGGAGATGGTGGGCATCCATCTGACCAAGCCGTTTCCGCTTTATCCGCACGGGTTTCCGCCGGAGATCCTGCACGAGTTCGAGCGGCGCATCGGGCGCGGGTCACTGGGCAACAAGGCGGCTTCGGGCACGGAGATCATCCAGGAGTTGGGCACCGAGCACATGCGCACCGGCTCGCCGATTGTCTACACGTCGGCCGATAGCGTGTTCCAGGTGGCGGCGCACGAAGAGGTGATCCCGTTGTGGGAACAGTACAAGATCTGCGAGACGGCGCGTGACATTCTCACTGGCCCGCACGAAGTGGGACGCGTGATTGCGCGGCCGTTCACGGGCTCGCCGGGCCACTTCACGCGCACCGCCAACCGGCACGATTACGCCGTGCCGCCGCCCAAGGGGATGCTGCTGGACCGGCTGGAGGAAAATGGCACCGCGGTGCACAGCGTCGGCAAGATCTTCGACGTGTTTCTGGGACGGGGAATCGGCGAATCGTGCAAGACGAAGAACAACAGCGATGGTATGGCCAAGACCCTGGAAGCGATGGAGTTCCTGGAGCGCGGCCTGATCTTCGTCAACCTGGTGGATTTCGATCAACAGTACGGCCACCGCAACGATGTGGAAGGCTACGGCGCGGCGCTGGAACAGTTCGACGCCTGGCTGCCCCAGTTTCAGAGCGCGCTGCGCCCGCGCGATGCGGCCATTTTCACCGCTGACCACGGTTGCGACCCCACCATTCCCGGCACGGACCATAGCCGCGAGTATGTGCCGGTGCTGGCCAGCGGGCCCACAGTGAAGCATGGCGTAGACCTGGGGCTGCGCGGGTCGCTTTCGGACATCGGCCAGACGGTGGCCGCGAACTTCGAGACAAGTATTCAGGAAGGATGCAGTTTTTTGAATCAAATCGTATGAGAAAACCAGTCATGGCGGGCAATTGGAAAATGTACAAAACGCCCGCGGAAACCCAGACCTTCTTCGAGAAATTCCGGCCGCTGGTCGAGAAATCCGAGCATTGCGAGATTGTGATCTGTCCTCCTTTCACCAACCTCGCCGCGGCCGTGGATGCCGCGAAAGGATCGCCCATCCAGGTGGGAGCGCAAAACGTGGCGTGGGCCAAGGAAGGCGCGTTCACGGGAGAAATATCGGGACCGATGCTGAAAGCGGTGGGCGCCAGTCACGCGATTATCAGCCACAGCGAACGCCGTCAGTATTTCGGCGAGACGGATGAGACCGTTCTGAAGCGCACCCAGGCGGCGCTGGAGTTCGGCCTCACCCCCATCGTCTGCGTGGGCGAGCGGCTGGAAGAGCGCGAGAGCGGCAATACTGAAACCGTGCTGGTGAGCCAGTTCCAGAAAGGGATCGCGGGCCTCAGCGAGCAGCAGTTCGCCAAAATCGTGATTGCCTACGAACCGGTCTGGGCCATCGGAACCGGCAAGACGGCGACTCCGGAAATCGCGGCCGACGCCCACAAAGTGATTCGCGCCCAGGTGCGTGAGAAGTTCGGCAAGGATGCCGCCGACGCGGTGCGCATCCTGTACGGCGGCAGCGTCAAGCCCGACAATGTCAAGAGCCTGATGGCGCAGCCCGATATCGACGGCTCGCTGGTAGGCGGCGCGGCGCTGGACCCGGTGTCGTTCGCTTCCATTGTGAATTTCTAACTCTCAAAGGGCCTGAAGGGGTGCGCGGTGCTCAGCAGAGCGGGTTGCGCCACTTGCAGGCCCTTGAATCTCGCAAAGTCCGTATCGGAGGAGCAGAGTTCCGCCCCGTGCTCGACGGGCAACGCGGCCAAATGAGCGTCCGAAGTGAGATTGCCCGCGGTGCCTAAAGGCAGGAGCAATTCACGTAGAATCGACAGGTGGCGCGGCGTGTCTTCGTTGACCGCGTAGATCAGAAGGTTGGCGTCGCGAACGATCATTTATGCAACGCGATCTTCCGGTTCAGTTCTTCATGCTCCAAAGCGTCAGCGGCCGCCAGCGCTTTATCCCAACGGAACTCCCGCGCCTCACCCGTGCGAAACGTCTTCTGGGTGAATCTGCCGGTAGGTTTGAGTCCGGCGCCGCGAAGGCCGATTCGCGCAGCTTCGTTCAGGGCTTCTTTGAAAGAGATGGAACGTTCTCTCATTGCGTTGCGAATCAGTCTCTCCACGTCGGGATCGAGAGTGACCGTGGTCCTCATGCTGCTACCATGGCATCAACTGAATGGCTGTCATGATGCCTGAGCGGTATTGACTCACTTCCTGGGCGGGCGATTGAACATCATAAAACTGGGCGCGTCTGACCGCGCCACCACGACGTCCGGCCAGCCGTCGCCGTTGAGATCCCCCGCCGCCATTCCATAAATCGATCCCTTCCCGTCACCGAATGGAACCGCCTGATATTTTGTTCCTGCGCCGCCATTGAAATAGCGCCGCCATTGAAATAGATCACCCCCGGAGCATTTACATAACCGACAATGATCTCCGGCCGGCGGTCGCGATTCAAATCGGCGGCGATCATGGAATAGGGCAACGCTTCGGGAGTCTGGAATTGAATACCGCTGCCAAAGTGGCCTTTGCCGTCATTGAGGTACACAAAACAGCCCAGGGTCTCATGACAGGCGGCGATGTCCAGATGGCCATCGCCATCAAAGTCGGCCACTGCCATGGCTCGGGTGGACGAATTTGGTGGCCCCCAAGGCACCCTCCGGGGAAAGCCGCCCTTGCGGTCGTTGAAATACGCCAGACTCTGGCAGGAATCCCGGCACGCGTAAATGACATCATTCGCGCCGTCGGCGTCCATATCCGCAATCGCCACCGTGGCCGCGCTCGGCGAGTTCTCCAGTGGACGGCAGTCGAAATGGAGTTTGCCGTCATTCAGGCAGACGTAGCTGGCAGTGCCCCGGTTTGCCACCGCAATATCCGGATAGCCATCCCCATTCAGGTCTCCCACCGCGGCGTTTCGGGTGGGCCAATGCGGATCGCCGTACGTGCCCCCAACACTGAAATTACCCTTGCCGTCGTTGCGGAGGACCAACTTTGAGTCCGGCTGGTCATTGCTCAAAACCATGTCCAGGTGGCCACTCTTAGTCATGTCCGTCAAAGATCCTGAGTAACTCTTGGTGGCTTTACTCGGTAGTGGCGGCCCCGGCGTGAAGTGTCCTTTTCCATCGCCGAAAAAGATCAGGCTGGTCACCTGCCAATGACGTCCTTTGACCAACACGATATCGGGAAATCCATCGCCGTTGAGGTCGCCGATGCTGGCGTTGGAGGAAGTTTCCGAAACTGTCTCCAGCGGAACAATTTCAAAAGAACGCAGGCCGCCGGACTGGGACGATTCACCCTGAGACCGCCCCTTCTGCGCCGCGAGAAGGTCCGCATGGGAAACGACGAGCCCGGCCGCGGCGCACGCAACCAGGATTAAGGTGCCATACACGAGAGCACGCTTCATAGTGCTGGTCCTCCCCTCAAGACAACGGACTCACCCTTAGAGGGGAGTCCAGGCTATATGGTATCGCGAGCAACTCCGGCGCAAAAATCAGAAGACGTGCGGCTGTTCCCCGTCAACGAAACATGGGCTCGCGCCGGGCTTGACCCGGTGGCCGCATTGCGGTACGAGTAGACGTCGAATGAGTTTGAAGTCCAGGCTGACCCTCCGACTCGTGCTTGTGCTGCCCATGGTGGTGGCGCTGATGTTCGCGCCCGCCGGTTCATTCAGGTTCTGGCAGGGCTGGGTGTTTGTCGGAATATTCGTTGTGTTCAACGCGGTATTCGTCGCCTATTTCTATCGCCGCGATCCCCAGCTCCTGGAACGCCGCCTCAAAAACAAGGAGCCGAGGCGCGAACAAAGACAATTCAAAATGCTTTGGGTGCCGCTCTGGGTCGGTAGTCTCGTGCTGCCTGGTCTGGATTATCGCTTTCGCTGGTCCGCGGCTCTTCTGGGTGGAGTGCCAGTGTGGCTGACGGGCGTCTCGCTGGTCATCATCCTGATTGCCTGGCTCTTAGTCCTCTACGTCCTCCGGTTCAATAGCTTCGCCTCCGCCATTGTTCAGGTGGAAGCCGGTCAGAAGGTGATCACGAATGGCCCTTACCGCGTGGTGCGACACCCCATGTATAGCGGTTTCGTGCTGATGATCCTCGCCACACCTGGCGCACTCGGCTCGTATGTGGCTTTCGTGCCCGCACTACTCCTTATCCCCGTTCTCGTCTTCCGGCTCCGCGATGAAGAACGCGTTCTGCGGCAAGAACTGCCCGGATACGCGGAGTATTGCAAGCACACGCGCTTCCGGCTGCTTCCCTCGATTTTTTAATGACTACCGGCTAAAGCCGGTAGAATTAGGTTCCGACTGAAAGTCGGGGTTGCGGCTGA
>OKRF01000465.1 GCA_900290315.1 Candidatus Sulfopaludibacter sp. SbA3 | reverse complement strand
TGCTGGTGTCACTCTGTGCCAGTCTGATTCCGGCGCGGCGGGCCACCAGGGTGGACCCTGTCGCGGTACTGAGAGCGGAATGACCGTGGGACAGACGATCGTTTTGCGTCGTCTGTCTTCCCCAAGCTACCTTGCATTCGCAAGATCCGGGATATACAGTGTGGCCATGGATTCGAACCGGAGAACTTTCCTCACATCCGCCATGGCCGCCGCGCCGCTGTTCGTACCGCGCAGCGCCTGGGGCGCTAACGATCGCCTGGCGTACGGCCTGATCGGCGCCGGGGGCCGCGGGCGCTATCTCAACGGCAACTTCCAGAAGCTGGGCGCCGAGTGCGTCGCCATCGCGGAAGTCTACGAGCCCAATCTGGAGACCGCGCTGAAAGACGCTCACTCAGCCAAGCCGTACCTGGACTATCACGACCTGTTGGCGCAGCCTGGCCTGGATGCCGTGGTCGTCGCCTCACCCGATCACCAGCATGCCCCCATGCTGTTCGCCGCCCTGGATGCCAGGAAGGACGTGTATCTGGAAAAACCGATGTCGCACTCGCTGGAGCAGAGCAAGCTCATGATTGAAGCCGTGCGCAAGAGCTCGCAGATTGTCCAGGTGGGCATGCAACGGCGCAGCGCGCCGGCGGTGATCGCTGCCAAGAAACTGGTGGATAGCGGCGTTCTGGGCCGCATCACGCTGGCCAAGCCGATGTGGAACTGGAACGTCTCCAAGCCGCTGGACAACCGGACGCTGCCCGGCAAACTGGACTGGAAGCGCTTCCTCGGCTCCGCCCCCGACCGCGACCTCGAGCCCATGCGGTTCCGTTCGTGGCGCTACTTTTGGGACTATTCCGGCGGCAACATGACCGATCAAGGAACGCACCTGATGGACGTGGTCCAGTGGTTCACGGGCGCGGGCCTCGCCAAGTCCGCAGTGTGCTTCGGACAGGAGGCCAAGAACACGGGGTCGGAAGTGCCGGACGTTTTCTGCGCCGTCTTCGAGTACCCGAAGCTGATGGCGACGTGGACGCTCAACTACTGCAACTCCTACGAGAACGACTGGTCGATTCACTTCCAGGGTGACGAAGGGACCATGATCCTGAACAACGCCGGATATCGCCTTTGGAAAGAACCGGTACCCAAGTTTCCCGACCCTATCCAGACGGTGGCCGCGCCCATTCCGATCGAAACGCACATTCAGAACTTCCTGGATTGTGTGAAGTCTCGCCAGCAACCCAATGCCACGGTGGAGGTGGGGGCGAGCGCGGTCTCGGCGCCGCACCTGGCGAATGTCGCATTCCACGCCGGGCGCCAGGCCCACATGGCAGCGGATGGCTTCAGTGCGGCGTGAGATACGGCTGAATGCGAGCCCCGGTCGCACTCCTTGGCAGTGCGGGAAGCATGCGGGTTTGGGGTCAGACCGCTCTGTCCACGACGGCGCAAAAGCG
>OKRF01000323.1 GCA_900290315.1 Candidatus Sulfopaludibacter sp. SbA3 | reverse complement strand
TGGAGAGTTGGCTCGAATTGTACAGCAGTTCCTCGTTGTTTCAAACAATTTCGCTCGGATTTGCTTTGGACGGGCCGTTTTTCGGGCCGGAGTTCTGCAAGAGCCCTCGAACAGGTCGTGGAAGACGCCACCGTGCTCGCCCGATACGCTGCCAGCCAGGGAGAACCCTACGACATAGAACGCGACTTCCCCCACGAAGCCCTACCCCCACAATTTGCTTTTTCGCTCTCCGAAATCGCTCTCCGGGCCGCCCACAACCGCCGCGTCGCCGACGCCCAGAAGCACTTCCCGGCCACCAGGCAGTCCTTCCGCAAGGCTGCCTGAGCCATTTTTCACCCGTCCACTGCAACTGATCTTTGACAACCCGCCGCACTACGCAAAAGAAGCAGCGCGAAGCGCATCCTTCCCCAACCCCCAACCCCTGGCCCCTGTTTTTCGACTACGTCTTCTTCGCGAACTGTAAGACTCCTGCGCTAGTATAGACTTCAACGTGCCTACTCCCGAAGACGAGACCAGATTCATGGCCCCGGTCCAAGCGACGCCTTTGCCGCCGCGATATGAAATGCTCAGCGAACTGGGGCGCGGCGGTATGGGCATCGTCTATAAGGTGCGGGACCGTGAGACCGGCGAGGTCCTGGCGCTGAAGATCCTGAAGCCCGAGATCGCCGCCCATCCGCAGATTCTGGAGCGCTTCAAGAACGAACTGCTGCTGGCGCACAAGATCACCCATCGCCACGTGGCCCGATTGTACGAATTCCATCGCGCGGGCGACGTGGTCTACCTCTCCATGGAATTCGTGGAAGGTGAGAGCCTGCGCAGCCTTTTGGAGCGTGAGGGCCGCCTGGAAACCGGGCGCGCCACAGAGTTTGCGCGGCAACTGGCGGACGGCCTCGCCGAGGCGCACCGCCAATCTATCGTGCATCGCGATCTGAAGCCCGAGAACATCATGATCGGGCCGGATGGCGCCCTCAAGGTGATGGATTTCGGCATTTCGCGATCATACGCGGAGGATGTCACGGTGACCGGGAGCGTGGTGGGAACGCCGGCGTATATGGCGCCGGAACAGGCCGAGGGCAAGACCCTCGACCATCGCACGGACATCTACGCTTTTGGGCTGATCCTGTACGAAATGTTCACCGGGGAAGCCACCTTTCACGGGGACACCGCCGTTACTCTGGCGCTGAAACAGATTCAGGAGCGCCCCACGAACCCCACTAAATTGACGCCGTCGCTGCCCCGGCGCGTCGACGCGGCCATTATGAAGTGCCTGGAGAAGGACCCGGCCAAGCGGTTTCAGTCGGTGGAAGAGGCATTCCAGGCGCTGGCCGGATTGACGGCGCCGGATCGGCCAAAGGTTGTGAAGGCCGCAGGACGCAAATTCGTGTGGGCCGCCCTCGGCGCCGTGGCCGTGGTGGCCGCGGCGGGAGTTTGGTGGTACAGCCGCCCGTCGGATTCGGTGGTGTTTCCGCTGGAGAAGTTCACACTCGCCAATGGCCTGCCGGTGGTTCTCTCGCCCGACCACTCATCGCCGACGTTCACCCTTTCGGTGATCTACCGCGCGGGATCGCGGCGCGATACTCCCGGACACGCGGCCCTGGCGCACCTGGTGCAGCACGCCACGTACGAAGGCTCGCCGAACGTAGCCCGCGGAGAATATACGGACCTGATCGGCGCCACCGGCGGAAACCTGAACGGAGGCACCATTCCCGACGCGAGCTACTTCTGGATCACGCTGCCGGCCAACCAACTCGAACTCGCTCTTTTCCTGGAGTCGGACCGCATGCGCGGACTGGCAATCACCGGGGAGGGCCTCAACGCCGCCAGGTCCGGCGTGCTCGAAGAACGGGTCTCGGCGATGAGCACCGGCTATGCCGCCGCCCGCATGCGATTCAACGCGATGGTCTACGACAACTTTGCCAACCAGCAGACCGGCTTCGGGACGATCGAGGAACTGAACCGCGCCACCGAGGACGAGGTTCGCCAGTTTTATCAGACCTACTACACCCCGTCGTGNNTTCGAGAGCATTCCCGCCCGCCCCGCACCTCCCGCGCCAGACCTGCGGGAGCCTGGCCGCGCCGCGGAAAAACGCGAGACGGTCAGCCAACCCGGCATCCCTAACCCTCTGATCGTCGTGGCCTGGCAGGTTCCCAGAGGCCTGGAGCCGGACTGGTTCGCGATCAAGGTTCTGTGTGAGGTGCTGGGCCTGAACGGAGCCACGCGTTTGCAGAATTCGCTGGTGAAGACCGCCAGCGTGGCCAGCAGCGCAACTGTGGGCCTGGAGGAGTCCGCGGGTCCGAATCTGATGATGGTGCAGGTGCTTCTGGCGCCCGGTAAAGATCCCGCACAGGCAGAGAGAATGGTGTACGAGGAAATCGATCGGGTGGTTCGCGAGGGCGTGTCCAGGGAGGAGATAGAACGCGCGGAGACCGACTCGCTTCGCCGGCGGGCGTTCAACCTGGTGACCACTACATCACGCGCCCAGGTCTTCACCGCGTTTCTTGCCATCTACGGACAGATGGAGGCGGTCAACGATTGGGAAAGGCAGGTGCGCCGGATCGGCAGCGACGACTTAAAACGGGTGGCTCGAAAATATCTGACGCCGGCCAAACGTACCGTACTGATTGTCAATCCGGGAGGAAAACCATGACGCGGCGGGAACTGCTGGCGATGGCCGCTACGGGAGCGTTTGCCGCGGAGCATTTCAACCGTGCTCCGTTTTCGCACGAGAACCTCACTGTAAAGCTTCCCGAGGCCCTGCCGGTGAAGCTTTCGAATGGTGTGACCCTGCTGGCCATCGAAGACAGTCGCCTGCCCATCGCGTCGGTGCGCTTCCAGGTGGAGGATGCGGGGGGCTTCTATTCGCCCCACCCCGGCGTCGCCGAATGCACCGCGGAGATGTTGACCGAGGGCGGCGGCGGGCTCAGTGGCAAACAGATCGCGGACGAATCCGCGCGGTTGGGCGCAACTCTAGACCGTTCAGGAGGTGCGGAAGCGGTCACCCTGGAAGCCTCGGGACTCACCAGCCGTTTTCCCGAGTGGCTCGGTCTGACAGCCGCCGTGATGTTGCATCCCTCGTTCCCCGCTGACGCCTCGTTCCCCGCTGACGAGTTCAACGCGCTGAAGCAGCGCTGGCGCGTGCGCACCCGTTTACGAATGGCGCTGCCATCGAACGTGGCGGACGACACTTTGCAGCGCCTCATCTGGGGAACCCATCCGGCGGCTGTCGCTTATCCGTCCGCCGAATCGCTGGCCACAGTCACTCCGGAGGTGCTCGCCCAATGGCATCGCGAACGATATACCCCGGCCAAAACAATCGTGCTGTGCATCGGGCGGGTGCGGACTTCTTCTTTCGTCTCCCGCATGGACAAACTGTTGGGCGGATGGAGGGCTGCCGAAACTAATGCGTTGCCGCCACCGCCGCCGCAGCCTGCTTCCGCGCGGCGCATCGTGCTGATCGACCGGCCCGGCGTGGCACAAACCGAGTTGGCAATCGGCGGTCTGCTCATGGAGCGGCGGGATCCCGATTTCATCGCCATGGTGGTCCTGAATGGGGTGCTGGGAGGAACGATCAGTTCGCGACTGTTCCGGATTCTACGCGAAGAGAAAAGGTACTCCTTCAACCCGGGCAGCGCTTTCAGCGCCTACCGCTTTCCAGGATTCTGGCGCGTGAAGGCGGCCGTGCGGACGGATACAACGGCGGAATCAATCGCCGTCATTATGGAGCAACTCCGGCGTTTGTGCGACGAGCCGATTCCCTGGATCGGGCGAAATCGAACGCCGTGGGCAGTTTCGCGCTCCGGCTGGAGCAGCCTTCTCAGGTGATTACTCAGTCTTATCTGCGGTACCGCTACGGCTTCTCGGCGGACTACTGGGAACGGTATCCCGTGAAGGTCAATTCGGTGAGCGCCGCCGAGATCCAGGCAGTGGCGCAAAAATACCTCACGGCGGAGCGGGCGCAGATCGTCGCCGTGGGCGACGCGGCGCGCATTCGGCCGGCCCTGGACAAACTGGGGAAAGTGGAGGCGTAGCCCAAATCTCAAATCCCAATCTGGTGACAGTCGGCTCATGAGGCGATGTTTCACCCGCCCGGATGAAAATTCGTTAGCCCCGTGGGACAGACGATCGTTTTTTTGTCGTCTGTCTTCTTCGGGCTATGCGGGCATTTTCGAGAGAGGCTACATAATCACCTAATTCCCCCACGGAAAACCGCGCGGCCCGTACATTGCTCCCTCCACACCCGTTACAATATGCCTGTGCAAGCCGGCAGCGGCGCTTACTTCCTTTTCGTTGCATTCGTCTTCTTCCTCTACTGGGCGAATTCCCAATCCAGGCTCTGGCGCCTGAGCGTCATCCTTCTGGCCGATTACCTCTTCTGCGCCCGATACGGCCTGTTCTACGTCGTTCTAATCCCCGCCTGCGCCTCGCTCGATTACGTGGTTGGCCTTGGACTCATGCGCGAGAATCGCCAGCCCCTCCGCCGGGCGCTCGTCGCTTTCAGCGTGACCCTCAACCTGACCCTTCTCGCTGGATCGCGCCACATGGGATCAATCCTGCTCGCCGCCTCCTGGGACTGGATCTTCCCGCTGGGACTCTCCTTCTATGTCTTCCAGGCTTTGACTTACACCATCGACTTATACCGCCGCGATAGCGAAGGCACCTCCAGCCTGCTCGCCCATCTCTCTTCCGTGGCATTCTTCCCGACCCTGCAGGCCGGACCCATCACGCGCGTCGCCGACCTGATCCAGCAGTTCACCAAGCGCCCCACTCTGAGCCGCGAGGATGGAGGCCGCGCCTTCTTCCTGATCGGCATGGGCCTGCTGAAAAAGGCCCTGATCGCCGACTACCTGGCCGAAAACCTCGTGAATCGTGTCTTCGATACGCCCAATCTCTACAGCGGCGCCGAAGCTCTCATCGCGGTATACGCCTACTCGCTCCAGCTCTATTACGATTTCTCCGGCTACACGGACATCGCGCGCGGTTCTGCCATGCTCCTCGGCATCCGCCTTCCCGTCAATTTCGATCGGCCGTACCTGGCCTCTAACCTGACCGACTTCTGGCGCCGTTGGCACATCAGCTTCTCCAACTGGCTGCGGGACTATCTCTATTTCTCGCTCCCCGGCAAACGCACCAGGTTCATGCCATACGTTGGCCTTATCCTCACTATGCTGTTGGGTGGACTCTGGCACGGCTTCGCCTGGACCTTCGCCATCTGGGGACTGCTGCATGGCACGATGCTGGCCGCGATTCGCGCCTGGTGGGCGTGGCGGGGACGTCCCAAACAGCCTGCCAGCCCGCTCCGGCGGGCCGCCGCTGTCTTCGGAACCTACCAGTTTGTCTGCCTCACCTGGATCTTTTTCCGCGCCGCCAATGTTCGCGATGCCTTCGCCATGCTGTCGCGAATCGGATCACTCACCATCGGCTTGGAAAACATCACGCTGCCCTTCACGGCAGTCCTGCTCTGCTCGGCCGCCCTGCTTTTCGTGAAGAAGCAGTGGTACACCGCGGCCATGGACGCGTTTGCACTCCGTCCGTTCTATGTGCACGCCGCCGCGCTGTTGATGGTGGCCGCCGCCATCCAGTTGCTGGGCGGACAGGCCAGCGCGCCCTTCGTTTATTCGCGATTCTGACCTATGCGCGAGTTCCCCATCCATACCGCCGCCGCCATCCTGACCTTCGGGCTACTGCTGGGGGCCAGCAGCCGGGTCTTGCCTTCTCTCAAATCTCCGCGAGCCTCTCAGGTTCCGGAGTTGGTGGGGCTTTCCGGAACCAACCCGCCGCTCGTGCCCTGGAGCCGCCGCGTAGAGCCAGAGCCCGCCGCTCTGCCCTCCGCACTCCCTGGCAAGACCGCAGCCCCACAGCCGCTGCTGGACGATTCCAGCGGCGCACTCGACCGTTTCTACCAGGCGCTTTGGCGAACGGAAAAGCGTGAGGACGGCGCCGTCACCCGCATCGTCCACTACGGCGATTCGCCCACTACCGCCGACCTGATCACCGGCGACGTCCGCACCATGCTACACAAGCGCTACGGTGATGCCGGCCACGGCTTCGTGCTTATCGCCAAGCCGTGGGCCTGGTATCAGCACGCGGGGGTACAGATCGCCGGTTCCGGCTGGCAAATGGCGCCTGCCAGCCGTTTCGAATCGCGCGATGGATTGTTCGGACTGGGAGGCGTCAGTTTCTCCGGAGGCGCTTCCGCGCACAGCCGGATCACTTGGGACGATCGCGGGAACACCAGGTTCGAAGTCTGGTTCCTGAAACAGCCGGGCGGCGGAGCGTTTACCTTCTCGGCCGATGGCGGCCCCGCGCAGCGCGTGGAGACGGACGCCGCCGGGAAGTCGCCCGCTTTCGCCGAAGTCAACGCGGCGTCTGGCGCGGCGCAGATCGACCTGCGTGTGGATAATCCGCCCGTTCGCCTCTTCGGCATCCTCGCCGAGAAGCCCGGCCCGGGCGTGGTCTACGATAGCCTGGGCCTCAATGGCGCTTCCGTCACCGTGCTCACCCGCATGTTCAACCAGAACCACTGGACCGAACAACTGCGCCACCGCGATCCGCAATTGCTCATCATCAACTACGGAACCAACGAGGCCGATTTCGCCGGCTTCGTCGACAAGGGCTATGAAAAGGAACTGCGCGAAGCCATTCGAAGAGCGCACGCTGCCCTGCCCGATGCGTCCATTTTGGTGATGAGTCCCATGGATCGCGGCTACAAGGCAGGAGCGGGAGAAATCGAAACCATGCCCACCATTCCGCGCATCCTCGCCATTCAACGGCGTGTCGCGCGGGAGACGGGCTGCGGTTTCTTTGACACGTTCGCAGCCATGGGTGGAGACGGCACCATGGCGCGCTGGTACGCCGCTCATCCGCGCCTCGTTTCCGCGGACCTCATCCATCCCTATCCCGCCGGCGGCAAGATGATCGCCAACGTCTTCGTGCGGGAACTGGCGGCCGGATTGAATCGCTACAAGCTCAGGCAGACCCAAACGCAGTCTCGACGGATGGTACGGTAAGTAGTATCCGCATGCTGCGTCGTATCACAACCATCTCGGTCGGAGTAGGTCTATTGTGTTGCCTGGCGCCGCTGGCACTGACACAAGTCTCTGGCCCCGCGAAGAAAAAGGTGAAGCGCCCGGCGCCACCCGCTGTGACGCCGGCTCAGCGTGCCGCGGCCCAGGGCCGTGTGGATGGGTACCTGGAAGCCTCCGCGGAGTTTCCGTTCGAACAGCCCACCGCGCTTGCTCCGTTCTTCGAGCAACTCTTCAAGCAGAACCCCAAGCCGGAGACCCCGGCGCCCATCCACATTCTGCACTTCGGCGACTCCCACACCGCGGCCGATGAGTGGACCGGCGGCCTGCGCGATCTCTTCAAGGAGAAATTCGGCGACGGAGGCGCGGGGTTCTCGCTCGCCGGCCATCCCTTTCTGGGCTACCGCCGCTTCGACGCGCGTGGCGGCGGCACCACCCTCTGGCGCTCCGAGGGATTACGCGCCGGAAAGGGCGACGGCTACTTTGGGCTCGGCGGCGTCAGCATCGCGACCGAACGGGCCGCCCAATCCGTCTTCCTCAACGCCGGGTGCGATCATCTGGAAGTCCACTACCTGCAGCAGCCCGGCGGCGGCGATCTCGCGCTCTATGACGGCGACGTGAGGATCGGCACCATTTCCACGGACGGCGAACTGGGCCCCGGCGCGGTCCGCTACGATACGCCGCCCGGGCTACATCATTTCAAGCTGGTGACCCTGCGTTCCCGTCCGGTGCGCCTCTTCGGCTGGGTCACGGACGAAGATGCGGGCGTCACGTACGAAGCGCTGGGGATCAACGGCGCGGAGGCCGGCGTCATGCTTCGTTGGAACGAAAACATGCTGGCCACCTACTTGCAACGGCGAAGTCCGGGACTGATCGTGCTAGCCTATGGAACCAACGAAGCGAGCGACCCCAACTGGGACGCCGTAGCCTATCAGGCCATGTTCGCGGAACTGCTGCAGCGCCTGCATCGCGCCGCGCCGGCCGCCGCGCTCCTCGCGCTGGGCCCCGACGATCGCTGGTGGAGAATTCGCAGCCAGTGGCGACTAGTAGAGGGCGTGGATGACGTCATCCAGGCGCAACGCAAAGCTTGTCTCGCCAATGCCTGCGCGTATTGGGACTTGCGGGAACGTATGGGCGGCAAGGGCTCCATTCCCGATTGGATTACTGCCGGCCTCGCCCAGCCGGACCACGTGCATTTCACCGTTGCGGGTTACCGCCGCCTCGCATCGGTGCTGTTCCAGGACATCATGCGCCAGTACGAGATGTTCAAGAAGGCGCGGCAGGAAATGACCGACCATGGACAATCAAAGCAAGATCGTTGAGATCATCCGGCAGACCACCGGCAAACCCATCAATCCTTCGCCCGAGGAATCGCTTTTCGAATCCGGGCTCCTGGATTCCTTCAGTCTGGCCGACATGGTCACGGCTCTCGAAAAGGAATTCAAGATCCGCGTTCCCGACTCCGACCTGACGCCCCGGAAGTTCGATTCCGTAGCCCGCATCGCCGCCTACCTGCAAAGCCGGCCCTGACCATGGCGTTCCTTCGTGCCCTCGGTTGTCACCTGCCGGCGCGCGTGGTGGATAATGCCGAACTGGCCCCGATGGTTGGCGCCGACCCGGTCTGGCTACTGCATGCCACCGGCATTGAACAGCGGCGCTTCGCCGCGGCGGATGAAACCGTGGCTTCTCTGGGAATCCGTGCCGCCAGGAATTGTCTGGACGCGGCAGGCATCAGTGCTCGCGAGTTGGGCTTGGTGATTGCCGCCAGCGGGTCCGCGGAATACCGATTCCCGGGACCAGCCACCACGATCGGCGCGGGCCTCGGCATCCCCGGCACGCCGGCGATCGACCTGCCAATCGCCAGCGCCGGCTCTCTTTTCGGGCTCGCCCTGGCGGACAGCCTGAGCCGCGACTACGGCAACGTGCTGGTGGTGGCCAGCGAGATCATGTCGCGCGTGGTGCGGCTCGACCCCATCGGCCGCGATACCGCCGTGCTCTTCGGCGACGGCGCGGGAGCCTGCCTGGTCTGCCCGGACCGCGGATTCGCGCGAATCGCGGGGGCCTCGCTCCACAGTGACGGCGAGTTCGCCGAAGCACTCCGCCTACACCTGGATTCGCCGCTCCATATGGATGGCAGGACCATCATCCTGCATGCGTCGCGCAAACTGCCTCGCGTCATTTCGGAACTGCTGGAGCGCCATCAGACTAAGCCTGACGCCGTCGGCACGTTCCTGTTGCACCAGGCGAACTTGAACCTGATTACNNTCCTCCGCCTCGCTCCTGATCGCCGCCAGCGAATGGTGGCAGTCCGCCGGCCAAATGGATGCGCCGGTAGTCCTCGCCGCTTTTGGTGCCGGCCTGAACTGGGGCGCCGTTTTAATACGGTGACAGTCGGCTCATGAGGCGGCGCCTCACCCGGCGGGATGAAAATGGGGGCGGAGCAAAGGCGTCGGGATTTCGCGAAGGGGCAAACGCGAGCCAGGCACGAAGATTCGCCAAAAGGCGGCGAATTTCGAGCCTGGCACGNNNCGAATTTGAAGAAGTCACGCCGCCGTCCATCCGCCATCAATCGTCATCACCGAACCGGTGACGAATTCAGCCTCGCGCGAGCACAGGTACAGCACCATGTGCGCGATCTCCAGAGGATACCCGCAGCGGCCGATGGGCTGCCGGGCATGCAGATCTGCCCACGCCTTCTCCTTGTCATCCGCGAAGTTCTTCGCGATGTACGCGTCCACGAATGGCGTGGCCACCGTACCGGGAGCGATGCAGTTGACACGCACGCGGCCGGCGTAATCCACCGCCAACTGGCGCGAGAGGGCCACCACCGCGCCCTTGGTGGCGCAGTACGCGAAGCGCCGCTTGACGCCGATCAGGCCAGCCACGGACCCGATGTTCACAATTGTGCCCTTGGAGGCCAGCAGCAGCGGCAGGGCCGCCTTCGTGACCAGGTACATGCCTTCGACGTTGACGCGGAGCAGACGCTGGAAATCGGCCTGCTCCGTCTCTTCGATGCCGCCCACCAGCCCCACCCCGGCGTTATTCACCAGAATGTCGAGCCCGGCAATCCCGGCGAACGCCGCATTCACCGCGCTCTCGCCGGTGATATCGAAGATCAGCACAGAGGAGCCGGGAAGTTCGCCAGACACCGATTCGGCCCGCGCCCGGTCGATATCCACGATCGTCACCGCCGCGCCTGCCGCCGTAAGCACGCGCGCCGTGGATTCGCCAATCCCACTAGCGCCGCCAGTCACCAGGGCCTTCAGCCCGTCAAGCCGGAATGGAGTTTGCATGAATCCGAATTGTACCGCTCATCTTTCAGCCCAGCTAAACGATCGCCTGAGGCCCACCCAACTTGACACGCGGCGCGCAATGGAAATAGCGTGAAATATCCAAGTCTGAATCTCTCCGGCGCGGAACAACGCGCCTCTCATCAAAGGAACATCAATGAGTCAAGCTCTCACCATTCGTCAAGACGGCGCGCTGGACTTCCTGTCCCTCGGCGCCCTGGTTCATCGGTTGGACCCCGGGGTGATCCCGTTTCGCAAAGCCACGGAATGCCACATTCACGTGAGCGGCGGCGAGTTCAACTGCGCCGCCAACCTGGCCGATTGCTTTGGCCTGCAGACAGGCATCGCATCCGCCATGGTGGATTACCCCATCGGCGATCTGGTCCGCGAACGCGTCAAGGCGATGGGCGTGAAGCCCTTCTACAAGCTGTTCAAGCACAACGGCGTCAACGGGCCGAATATCGCGGCGGTCTATTCCGATCGCGGCCAGGGCGTGCGCGCTCCGGTGGTCTTCTACAACCGCTCAAACGAGGCCGGAGCGCTGCTGAAGCCCGGCGATTTCGATTGGAAGGCCATCTTTGGACAGGGCGTCCGCTGGTTCCACTCCGGCGGCATCTTCGCGGCGCTCTCGGAAACCACCGGTGAACTGGTCATCGAAGCCGCCCAGGCGGCCAAGGAGGCCGGCGCAGTGGTGAGCTTCGACCTGAACTACCGGGAGAAGCTGTGGAACATCGCCGGCGGCGCCCAGCGCGCCGTGGAAGTGCTGGCCCGCATCGTGAAGAACGTGGACGTGCTGGTGGGCAACGAAGAAGATCTGCAAAAGGGCCTAGGCCTGCCAGGACCGGAAGTGGCATCGAAATCCAAGCTCGATCCGGGCACTTTCATCGAGATGATCAACAAGGTGGTGGAGCAGCATCCGCACATCAAGGTGGTCGCGACCACGCTGCGCGAAGTGCATTCCACTAATCACCACAGTTGGAGCGCGGTAGCCTGGATCAACGGCGAGACGCACGTGGCTCCAGTGGCAGAATTGGATGTGCTGGACCGCGTGGGTGGCGGCGATGGCTTCGCATCCGGCTTCTTCTACGGGCTGCTAACGGGCGAATCGCCGGCCGATTCGGTGAAGCTGGGATGGGCGCACGGCGCGCTGTTGACCACGTTCCCGGGCGATACCACGATGGCCACGCTCGAACAGGTGAAGTCGTTCGCCAAGGGCGGCTCGGCGCGGATTCAGCGGTAACGGAAAAGGAGCCTATATGGCAGCCAAGAACTTCATGGATCTGACGGGTCGCGTCGCCGCGGTGATCGGTGGCACCTCGGGCATTGGCCGCAAGCTGGCCGCCGGCCTGGCCGAAGCGGGAGCCACCGTGGTTCCCACGGGCCGGCGTGAGCAGATGGTGGAAGAGGTCTGCCGCGAAGTGGAGCAATTCGGCGGCAAGACGCTGCGGAAAGCCTGCGATATCGCCTCGCGCGAATCCGTGGACGCGTTCCGCGACGCGATTCTGGCCGAGTTCGGGCAGGTGGACATACTGTTAAACGCCGCCGGCCAGATCTTCCGCAAACCCACCATCGACGTTTCGGAGGCGGATTGGAACAAGCTGATGGACGTCAACCTCACGGGCATGCTGCGCGCCTGCCAGTCGTTCTACGAGCCGCTGAAGGCCAACGCGCGCGGCCGCATCGTCAATATCGCCTCGCTCAATTCGTACGTGTCCCTGGTGCAGGTGACGGCCTACGCGGCATCGAAGGCGGCGGTGCTGGCGTTGACCCGCAGCCTGGCAGTGGAATGGGCCAAGGATGGCATTAATGTCAACGCCATCGCCCCCGGAGTCTTTCGCACGGACCTGAATGCGGCGTTTCTGGACGGCACCGAGCGCGGCCGAGAACTCCGGATGCGCACTCCCATGGGTCGCTTCGGGCAGGCCGAAGAGATCACTCCGGCGGCCGTCCTGTTGGCCTCGGACGCTTGCAGCTTCATCACTGGCCAGTGCATCGCCGTTGACGGCGGCTTCCTGGCATCGGGCGTGAATTCGATTTAGGGCAGTGAGGCTCACGACAGGTCCCGGGTCTTTGAATCCTTGTCACGCGCCGTGGCGGACGTGGAGCACGTCGACCTGCTTGTGCTTCTCCAGAACCCGGTAGACTACGCGGTACACATTCGGCTTGTTGCCGTAGAGCAGGTGCTTGAGATGACGATCTTCCGGCGTCATCGGACATCGGTTGGGGTCATTTCGCAAGGACCGAATGGCGTCCCTGAGACCCCGATACCACGTGAGGGCCGTGTCCGAAGAGTCCGCACAGATCCAATCGTAAAGGTTCAACAGATCCCGCTGCGCGCGGCGCATGACTTTAATCCGATATGCCATGTGCGGTTTCGAACTCGGCGAAGAATTCCTCTGCGTCGCGCCCTTGTCCGCGCCTGGATTGCTCAAGGCCTTGGCGGATTCCCTCTCGCGCATCGGCGCGGGCGGCAATGTCCAGCAACCGCTGATATGCGCCGGCATCCTGGACGATGGCCGCGGCCTTGCCTTTCACCGTGAGGACGACCGGCCGCTTACTCTTTTTGAGCTGCTTCATGAAATCTCCTGAGCGGCGGCGAAACGTAGTGAGCGATTGAATGTCCCTGGTGATATCAATCATGGCAGATCCTCCCCTTACGCTAGCACCTTTTTAGATGCTTCCTGAGCAGTAAGCCGATTGCCCCCACCCAAGCAAGGGCACCCAGCGCTGCCATGACTCTCTGTTCCAGCGTGCCGTGATAGCGCATCTCGATGTGCGTGGCAGCGGCAGGCGCAGTATGCAGCACGATGAATCCCAGCTTGTCCTGCGACATCGCCAACTCTCCCCCATCCTGGGTGGCGCGCCAGCCGGGGTCCGCATTCACCTGCACCGACACCAACTCCCCGAGAGGCACCGTGGGCCCCGAAATATCCAGCGCGCTGGCATCCACCCATTGCGTGTGCAGCGCAGGACGCGCCCGGTCTTCGATGGCCGCCACGTAACGCAACGAGTCCTGCATTTCCTCCGGTGTCACCACGTGCGCCAAGCCGCGCCCGGGCAGCGCGTAGATGGTGTCGTCATCGATGCGGTACACCGCCGGAAGGCTCGCCAGCCGTTCCGGGCGGAGAAAATCGCGATAGTATTCCTTCGACTTAGGCCCGTGGACCACCACATATTGCGCACCGAGCGCCTTCAATTCGAGCAGGGCCGAAGCTGCATCGTGCCCCGCCCGAATGTCATAAGACAAATCATAAGGCACCCGGTTCTGCAATCCGGTCTCGAATCCGCCGCCCACCTGCTGGATATCGAACCAGGAGTTCAGGCGGAATCGCATGCCGCCGGAGGCGAACACGCGGCCTACGGGCCCCTGCCCGGCAATCCACTTGCCCAGCCGGTATTCCACGGTGTTCTCCGGCGGCGCAGGCAGCCACTTCTGCCAGCCTTCCGTGGCGTACGCCCAGAGCTGCGGCGCGCCCACCAGGAACATCACGCCTCCCGCTCCCACGGCGCACAGCCGCGTCGTGCTGTTGGAACTGCGCATGGCCAGCCGCAGCGCCTCCACCAGCGCCAGCGCCAGGAACAGTTCGAATTCGATGGCATAGCGGCGCGATTCCGGAATCGTATCCAACCCGTAAACGTAGAACGCCGTGGCGACCCAGCCGAATACCCACGCGCCCATCGTGACCAGGCAGAAGTAGAACGAGCCGCGCAGCAATCGGAACGCGGCGCGAATGATGAGCACGCCCGCCGTCATTCCTGCCAGCAGCCACACCTGCTGCTCCTTGAGGTGGTACGCAAACGAGTCCACTGGCCAATTGAATGCAATCGTCTTTACGAAGCTGGGAGTCAGCCAGAAACAGGCCAGCAGGTACGCCAGTGCGGCCGCCGCCAGCGCGCGCCAGAGTTGAAATCCCCGCTCGCCCCAGGCCGCGAGCAGCAGCAGTACGCAGGAAATCGCCAGGGCAAATGCGGCCACCCAGTTCGATAGCGGAATGGCCGCCAGCACCAGCGCCGCCGTGAAGATCAGAGCATATCGCCGTCCCGTGGCCGCCCGCCACAACCCCAGCAGCGCCAGCGGCAGCAGCGTGAGGCCGGTGTTGTGCGGACCTTCACCATACTTCGCCAGCACCTGGATCCGCCACGGAAGCTGGGCTACACCGCGATCCTTTTCTACGGCCGGGAACAGCGCATACGATGGCGATAGAAAGCTGTACGCCACCGCCATGGCGAACGACCAGCGCCGGCTTCCCGTGAAGTGCAGCGCGAAGAAGAACAGCGTCACCGGACCCAGGCAGGTCATCAGCGAAACGATGGTGCGATAGATGGCGTCCGGCGAGGTGTGCGGCAGCAGGTGAATCCACAGCGCGGCCGTGTACGGCAGGCCCGGCACGTACATGAATCCCGTGGGTAGTCCACAGTAAGGGAATGGGTTCCATCCCCAAGGGTTGGGATGCTCGGCAACAAAACGCGCCATCCCCACATAGCCGCGTTCAATGGATCCCGGGAACGGCAGATCGCCGGACATGAACAGAGGTGCGTTCAACCAGACGTTCAGCAGAAAAATCGTCAAGGCCAGCAGCGGCGTGGCCAGGCGTTTCACGCGCTCCGCTCCCGGCGCAGGCTGAGGCCGATCAAGCCTAGAATCGATACGAGCGTGAACCCGGTCACCGCACGTCCCACGCGATTTTCCAGCGGCGTCACGAACGCGACGGAGATGTCCTGATCGCCCGGCGGCGCATCGATCGCCATGAAGCCCATGGCGTCTTTGCGTACCGTCAGAGCCTTTCCGCCGCTCCACGCCTGCCACGCCGGGTCATAGCTTTCCTGCACCACCAGGGATTGGCCGGCATCCAGCCTGGCGTGTACGTTGAAGGCATCCGTGCCATTCCACTTCAGCGTGGCCGGCGCGTCCGGGCCCTTTTCGATGACGTCGGCATATGCTCCCAGATTATCCACATCGTCGTTAAACTGTGGCGGCTTCAGCGCATTGAGTTTGGCCGTCTCCACCACGCGGGCCAATGCGGGATAGCGGCGCGGCACCCTGTAGAGAACGTTACCCTGCCCATCGTCAAACAGCACGGGCAGCAGTCCGGCCACTTTCTGCGGGAATTGGAAATCCTTGAAGACCTCTTGCGACCGCTTGTCCGAGACGTACATCGCATCCACTCCCATGCACTGCATCCACAGGATGGTCGGTTTGGGATCCTGCCCCAGGTTCGTTTCCCACTGCGCCGGTTCCACCTGGCCGTTCAGCAGACCCTGCTCGGAGCCACCGCCCAACTGCGCCAGGTCATGCCAGGTGTCGTACCAGAAGCGCACCGACCCGGTGGGATAGGCGCGGGCATCCGGCATATTCTTCCACAGCCAGTCAGTGACGCGATACTCGACGCGGCTCTGGTAGTCGGGCCACAGCGGAAACATGTGCCAGGCATGGCGAATGTAGCCCTTGGTGGTGTAGAACGCCGCCAGCACCAGCACGATGGCCACGCCCCGCAGAGCGATGCCCGGCCGATTCCACATCCAACGCAGCCCCACCACAATCGCCATGATGTAGATCATGTCGAGCTCCGGCAGGAGGCGCGTGGGCTCGCCCGAGACTCGAAAGTTGAAATAGTAGTTGCCGAGTACGTTCAGGGTAAAGAACACCACGCAACCGGCCACGAAGACTTCCCAGGTGGGCCCGGCCTTGGCGCGCGCCAGTTTATCGGTAATCACCGCGAACGCCACCGCCACCACCAGTGCCACCCAGATGGACCACGTGGTGCCGTGCTCGGAGACGTACTTCATGTTTTCCGCCGTCACCTTGAAGTAGGAGGGCACCAGCCAGAAGGCGGTGAGTCCGTACGCCAGAATCGGGATCACGATTGCCGGCAGCAGGATGCGCTTCTGCTGCCGCGTGATCCAGAAACTCCACACCAGGATGGGGTAGAGCACAGCCAGCGCCGTGGCGCCGTAGAAATTGTTGGAGGCCACGCCGGCGGCGAATACACCGGCCAGCGCGATGGCCCAGGGCCGGTGCTTTTCCAGCGCCAGCCAGGTGAAGGCCAGCGCGATGGGGATGAGCGCCAGCGCACTCATATGCGGCCCTTCGCCATACTTCACCAGCACGCCCAGCCGCTGCGGCTGCAGCATCCACGCGTCGCCGCGGAAGCGCGGCATGAAGAGGAAGATGGGCGACATCAGCGCCGTTGCCACCGCGCCCAGCCAGGCCGACCCGCGCGAGTTGCTCCCGATCCGCATCAGCAGATACACCCCGGCAATACCGATGGCGTACAGCAAGGCGGTGTAGAAGTGGTAGGCCTTCACCGGCCAGAAACCCGTGATCTTCGAAACCAGCGCCGTCCCATAGCGCAGCGCCGGAGGATACACGTAGTCGAAACGCGTGCCTGCGTACCACAGCGGCTGCCATTGCGGATGCGGCCAATGCTGCACCAGGAATCGCGCGTCGGCGATGAAGGTGCTTTCGATGGAGGCCCATTTATCCGTGTACTTGGCTTTAAAGTATGGGCGGATCAGGATGGCCGTGAACAGGAAGACCAGGAAGAAATCCAGAAGGATTTCCTTCCCGCGGGAAAGCTTCAAAAGAGGTTTCAAGTCTGTTTGCCTGCCGCCATGCCGCGAGCGGTCACAATGAACTGATACGCGAACAGGGTCTTCCAGACGCGCGCGCACTCCACCGAAAGCCGCTCCAGCGAGCGCACCAGAATCGACCCATCCCACTTGGGCAGTGCCAACCCGAACGGAACCGACGACGAGCACACCGTCTCAATGCGGAACCCCGCGCGCCCCAGCAGGTTGACCCAACCGTCCCAGGGATAAAAATGGAGGTGCGTGCTATCGAACAGTCCGCGCTCGTGCTGCGGAAACCGGCCCATGAGCACGTTCCACCGGAAATACCAGTGCGCGCTGTTGGGCAGCGACGCCATCAGCATGCCGCCGGGCGCCAGTTTCTCGCGGCATTCTCTCAACAGCCGCAAGGGATCGCGCAAGTGTTCAATCAGGTCGGCGCAGATGATGTACTCGAAACGGCCGCCCACAGGACCAATGCCATCGTCCAGATCGGCTCCGGAAAACTCCACGGTCGCAGGGTGCGGTGTGCCCGGCCAATCGATGCACGTCACCGAGAATCCGCGCTCCGCCAGGATCTCCGACAGGTACCCGGCCGCGCATCCCAGATCCAGCACACGTCGTCCCTCGCCCCGTTCGGGAAACCGGGCCAGTAGGAGTGTGTGACTGCTGTAAGGCCCCGCTTTGAACTGGTATCGGGGCTTCGCGTGCGCCTGCGCCGCCATCATTCTGTTCATTATGACACGCTCAAATCGCGCTCAGGCGTTAAATGGCGATGCCCTTGCGATGCGCGATTTTCTGCCAACCAAGCTCCTGCGCCGCCGTATTAGCTCTTGAGGGTACAAGAATGCGCTCAAAACTCTTGGCACTTGTCGTGCTTACTGCCGCCTTCGTGCGGGCGGACGATGCGAAGGCGTATCTCGAAGCCGCGCTCAAAATCATGCAGGACAACTTCGTGTATCGCGACCGGATCGACTGGGCGCAACTCCGCAGTGAGACGCTCGCTCAAGCCGCCAGCGCGCAGACGAATATCGATACCTACCCCGCCATCCGCTTCGCCCTGGCGAAACTCGGCGACCACCACAGCTTCCTGCAACTCACGCCGGAATTGATGCGCCAGGCCGCGGCGCGGGGAGTGGCGGCCGCCGTCAATGCTCCAGCCCCGCCGCGGGATCCCGGAAAACC
>OKRF01000169.1 GCA_900290315.1 Candidatus Sulfopaludibacter sp. SbA3 | reverse complement strand
GTGGGACAGACGATCGTTTTTTGTCGTCTGTTGGGATGGGCGTTCCGCCCGCGAAACTTCATGAAAAACCGGAGTCGGTAACGCCGGCGGTCTTGCCGCCGGTGCGGCGAGCGAAGCGCGCCGTTGCACAGCCCCGGCCCCTGACCCCCGGCCCCTGGCCCCTGTTTTTCGACCCTGTCAATTTGGGGCGGCCGCCCGGCGAAATTGGTCGACTGCCAACGCTTTTGCGGCGCAGGCTTCGAGCGAGGAAATGCTTTACATTTCAACAATGGCTCTGCTTTGTTTCTTAGGCGCCGGGAACTCTTGGAGTAGATGGCGGAAGGTCTGCCGCTTTGCGCAGAGATAATTGGTACTATGCCTCTCGGCCGGGGTTTGGGACTGTTTCTGCTGCTGGCCGCCGTCCTCCCGGCGCAACAGTATCCGTTTGTCGAGGTGGCGCATTCACCGCGGAATATTGAACATATTCTGCAGGACCGGCAGGGCCGGTTGTGGATCGGCACGCACGACGATGTGCTGTGTTTCGACGGCGAGCGGTTTTTCTCCCTGCGCGAGTTCGGCCTTCCACCCCTTCTGAACGCCAGTCTGGCTGAGGACCAGGATGGCGGAATTCTGAGCGCCACCGGGCGCGGCATATTCCGGTTCTTTCAAGGGCATCTGGAACATATGCTGCCGGATGTGCCTGTGTCGGAAGTGATTGGCACGGCGCCCGGTGTGCTGCTGGCAAGTGCTGGTGGAGACGAGCCCTCGCTATACCGGATTCGCCGGGTTTATGGCGAGTGGCGGGCTGACAAACTCACGAGTTGGAAATCCGGCACAGGCTTCACTCGCGATCACACGGGCGCCCTCTTGACCGTTTGTCCCGGGGGATGGTGCGAAGTGTCTGCCAGGGTGGTCCTGAATGGGGGTTCGAGCCCGGATGACCGCGTGTTTCATCCATCCAGCCTGGATTTCGTGCGAGTGCTCAGGGACCGTTTCGGCTGCTTGTGGTTTCGCTCGCAGGAAGCGGCGAGTTACCAATGTCCAGGAGACCTTCGACCGGTTTCCTTGCCCGCATCCATTGCCGGGCGGAATGTTTGGGGAAGCGAAACCGAAACCGAAGACGGTGCGATCCTGTTTGCCAGCGCCGGATCGGTCGCGGTGGGCCGGCCTGGATCATTTCAGGTGGTTACCCCCTCCAAAGGACTGCCGCCGGAGGCCGTAACCTGTGCGGTGCGCGCGCGCGACGGCACCATCTGGGTGGGCAGCATCGGCGGCCTTTACCAGTTCCCGTATCCCTTCCGCTTGACACATTGGAAGAGCCGGCTCGGCCTGTTCTGGTCTTTTGCCAAAACTGCCAGCGCCGTGTTTGCAGGAACGGGCGCAGGTGTTGCGCGATTGAGTGAGGATGGCGAGTGGAAGGTTCTCCCGGGGTCGCGCGACTTCGGGTCGGTAAGTTCGCTCCTGCCCGACGCCCGCGGGGGCTTGTGGGCCGCAGTCTCACGCGATGCCGTAATCCGGCTCCGGCCTGATGGCACTATTGGCTCGCGGACTTCACCCGGATACGGCGGCCAGGCTGACGCGCTGGCGCGCACCGCAGATGGCAGCATCTGGCTGGCTGGTTCGGAGATCTACCAGGTTCTGCAGAAAGGCCGCGGCCTCGCTCTCATTCCGGCGAATCCGCCAGGAGAATCGCCCTCCGATGCCGTCATCGCTTCCGAGCGCGGTGGCGGTATGTGGGTCTGCTTCGCGGGAAACCTGATCCACTGGGAAGGTGGAAGGTGGCAGACTGTCGCTCGCGGCGGACTTCCGCAGCCAGGGCGGTGCCGGTCACTCGCCGTCGTGGAGGGGGGAGACATATGGGCCGGCTACAATGACGAGGTTGCCCTCATCCATTGGAACGGCCAGGGCACCGGTGCGGTTCGCGAGTTTCCGTCCGGCGGCGATACCGGAAATGCCAAGAGCCTTGCTTTCGGTTCCGATCCGCGCGGCTGGCTATGGCGCGGGTCCGAGGACGGAGTTTATGTTGCAGACCAGGATCAAGCACGGCGCGGCGTGTGGCTGCACCTGAACGAAATGGATGGCCTCGCCGATCTGGACATCAACCACCGTTCGCTCTTTTGCGATCCGGATGGCTCGGTCTGGTGGGCCGCCGCTGCCAGCATCTTTCATTTCGTGCCTCCAGCGGACCTGATCCATCCGGCTGCGCCGCCCGGGGTTTTCCTTTCTGCATTTTCCGTGAACGGTGGGCCGCCCCAGCTCGCCGAAAGCTCGCCGGCGATTCCCGGCCGAAGCAAGCTGATCGCTCATCTTGGATCGCTTCTGTTCGCGGGGCGCAACGCGCTGCGCGTGCGCTATCGATTGTTGCCCGAACAGACAGACTGGCGCGAATCGGCATCTCTCAATCTGGATTTAGGCTCCCTCTGGTGGGGAACTCACACGCTGGAAGTGCAGAGCAGGTTCAGCACGGGGCAGTGGTCCCCCACTTGGAGCCGGGTATTGGTGGTGACGCGCCCATGGTGGTTCTCCTGGCCGGCAATCTTCGCCTTCGTGGCAATCGGCTGCGGCGGAGGGGTCTGGGGTGCGAAGTGGCGCAGGAAACGGAAAATCCGCGCGCAAACTCACCTACCCGATCTTGCGGGGTGGCGGATTGCCGCTCTGACGACCGAGTCTCAATTGGCGGGCACTACCCTCGACGGGCGGTTTCAAGTGCTGGGCCTGGTAGCACGGGGCGGGTTCGCCACCGTCGTCAAGGGCCACGATCTGCACACCGGCCAACCGTGCGCCGTCAAGATTTTCCGGCGGGAGCTTCTGGACAGCAATGGCTCACCCACCGATTCCAGCAGGAGGTCTCGGCACTCGAACAGATCCACCATCCTTCCGTCGTCTCTATCTATGGCCATGGCATTGCACCCGGCGGAATTCCCTACCTGGTAATGGAGTTTATTGAGGGCGGCACATTGCGGGATTTGTTGGATGCCGGCCCGCTCCCTTGGGTCCGCGCGGCCAGCCTTCTGTGGCAGGCAGCCGGGGCGCTGGAACAGATCCACGCAAACGGAATCTATCATCGCGATCTGAAACCAGAGAATCTGATGCTGCGGCGTGGCGCGCCTCCAGACGAAGATCTGGTGCTGATCGATTTTTCCATCGCGATCGTCAAGGAACCGGACCAGACCATACACGGGTTGTCCCGAGCCGCGGGCACCATTTACTACATGGCTCCCGAGCAGGCAGTGGGTTTTGCCACGGCAGCCACCGATGTTTACAGCCTGGCGAAAGTCCTGTTGGAGATGCTGACCGGCCAACGCCTTTCCGCATTACTGCCCAACGCCAGCATGGATTTGCCCGAGAGGGTGCGAGAACTGGTGCGGAGCCTGCCTATTTCCGCTGTCCGAGGAATCTCTGGAATTGCTCGGCTCGGCGCTGCAGTTCGACCCCTCGCGGCGTCCGCAGGCGGCACATAGTTTTGCGCAGCCGATTGTGCGCGATCTGAAGGCGTCATGCGATCCCGCAACCAGTCTCTGCCCTTCACCCAAAGATGGCGGACCTGTCGCGGACTCAATCCCGTAATTCCGGCGACTTCGCCAAAAGAGAAACCGGCGAAGTAGTGCAGATCGACAATGCGAAGGGTCTTGGGCAGAGCTTGTCCCAACTTTTCCATGAGCAGCCCGATTTCCACGATCTGTTCAGCGCTTTGGGTGCCCACCTGCTCAGCGGCAGAGTCGTCGCGGAGCATGCCATCGAGAGCACCGCGTTTCAGCGCCAGACGGTGACGGGCAAAGTCCACCAAAACCTGGCGCATGGCACAGCCCACGATGGCATAGAAATGGCCCCGGTTCTTGATGTGCCAGCCGCCTTTGTGGAGGTGCCTGAGCCAGACTTCATGAATGAGTTCGGTGGGTGAAACCGGCGCGATATAGCGCTCCCTGTCCAGGTGCCGGACGGCGAACTGGTGCAGGTGAGGAAGAATTTCACGCAGAACGCCCTCTGCCGCTTTCCGATCACCCGCTGAAAACGCCTGAAGCTGTTCCGTAAGCGAACCCGCTGCTTGCATGGTCCCGGTACGGTGTAGCTTATCACACTTGGCTGGGAGAGATTCGTTTGGCGAGAGGAGGACCATTCCGCGCAGTTGGAATGCAGGGAGGGATTTCAAAAACGCAATGAAACTTCTTTACGCTGCGATGGTGAACCTGGCGTGCATCTTGACAGGACCCCTGGTGGCACAGACTACCAACTCATGGAGTCTGGGCTCACCCATGCCGACACCGCGCCAGGGGCCGTTTACCGGCGTGATCGGCAGCAAGATTTATGTAGCCGGCGGAGTGAGAAACAACGCCTTCCTCACCGTAAACGAAATCTACGACACCACTACCAACACCTGGTCGACGGGAGCGCCTATGCCAACCGGGCGATGGCTGGGAGCCTCCGCAGTGGTCAACAATATCTTCTATGCGATGGGAGGCGGCGGGGGTAATGCCGCGGTTGTGGAAGCCTACGATCCGGCTACAAACACGTGGTCCACGAAGGCTCCCATGCCTATCGCCGATACCAGCATGAAGGCGGCTGTGGAAAACAATATCATTTATGTGGTTGGCGGTGCCTCAAACGGGAGACTGGCGACTCTACTGTCCTACAATCCCGCCACTAACGTGTGGAGCACACTCGCTCCGCTTCAACTGGGCAAATCGGAATCCGCCGTTGGACTTCTTGGATCGACGATCGTCGGAGGTCTTCCGAACTCGGGAGCGACCACTGCCGAAACGGAGGGCTTCAACGCCGCTACGAACTCCTGGACGACTCTCGCGCCGATGCCCACCGCGCGCCAAGCGGGTTGTTTCGGAGTCACTGCGGGAAAGCTCTATGTCGGTGGTGGCGACGCCAGTGGGACTCCTCTCAGTGGGAGTCCCCTGAGCATGTTGGAAGCCTACGATGTATCCGCCAATTCATGGACCAGTGGACTGCCGTCCATGCCTGACGCCGTGGTGGCTCCGGGCTCAGCTATTGTTGGCGGAACTCTTTACTGCTTCGGCGCCGGAAGCGCCGGGAATCCCGCGGAACCCGGTTACAACTATGTGCAAATCTACCAACCTGCCGGCGGAACGCCCGCCATCAGTGCGGGCGGCATCTTGAGCGCAGGCGCATTCGGAGGGTTTACGTCCGTTGCGCCAGGCTCATGGATCGAGATTTATGGCAACAACCTCGCCGCGGACACCCGTTCCTGGGGCAGCTCCGATTTCACTGGGATCAACGCGCCGACCTCGCTTGACGGAACCGCGGTCACCATCGGCGGACAATCCGCGTTTATTGACTACATCAGCCCCGGCCAGGTCAATGCCCTTGTCCCTTCGGGTGTGCCCACCGGTCTGCAGCAGATCACGGTCAAGACTGCGGGGGGTATGAGCGCCGCTCACAACGTGACGGTGAACGCAGCGCAGCCGGGCCTGCTGGCGCCTTCCACCTTCAACATCAATGAGGTTCCCTACGTGGTTGCTATTTTAGGCGATGGCAGCTATGCCTTGCCGGCGGGAGCGATTCCTGGAGTGACTTCACGTCCGGCGAAGCCAGGGGATGCGTTAACACTCTATGGCGTCGGTTTCGGACCCGTCACTCCGGCCAGCCCCGCGGGACAACTGGTGCAGCAACTCAACTCACTCTCTTTGCCGTTTCAAATGTCGATAGGCGGCAACCCGGCGATCCTGATCTATTACGGTCTGGCGCCCGGTTACACGGGGCTTTATCAATTTGATGTCACCGTTCCTTCCGTTGCGCCCGGCGCCGCGGCGTTGACTTTCAGTCTGAACGGGATCGCCGGAACGCAGACCTTGTATCTTGCGGTTGGGAACTGATGTCAGGCGGTCAGGGTCGTCCTGACGCGGTCGCGGCGGCTTCCGGCGGATGTAGGGCGGGCACTTCAGGCCCCTAAAGAGGCCGCTCCACCACCATTCATTCAGATTTGCGCCGCGAGAGTAAAGCCGTGAGAATCCAGGTCTGCCGCCAGAGCTTCGCGCTGGGCCGCGCTCAGTTCGACCAACGGAGGACGCACGGTGTCCCACTCGGGATCCGCCAAGGCGCGGGCGACAATCGCCTTGAGCGCCGGAATCATGGGGTATTTCTGCACCACGGCACGGGTGGCGGTGATCTGCTCCTGCATGCGATCGGCATCCGGGTCTCGCCAGTTTTGGAAGACCCGATGAATGGCTGCCGGATTCACATTGGCGGTGGCGCTAATACAACCCACGCCGCCGTGGCGCATATTGGAGAGCAGGAACACTTCGCTCCCCGCAAACACGTCGAAGCCGGCGCCGGAGAAGGCATCCAGCACGCTCTTGGTGTTGTTCCAGTCGCCCGAGCTGTCCTTGAGGCCGGCGACGGTTTGCGGATAGCGGTGAAGCAGGCGTTCGATGAGTGCGAGGGAAATGGGCACCTGCGCCACCGGCGGAATGTGATAGAGGTACACGCGCAGGCGCGTATCACCGACGCGTTCGATCACTTCGCAGAAATTGCGGAAGAGGCCCTCATCGCTGACGCCCTTGTAATAGAACGGGGGGAGCATCAAGACACCGGCACATCCCAGCGCCGCGGCATGCGCCGTGAGCCGCACGGAATCGGTCAGCGCGCAGCAGCCGGTGCCGGGCATCAGGCAACCTGGCGGGACACTGTGGGCAACCAGGAACTCGAGCAGGGCCATGCGCTCTTCGACGGAAAGCGAGTTGGCTTCGCTGTTGGTGCCGAAGGCGGCCAGGCCGGAACAGCCGTTGGCGAGCAGCCACCTGGCATGGCAGGCAAAGCGCTCCGGGTCGGGAGACAGATCGTGCCGGAAGGGCGTGATGGCGGGCGCCCAAACGCCGCCGGGTCTTTTGGAAGTCATGCATTCTATTTACCCACGGCGCGGCGTAAAAAGGCGATGGCCTGTCCCGCGCTTTCTACACCTGTGGCTCAGGGGCGACAGTCCAAACGCCGCTCGGTTAGTGCAAAATAGAAGAGCAGCACACACAAATGGTGATTTGGATTGACGGATGCAACAGGGGTGTGCCGTCAAAACTGGATGAGGCGTAAGTGAAGACTTCTTTAAACGGATTTCTCTGTCTTTGTCTATTGGCTGGCTTGCCTGTGTGCGCCCAGCAGGCGGACCCTGCTCCGGCAGACCAGACCGCGCAGCAGCAAGCTCCGCCGCAACAGGCGAACCCACAGGGACAGGTTCAGGATCCTCAGGCTGCGCCCAAGCCGCCGGCCCCTTCGCCTGTGGCGCCGCCCGACGCACCCCTGCAGCAGGAGCCCAAGACCGGCCCCATCGTCACGGCAGCGCCGGAGTTGCCTAAGTATCCCGATGTCCGTCTGCCCGGGGAAACCGGCTTCTGGCTCGGCATCAACCTCTCCGTTCCCAAAGAGTCTCCCATTTTCGACCGCGGCCACGCCGCTACGTTTCCCCAGTCTTCCCTGGTGATCATGCAAGGCTCGCCGAAATATGAAGCTGGCCTCGAGTTCGGTATCGCGCTCGGTCTGCACAACGCTCTGCGCATCTCCTATTGGGGCATCCGCGCCGCTGGCGATTTCACCGCGCCGCAGGATCTCACATTGTGGAACCAGACCTACACCAAGGGTACCCTGGTCTCCACCAACTACCGCATTCAGGACCTCAAGCTGTCGTTCGATTATCTGACCTGGCCCTACCCGGTGGAGAGCCGGAAGTATCGCCTGAAGACGCTGTGGCAGGTACACTACCTCAGTGCGCGCAGCGGCTTCGACGCGCCCCTTCTGCCGCTGGTGGATTCCACCGGCGCGCCCCTGGTGGATGCCAGCGGCAACCCTGTCAACTACGCCGGCCAGGGCACCAAGTGGTGGGTGACGCCAACTTTTGGTTTGGGCTGGACGCAATACGTCTCGCGGAATGTGCGCATCGATATCAACGGATCGATATCAACGGCAGCGGGTTCCTGCTTCCACACCGATGGACCGTTTACGATACCGATGCCTCGGTCAATTTCCGCGTGGGCCATTTCGAATTGCAAGGTGGCGCCAAGGCGTTCCACTACAAATCCAGCCCGGCAGACGAGTTCTTTATCCGGAATACGATGGCTTCGGTATTCTTCGGCGTCCGCTGGTATTCCCAATAGGACGGGTGATCGTTTTCTGTCGCCTGTCGCCCCTGGCATCCACCCCAAGCGCTGCGCGCTCGTCGGCCGTCAAGTGCCGCCATTTGCCGATCGGAAGGTCGCCGATCCTTATGGGGCCGATGGCCACGCGCACCAGTTTCAGCACCTTGCTGCCCAGTGCTTCGATCATGCGGCGAACCTGACGGTTGCGGCCTTCCGTGATGGTCAGCTCCAGAAAAGTGTACTTTGCGCTTGCCGAATCGCGCAGACGCGTGACCCCGGCTAGACGCGTGCGCCCGTCGCTTAACTCGACTCCCTGACGAAGCTGTTGTAGCTGATCGTCAGTCAGCAGAGTGGCAGCCTTCAATTGGTAAGTCTTGGCAATTTCGTGCGCGGGATTGGTGATGCGCTCGGCAAAGGAGGTGTCATTGGTCATCAGCAGCAAGCCGCTGGTATCAAGATCCAGACGGCCGGCGGGCGAAAGCCATGTGCCGGCTTCCTTGGTCAGGTCGTAGACCGTAGGGCGGCCTTCGGGGTCGCCGTACGATGTCAGATATCCCTTCGGTTTGTACAACAGGATGTATACCTTTTCAGCGTCGCAGAGAGGCTTGCCTTCGAACGTGATCCGGTCGCGATCCAGGTCAATCCACTGATCTGGATTCTGCGCGACCCTGCCGTTGACGCGCACCTTTCCGGATCCAATCCAG
>OKRF01000520.1:17152-33229 GCA_900290315.1 Candidatus Sulfopaludibacter sp. SbA3 | reverse complement strand
CGTACGGCGTGGCGGGGTCGAGAGCCGGCGCCGGCAGCAGTTCCAGGCCGGCAGCGGTGAGCTGAATGGTTGCCGGCGAGACTGCGCCGTGCGTGCGCCCTCCCTCGTGAAGTTTCCGCAATGCTTCGGCCAAAATCAGGGAGTACCGCAGCGCATCGGCCACGGGTATGCGGCCCTGGGAGAGACGTTCAGCAAGTGTTTGAGGAGTCATCGGCGTCTATCATGAGTTAATCAGACCGCCAGCTATCCCGCAAGCCTTAAGAAAGATAGCGGCGAAATAATGAAGTACCGGGGGTACCCTTGAATTTGGATAGCGCCGCAACGCTATCCCGCAACTTCCTGAAAAAACTCAAGGGACCTGGCGGCACAGTCAGGCCATCGGAACCGGCTGGCCTGGACACATCCGCGGGCGGCCAATTCGGCGCGCAGCGCGGGCGACGAAAGCAGGCGATGGAGGCCACCGGTCAGCTCCGAGAGGCTGTGTGGATCGATGAGCAAGGCGGCATCGCCGGTAATTTCCGGCAGCGACGATACATTGGAGGCAAGGACGGCGGTGCCGGCCGCCATGGCCTGAGCCACCGGAAAGCCGAACCCCTCGTATAAAGACGGATAGGCGAACATGGCAGCGGCGGCGGTTAGCGGAGCGATATCGGGCTCGGGGATGTACCCCAGGTAGCGTACGCGCCGGAGCAGGTTGTTGGTTTCATCCGATGCCCATCCCCTGGGACCGGCCAACACCAGGTCGAACTCCTCCCGCATGACGGCGGGCAGCGCGGCGAACGCCTTCACCAGGGCGTCCACATTCTTGCGTGGCTCGATGGTGCCGACAGCCAGGACAAACGGGCGCTGCAGTTTGTAGCGCGTCCGCACTTCCTGGACGGCGGCAGGTGCGGGCTGGAAGAACGCGTCGGCAATTCCAGGATAGATGACCGTGATGCCATCGGGCGAAAGTCCCAGGGTGCGGACGGCGTCATCTTTGCTGCTTTGCGAAATGGCGATCAGCCGGTGGGCGCGGCGTAGCAGTTCGCAGTACGCCCGGTCGGCGCGCAGGTTGGCGGCGGAATGCAGCTCCGGCATGAGCCAGCATGTCATGTCGTAGATGGTGGCGGTGAGGCGCGGGCGGCGCGGTGGATGGCGCACCAGGGTGGAAGCGTGAAAGACGTCGGCAGACCGGGTGAGCCAATCCAAAATCGGCAGGGGCGTGTAGTTGGATGCGGCGAGCGCGGCCAGCCCGGCGAAAGTGCGCACGGGACCCGCCATGGAGGCATCGTGATTCAGCGGTCCCAGTTCGCCTAGCGGCGGCAAAGAGCAAATTGTCCCGCGAGGGGCCGAGCGGACCATGTGGGTGAGCCAGTGATAGAGGTAGTTCTTGACGCCGGCGCTGCGCACCAGCAGCGGCACAGCGTCAATCGCGATGCGCATGGACTTCTACCATGCTATAGCAAGGCTGCCCCGCCCTATTCGCCCCGAAGAGCCTGGATGGGGTCGATTCGCATGGCACGCCGCGCTGGTATGGCGCTCGCGACAATGATCACAAGGAGCAAAAGAATTGCGGCGCACCCTAGCGTGAATGGGTCTGACACCGCAACGCCATATAGAAAGCGGGCCAGCAACCGCCGCGCCGCCATGGCGCCGGCCATCCCGAGCGCCACTCCCGCCAGACCGATGAAAAGTCCATACCGCACCACCAGCCAGAGTATATCCGTCCGGCCGGCGCCGAGAGCTATCCGGACGCCCAATTCCTGGGCCCGCTGCGCAACCAGATAAGCCACCACTCCATATGCCCCAATCACGGCGAGAATCGTCCCCAGCGCGGCAAACAGACCCAGCAGAACGGCGGTGAATCGCGTGTCCGCAGTCTGGCTGCCCATGTGCGTCTCCATGCTCCGGATTTCGCCAAGCGGAATATCCGCGTCCAGCGATTTCAGTGCGCGCGCAACAGCCGGCACAATCCGCTCGGGATTGGCCGTAGTGCGCACCACGATATCCTTAAACCCGAAATTCAATCCCGGCAGTTGCCGGAACAGGGTAAAGATCTGCGGCGCCGGCGACAGCGCCATGCCGCGATTCATGAAGTTCCGCACCACGCCGACAATCGTGATATTGCGCGTGCTCGAGCCGAAATCCCGCAGCGGCACCGCCGGAACTCCGGGCGGCGGACCGGGGTGGATCTGGCGCCCAACCGGGTCCTGGTTCGGGAAGTAGCGCCGCACGAACTCTTCGTTCACAATGGCAACGGGCTGGCTGGTGGACGAATCAGTCTCCGCGAAATTGCGTCCCCTGAGCAGTGTAAAACCCAGAGTCGGGAGGTAACGCGCATCCACGGCCGCGAATCGGGTCATCGGAACGTTCGCCGCTCCCGAAACGGGCGCACCCGGGACGGTGAACATCTGCTGCCACGGCAGAGACGGCGGATATCCGGTGCTGACGCTGGCATCAAAAACACCGGAGAGGGATCGCATTCTCTCCCCAAACGCGTCGCAGAATCTGGTAATTGCGTTTGAATCGGGATAGCGCGCGGGAGGAATGAAAACGTGCGCGAGCAGTAAATGATCGACGCGAAATCCGGGATCTTGCCGCTGCAGGCGAGCCATGGTTTGTCCCAGAAGTCCCGCCGCGAAGACCAACATCAGGGAGAGTGCCACCTCCGTGGTCACCAGCATGCGTCGAAAGCGCTGCCTGCCGAAGCCGGCCGCTCCACTGCGGCCTCCTTCTCTCAACGTGTCTGCCAGCGATACCCGCGTGCCGGCGAATGCGGGCGCCAGGCCAAACAGGATAGCCGTCACAATGGAAATGCCCAAGGTAAAGAGCAACACCCGCGGCTCGGGCGCGGCGGACCAGAACTGGCCAAGCGCGTTGGATTCGGCCGTATAGGGCAGGACTCCGGCCGTGTTCATTCTGGCCAGAGCGACACTCGCCGCCGAGGAAAGCCCCAGGCCTGCAAGGCCGCCGGCGAAAGAAAGAACCAGAGTTTCCACGAGGAGTTGCCGCAGCAGCCGCGACCTTCCCGCTCCCAGCGCCGCGCGAATCGCCATTTCGCGAGATCGCGCAGAGTTGCGCGCGAGCAGCAGACTGGCAAGATTGGCGCACGCGATCACCAGGACCATTCCGACCGCGCCGCATAGCATCAGGAGGATTGGGCCAACGGAACCGGCTCTCGTATCCGCAAGAGGTTCAGCCGTGGCGCCGATTCCCTGATCGACAGGGTGCTCCTGCGCCAATCGGGCAGCCAGCGTGGCCAGTTCCGCGCGAGCCTGCTGGATCGAGACGCCGGGCTTCAGACGGCCCAGGGAGCTGTCACCACGGCCGCCCCGCTGGGCTTCGGACCACATGTCCGCGAAGGCAAGGGGTGACCAAATGGAGATGGGAGCCGTCGTTTGATCCATCCAGCCTGGGATCACATCCGGAACCACCGCGACGATGGCATAAGTCTCACCGTTGATGCGGAGGCTCCGCTCGAGGATTCGAGGATCGGCCGCAAAACGCGTTCGCCAGAAACGCTCGCCGATCGCCGCGACGTAGTGTCTGCCATACTCACTTTCCTCTGCAGTGAACAGGCGGCCGAGTATTGGCCTGATGCGCAAAAGCTCAAAATAGGTACCGGGTACCAGCCCGATGACCATTTCCTCCGGCTCATTCGACCCCAGAATACCGCTGACATTTTTCCGCCAATGGTCATACACCACCATTCCTTCGAAGCTGCGCGCGGCAGCCGCAAAGTCCCGCATGTCCATTACCGAAGGACCGCCCACAGTCGTGCCGTTCTTTGTGGACCAGATCCGTACCAGCCGGCCGGAGTCGGGGAACGGGAGAGGCCGAAGCAGTGCCGCGTCCACTACGCTGAAGATCGCCGTGTTGGCGCCGATGCCGAGGGCCAGTATCAAAATCGCGACGGCAGTAAACCCTGGCGTCCTGCGCATTCCCTTCACTGCATATTGCAGATCCTGCGCTAACGAGTCCAAGTGGCCGTGCCCCCACATACTGCGCGTGACCTCCTTAACGATGGCCACGTTGCCGAATGCCCGGCGGGCGGACCGTTCGGCGTCCAGGGGTGTCTGACCCTCGTCGATTCTGCGCTTCGCCTCAATGGCGAGATGGGCCAGAATCTCTTCTTCGAGTTCCTCTTCTTTGGAGGGACGACGTAGAGGCCACCGCATGTTCCAGCAGGCAGTCTACCACAGAAGAGAGGACCCTAGAAGATGGTCTACCAAAGGCGAACAGCAAGATCCCGGGCGGCCTGATAGGAGCCGGAACGAACCACCTGAACAAAACCAGACGTTTCTCTCAGCCATCCCCTTTTGCTATACTTTTCGTTTATGGCACTCCGCACCGTCGCGCATCACCCTCATCACCACACGCGACGGGCCATATTCTGATTGCACCCAACGGAATTTGGAAAGGACGCCCGCCGCGAGAAACGGCGGGTTTTGTTTTTTACGCGTATGAATCTGGATTTTGCGAAGTCGGACGGCCTGGTCACCGCCGTGGTGCAGGACGCCGCCACGCAGCGTGTGCTGATGGTGGGATACATGAATCAGGAGTCGTTTCAGAAGACCGTCGAGACGGGGTTCGTCACCTTCTACAGCCGCTCGCGGAAGAAGCTTTGGATGAAGGGCGAAAGCTCGGGCCACCGCCTGGTAGTCAAGGACATCTCCACCGATTGCGACCTGGACGCGCTCCTGATACAAGTGGAAGCGCAGGGGCCGGGTGTGTGCCATGAGGGGTATCAAAGCTGCTTCTTCCGCCGGTTGGAAAACGGCGAATGGCAGGTGGCCGAAGAGCGCACTTACGATCCCAACGCCATTTATGGAGGCAAGGCATGAAGCTCAAGCTGGGGATTCCCAAGGGCAGCCTGGAGAACGCCACCATCGATCTGTTCCGGCGCGCGGGCTTCGCCATCACCACCAGCAGCCGCTCTTACTTTCCGCATATCGACGATCCGGAAATCGAATGCATGCTGATTCGCGCGCAGGAAATGGCGCGTTACGTCGAGGACGGCATTCTGGACGCCGGGCTGACCGGGCGCGACTGGATCGAGGAAAACGAAGCGGACGTGGTCGCGGTGGCCGACCTGATTTACGCCAAGCAGAGCTTCGGCAAAGTCCGCTGGGTGCTGGCCGTGCCGGAGGCTTCCGCGTTCCACTCAGTCAAAGACCTGGGCGGTAAAATCATCGCCACCGAGTTAGTGCAGACAACACGGCGCTATCTGGCGTCGCACGGAGTTACGGCGAAAGTGGAGTTCAGTTGGGGCGCCACGGAGGTCAAGCCGCCGGTGCTGGCGGACGCCATTGTGGAAGTTACCGAGACAGGCTCTTCCCTACGCGCCAATAAGCTCAAAATCATCGACACCGTGCTCGAGTCGAACACGCAGTTAATCGCCAATAAGGATTCGTGGCAGGAGGACCTCAAGCGGCGCAAGCTGGAAGATATCAAGATGCTGCTGGAAGGCGCCATCAACGCGTTGGGCAAAGTGGGACTGATGCTCAACGTGCATCGGGACAATCTGCCGGGAGTGCTGGCGGTGCTGCCGGCATTGAAACGGCCCACCATCTCGCACCTGAGCGACGAAGAATGGCTTGCGGTCAACACCATTCTGGACGAATCCACGGTGCGCAACATCATTCCCAGACTGAAGGAAGCGGGCGGCGAAGGCATTGTGGAGTACCCGCTCAATAAGATCGTCCTGTGATTCGCATACTGGAGAGTAAACAGGTGGGCCGCCTGCTGGCGCGCAAGGCGGCGCGATTGCACGAAGCGGAAGCGGTGGTGCGTCCGATTCTGGAAGCCGTGCGGCGGCGCGGCGACGCTGCCTTGATGGAATACGCGCGGCGCTTTGACGGGCTGGAGCGCAAGAGCGTGCGCGTGCCGGAGAAGGAACTGCATGCCGCGGAAGGCGCACTCGCGCCTGAGTTTCGGGCGGCGGTGGCGACTGCCGCGGCCAACATCCGCCGGTTTGCTGAATGGCAGATGCCGCGCGAATGGATGAAGCCGGCTGGCGCGGGCATGCGGCTGGGTCAGGTGGTGCGGCCGCTCGATACCGTGGCAGCGTACATCCCGGCGGGGCGCTATCCCCTGCCCTCCACCATCATGATGACGGCGATTCCGGCGCAAGTGGCCGGTGTGCCCAACATCTGTGTAGCGTCGCCCAGGGGGGTGCGCGAGGTGTTCGGCACGGCCGCGCTGCTGGGACTCTCGCAGGTGTTTCAGATGGGCGGCGCGCAGGCCATCGCGGCGTTCGCCTATGGAACGCGCACGGTGCCGCGAGCGGACCGCATCGTGGGGCCGGGCAACATCTATGTGGCGGCAGCGAAGAAGCTACTCGCGGGCGAAGTGGGCATAGACTTCATCGCCGGGCCCACGGAGATCCTGATCGTCGCGGCGGAGGGCGATCCACGGCACCTGGCGGCGGACCTGCTGGCACAGGCGGAGCATGATGTGGATGCATCGGCGGTGCTGCTGACCACGTCCAAATGCCTGGCCGCGGCGGTGGCGAAAGAAGTGGAGCGGCAACTGGCTGTGCTGCCCACCGCATCAGTCGCGGCGAAATCGATCGCGCGTAATTCGGCCATCGTGCTGGTGAGTTCGCTGGAGGAAGCGATCGAGATCGCCAACCGATTTGCGCCGGAGCATTTGAGCATTCCCGATGGCTCGCTGCTGGCGCGGGTGCGGCACGCGGGCAGTGTGTTCGTGGGGCCGTTCAGTCCGGAGGCGGCGGGCGATTATGCGTCGGGGCCGAATCATGTGCTCCCCACCAGCGGCGCGGCGCGGCAGCGTGGGGGATTGAGCGTGACGGATTACCTGAAAGTGATTTCGGTGCAGGAATTGAGTCAGCCGGCGTTGCGGCGGCTCGCTCCGGCCATCACCACGCTGGCGCGGGCGGAAGGACTCGAAGGGCACGCCCGCTCCGTGGAGGTGCGCCTATGAAAGCTCCCAAGCTGCCGAAGGGCGCCATCAAGCCGCGGCCCGCGGTGCTCTCCATGGCGCCCTATTCGCCGCCCACGGGCGGGCGCGCCGAAAAACTCCGGCTCGATTTTAACGAGAACACCGTGGGCTGTTCGCCGCGTGTGATCGAAGCGCTCAAGAGCCAGCTTTCGGCCGCGCAACTCGCTGTATACCCCGAGTATTCGGCGGCCAAGGAAGCTATCGCCACGTATTTCCGTGTGCAGCCGGAACAGTTCGTCTTCACCAACGGCACCGACGAAGCCATCCAGGTGTTCGTCAATACCTATGTGGATGATGGCCAGGAAGTGGTTGTGCTCAAGCCCTCCTACGCCATGTACCGCTTCTATCTGGAAGTTGCGGGGGCACGCATCAAGGAGATCGCATATCCATATCCGGGCATGGATTTCCCGCTGCAGGAAATGCTGGACGCCATCACGCCGGAGACGCGCGCGGTGATCTTTGCCAATCCGAATAATCCCACGGGTACGGGGGTTTCGTTGCTGGGCATCGAGCGCATTCTGCATCGCGCGCGCAAGGCCGCGGTAATGGTGGACGAAGCTTATTACGAATTCTCCGGTGTCACCGCGCTCACGGAGATTGAGCGCGTACCCAACTTGTTTGTCTGCCGGACTTTTTCCAAGGTGTTCGGCATGGCGGCGATGCGGCTGGGCTGCCTGTTTTCGCACGAGGCCAACGTGGCGCTGCTGCACAAAGCGCAGTCGCCCTACAGCGTGAATGCGCTGGCCGTGGCGGCCGCGCAGGCCGCGGTGCAGGATTCGGACTACGTTCATCACTACGTCGCGGAGGTGCTGGCCGCGCGCGAACTGCTCTGCTTTGGACTGGAGAAACTGGCCATTTCGTATGTGCCAAGCTCCGGCAACTTCGTGCTCGGCCACTTCGGCAAACGGGCCATCGAGGTCCGCGACGCGTTGCGCGGCGAAGGCATCCTGGTGCGCGACCGCAGCTACGAAGCGCCGGGATGCGTCCGCATCACGGTGGGAACGCGCGAGCAGACGCGCAGGCTGCTGGCCGAATTGGAGAAGATCTGGAACCGATCATGAAGCCGCTGCTGGTTTTCGACATGGATGGCGTGCTGGTGGACGTCACCGAAAGTTACCGCGAGACCATCGCCCGCACGGTGGAGCATTTCACCGGCAGCCGCATTCCCCCGGAGATGATTCAGGAATTCAAGAACCAAGGCGGGTGGAACGACGATTGGAAGCTCTCGCACCACATCGTCACGGGCGTGGGCGTGGAGGCCACCTTCGAAGAGGTGAAGACGCACTTCCAGAGCATCTTTCACGGCAACGGGACGGACGGACTGATCCTGCGCGAACAGTGGGTGGCGCGGCCCGGCGTGCTGGAAAAGCTCAACGAACAATTCCGCTTCGCCCTGTTTACCGGCCGTCCGAAAGAAGAGGCAGCACTCACGCTGAATCGCTTCGCGCCTGAAATGATTTTCGACCCCGTTGTGGGGATGTACGAGGTGCAGAATCACAAACCGGCGCCGGACGGGCTGCTGGCCATACAGTCCGCGAACCCGGGCAGCAAACTGTTTTACGTGGGCGACACGGTGGATGATGCGCGCTGCGCGAAGGCAGCCGGCGCGCCCTTCATCGGCATCGCGGCGCCATCGAATCCGCTCTATCTCGACCTGGTCTTTCTGTTTCAAGAGGCGGGCGCCTGCGCGATTGTGGATGATATCAATTATCTGGAAGAGGTGTTCGCGTCATGAGAAGCGCCAAGCTGCAACGGGACACCAAAGAGACCCGCATCGGAGGAACGCTCAAGATCGAAGGCCGCGGCCGGTACGAAATCTCCACCGGCATCCGCTTCTTCGACCACATGCTGGAGCTGTTCGCCAAGCATGGCGGGTTCGACCTGAACCTGCAGGCCGATGGCGACCTGGATGTGGACCAGCATCACACCGTGGAGGACGTCGGAATCGTGCTGGGGCAACTGTTCGCCAAGGCGTTGGGGGATCGCAGGGGGATCAATCGCGCGGGCTATTTCGTGCTGCCCATGGATGAGACGCTGGCTGTGGTGGCGCTGGATCTGGGTGGCCGCCCTGCCTTGGTCTACAAGGACCTGGTGAAAGTCCGGCTGGTGGGCGATCTGCAAACCGAATTGGTGGAAGATTTCTTCGGCGGCTTCGTCAATCACGCCGGAGCGAATCTGCACGCCAAGGTACTGTACGGGCGCTCGAATCACCACAAGATCGAGGCCATTTTCAAGTGCTTCGCGCGGGCCATGAAGTATGCCTGCTCCAGGGATGCGCGGCTGAAGGATCAATTGCCATCCACGAAAGGGCTCCTATGATTGCGATTTTCGATTACGGGGCGGGCAACTTGCGTAGCGTGCAGAATACGCTGGGAGAACTGGGCTGCGAGTACACCCTGGTGCGCGATGCTGCCGGCCTGGATGCCGCGTCGAAGATGATTCTGCCGGGCGTGGGCCACTTCGGCCAGATGATGCGCGCGCTGGACGAGTTGCAGGTACGGGAAACGCTGCTCACCAGGATCTCCGCCGGCGTTCCGTTCCTGGGAATCTGCCTGGGCATGCAGGCGCTCTTCGAAAAGAGCGAAGAGGCGCCGGAAGTGAGCGGACTCGGGCTCTATCCGGGCGCCGTGCAGCGCTTCCCGGAAGGCGCGCGCGTGCCGCACATGGGCTGGAACGAGCTGGAAGTCAAGCCGGAATCGCGCCTGTTACGCAATCTGAAAACGAGGCCCTACGTCTACTTCGCACACAGTTATTATGTGCCGGAGAATTCACGCGCCGCCGCCACTTGCACTTACGAACTGAAATACACCGCAGTATTGGAATCGGGCAACGTATACGGAGTGCAATTCCACCCGGAGAAATCGGGAGCCGTAGGATTACGAATCGTAGGCAACTTCTTGGAGATCTGAAACTCACCGCTGAGCCGCAGAGAAAGCGCAGAGATGAAAAGCGGATTTCAAAGTTTTCTCCGCGCTGCCTCTGTGTCCTCAGTGGCTCTGCGGTGAGTTTGAAGTTGGTTTTACAATGCTGGCAAAACGAATCATTCCCTGTTTGGATGTCACCGGCGGACGCGTGGTGAAGGGCGTCCATTTCATTAACCTGCGCGATGCGGGCGATCCCGTGGAACTGGCCGGCCGTTACAATCGCGACGGCGCCGACGAGCTCGTATTTCTCGACATCACCGCATCCAGCGATGCCCGCGAAATCATGGCGGACCCAGCGATGCCCGCGAAATCATGGCGGACGTAGTGGCGCGGACGTCGCGCAAGGTGTTTATCCCGCTCGCAGTCGGCGGCGGAATCCGCAGCATCGCCGATGCGCGGCGCATCCTGATGTCGGGAGCCGACAAGGTGTCGGTGAATACCGCGGCGGTGCGGCGGCCGGAACTCATCACCGAACTGAGCCAGGAATTCGGCACCCAGGCCGTGGTGCTGGCGATCGACGCGCGGCGCCAGGGGCCCGGCCAGTGGCACGTCTATACGCGCGGCGGACGCGATGACGAAGGCATGGACGCGGTGGCGTGGGCGGCGCGCGGCGAAGCCCTGGGCGCCGGCGAGATCCTGCTCACTTCCATGGATACCGACGGCGTGCAGGATGGATTCGATTGTCCGCTGACGCGCGCCGTTTCGCGCGCCACCCACATTCCCATCATCGCCAGCGGAGGCGCGGGGACGCCGGAGCATTTCATTCGCGTGCTCACCGATGGCTGCGCCGACGCTGCCCTGGCGGCCTCCATATTCCACTACGGGACTTATACGGTGAACCAGTTGAAGGAAGAGTTGGATAAGCGTGGCATTCCCGTGAGGCTTACCGCATGATCTTTCCCTGCATCGATTTGATGGATGGCAAGGTGGTGCAACTGGTGCAAGGGCGCGAAAAGGCGCTGGAAGGCGATTCGCCGGAGGAGATGCTGCGGCGGTTCGCGGCCTTCCCCGAAATCCAGGTGATTGACCTGGACGCCGCCATGGGCCGCGGGTCGAACGACGCCCTGGTGCGGATGCTGGCAGGGCGCGCCGTGACGCGCGTGGGCGGCGGTGTTCGCACGGTGGAGCGGGCACAGGCGCTAGTGGAACAGGGCGCGCACAAGGTCATCGTGGGCACCAGCGCGTTCACCCGGGCGGGCGTCAATGAGCCCTTGCTGGCGGAGTTACGCGATGCCGTGGGGCGCGAGCGCCTGATCCTCGCGGTGGATTCCAAGGGCGGGCGCATCGTCGTTAAGGGCTGGCAGGAAGCGACGGAACTGTCAGCCGAAGACGTCTTGCATTCGCTGGAACCATACTGCTCGGGATTCCTGTGCACCTATGTCGATAAGGAAGGCATGATGCAAGGGACGGACCTGGCCTGGTTCCGGCGCCTGCGATCCGCCACATCGCTCGAACTGACGGCGGCCGGCGGTATCACCACACTGGACGATGTTCGGACCCTGCTTGCCATGAACGTGCACGCCGCGCTAGGGATGGCGATTTATACCGGCCGGTTGAATCTGGAAGAATTGCGCGCGCTGGTCTGAAAGCGTCAAAATCTACTTATGCAGCGGGCAGGGATGCTAGCGGCGTTGGTTCTGGGTGCGGGTGTGTGCGCGGCGCCGGCGGATCCCTGGCTGCGCGTCACATCCGCCAACTTCGAACTGTTCACCACCGCCGGCGAGCGCGGCGGCCGCGACCTCATCCAGCACTTCGAGCGCGTACGCAGTTTCTTCCAACAGGCCTTCGGATTGATTCCTGCCGGCGGGAATCCCGTCCAGATCATCGTGTTCCGCTCGCCCAAGGAATACGATACCTACAAGTTGAGTGAAGTCTCCTTCGCCTACTTCGAGTCCGGCATCGATCACGATTTCATCGTCATGCAGAGTGCTTCCGCGGAGCATTATCCGGTGGCCGTGCACGAATACGCTCACCTGCTGCTGCACCAGACCGGCAAAGTTCCCCGCTGGCTCAATGAAGGCCTCGCCGAGCTTTATTCCAACCTGGAATCGCGGGACGGGGGGATTGTGGTGGGCCAGATAATTGACGGCCGGATGGCCACGCTACAGAACGAAAAGTGGCTCGATTTGCAAGACGTCACCACCGTAGACGAGCATTCCCCGCTGTACAGCGAAAAAACGCACGCCGGCATGTTCTACGCCGAAAGCTGGTTTCTGGTCCACATGCTGGCTCTGCAGGAGTGGTACGCGCCTCGCTTCCGCCAGCTCGGCGCCGCGCTGCTGGAAGGCGACACGGCGTCGGCGTTTCTCAAGGTGTACGGGAAGACGGTGGAGCAGGTGCAACAGGATCTGCAGCTCTACTTCCAGATGCCACGCTTCACCGGGCGGCTGTTCCACGTGCGACTGCCGGAATCCGTGGAGGCGCCCGCCATCGAGCATGGCGGCTTTCGCGCGCGCGTGGCGCTGGCTGAAGTGCTCAACAGCATTCCCGGCCGGCGGGAGGCCGCGCGGTCTGCCTGCGACGCCCTGGCGCGTGAATTTCCCGATCAATGGCAAACCGAGCAGCGTCTGGCCGAGTTCTTCTGGCGCGAGCGGAATCTGGAGGAGGCCGCGCAACACTTCGCGAGGGCCGCGGAATTGGGCGCCGACGATGCGCACCTGTATATGGAGTATGGCCGCGTGCAATCGGTAAGGGGACGCTATCAGGAAGCCGCCGCGGCCTTGCGAGTGGCCGTAAAACGGAACAGCCAGTGGAACGAGGCACACTTCGAACTGGCCATCGCCCTGGTGCAGAGCGGCAGCTACCGTGAGGCGCTGCGCGAGTTCGACCTGGTCCACAAGCTCCCATCGGAACAGGCCGTTCGCTTCTATTACAACCAGGCCTACGCCCACTACCGCCTGGGCGATAACGTTGCAGCGAAAAAGCTGCTGGATAAGGCCGCCCCCTTGGCCACAACGGACCGCGAACGCGCCCCGCTCGAAGAACTGCGCGCAGCCTGCTGCGCCAAATGACGTAGCGCGGCGCTATAACTGTGAGTAGCCCATGAACTTTCGGCGCATCGTGCTGGCAGCCGCGCTGGTCTGCGCAGCCTGCGGCAAGCCGCCCGCCGGGCCGTCGAGCGAGCCTCTCTTCGCGAACTTCCGGACCCGCCTGTGACCCACGCCCTGGTGTATGCCCGCGGCGGCACGTCGAGCCAGATCCCGTTTGCCTCGCTCACGGAAATCTCCGTGCGCGCCGAGATCAACGATAATCCGCAGACCTTGCAGCTCGACTATTCCGCCGACGGAGATCGCGCCCGCGTCGTCAGTTACGCCATCTACCTGACCGGCAGAAAGAAACTGGCCGACCATCGCGCGCGACTGCATGAATCCGTGAAGCTGGCCGAGTTGCAGAGCCTCGGCTATCTGCCCATCACGCTCCGCGTCGTGCCCCCCAACTCCGCCGGTGCGCCCGCGGCCCGTGCTTTCCAGCCTCGCTCCCTCGGTCCGCATCGCATTCAGCAAGCAGGAGTGGGATTCCATCGAGATCTCGCTGCGGAACCTCTCGCCCCATGCTGTGGTGGCGTACGTCGTCAGCGAGGCCAGCGGCCCGTGCGACCGCACGGAGAGCGTCCGGCAAAGCACTGCCGCCCACCCGGCGATTGCTGCCGGAGCAAGCGTCACCGTTTCGCCCGGCGGAAATGGGCCGATATCCGTCCGCGCCGCCCTGTTCGACGATGGGTCCTGGGAGGGCGATCCAATCGCAATCGCGCCGCTCAGAGCCGGAATGGCGGCAATGGCAGCCCTGCGGCGTCAGATCAACGAAGCGGCAGCGCGCATCCTGTCCGACCCCACGCTGGACGATAACACCCGCATCGGCCGCCTGCGTACCGCCATCGACGCTGTTCCCGAAAAACCGGCGCCCGCGATCATCCGCAAGGCGCTGGCCGGCCTTCCCGTGCCCCGCCTCAGCGACACCCAGCAAAAGATCCTGGAATCCAACCTGCACAACCTGAAGTGGAGCGAAGCCGCTGGCCTGAATCAATTCACACCGGGCCGGGACCTCACTCTGGCGCAGTTTTGGGAGATCACCCACGCAGCGCGAAGCCTCACCCGGTGAGCCCCGTGGGACAGACGATCGTTTTTTGTCGTCTGTCTTCTTCGGGCTATGCGGGCATTTTCNNGCGCCAGGCCGTCCTGAACCTGCTGCGGCGGCGCGCGTTGACCGTCCGCGAATTGGCTGACCGCTTGCCCGTCAGCCGGCCCGCCGTCTCGCAACACCTGCAAGTCTTGAAGTCCGCGGGCCTGGTGGAGGAAGACCGGCAAGGCACGCAGCATTTCTTCCGCCTGAACCCTGCCAGCCTGGCGGAATTGCGTTCCCTGGTCGACTCGCTCTGGAAAGACGCATTGACCGCCTTCTCAAATTTCGCCGAAAAGGAGAATCCCCATCGTGCTCGAAAAAAACCCGCCACCGGAGCCAATCGTACAAACCGTCTGGGTGGATTGCCCTGTCGATGAAGCCTTTCGCCTCTTCACCGAACGCTTCGCGGAATGGTGGCCATTGGCGGCGTACTCCATCCATAAGGATGCCGATCGCTGTGACATGGAGCCCTGGCCGGGCGGCCGGCTGTTCGAGCGCACGCGGGATGGCCGAGAAGAAGACTGGGGCGAGGTGATCGCCTGGGAGCCGCCGGAGCGATTGGGGTTCACATGGCTTCCCGGGCGGACGGAAGATCGCGGCGAAACAGTGCAGGTGGAATTCCAGGTGGAGACCGGCGGCACCAGGGTCACCCTGATTCACCGGAACTGGCAGAGGAGCGGCGAGGCGGCGTGCGCTCTCCGAACGCTGACACGCTCCTTTGCCCAGGCGGCGTCGCAGTTGTTGGCCGGGAGGTATTAGATGTACGATCCCTTCGCGCCCGGCCCATTTGCCGTCAACTCGCGCAGTGTCCAGGCGCGGGACGCGTCGCGCGACCGATTATTCCCTTGCGAGATCTGGTATCCCGAGGCGGCGCAGCCCGGCAGTCATCCTCTGATTCTGTTCTCTCACCACAGCGGCGGGAGCCGTCTGGCCTCGACATTTCTCTGCACCCACCTATGCAGCCACGGGTATGTGGTCGCCGCGCTCGATCACTCCGAGACAATCGCCACGGAGCTGGGCCGCCCGGAGAATGAGACCGCGGAACAAAGGACGGCGCGGATGGAAGCGATTCTCGCCAACCGGCTGCTGGACATCCGGTTTCTTCTCGATCAGGTGCTGAGCATCACCGAATTCAGCCTCGATCCGGATCGCATGGGAATCGTCGGCCACAGCCTCGGAGGTTGGACGGCGCTGGCCACAGCGGACAGCGAACTGCGCATCCGCGCCGTGGTCGCCCTTGCGCCCGGCGGCGCGTCGCATCCGAAGCCGGGGATCATTCCGGCCAAGCTCAGCTTCGCGTGGGGCCGCGACGTTCCCACTTTGTACCTAGTGGCCGAAAACGACATCGCGACGCCACTCGAAGGGATGTACGACATATTCGAAAGGACTCCGGCGACGAAGCAGATGGTCATTCTGCGCCGCGCCGACCACCTTCATTTTATTGACAACATCGAGCAAGCACACGAGGCGGCGCGCACCATGACCTTTCCGCCGGAGCTGGCCTGGCTTCAGCAGGAAATCCGGCCCATCGCGGAGTTCTGCTCAGGAGAACAGGCTCACCTGTTCGTGCGCGGGCTCACGCTCTGCCACATGGACGCCACCTTGCGCTACCAACAGGAAGCGCAAGGTTTTCTCGCCGGCGACATCGCCGCGGAGCTCGCCGCGCGCGGCGTCGACGCGATCGTCCCTCCAACCGCGTGAATCTCGGTGACAGTCGGCTCATGAGGCGACTCTCTCAAAAATGCGAACTACGTACACGCAGCAAACCGTGCCAGGCTCGAAATTCGCCGCCTTTTGGCGAATCTTCGTGCCTGGCTCGAGTTTNNAAATCTCGACGCCTTTTCCCCGCCATTTTCATCCCACCGGGTGAGGCATCGCCTCATGTGCCGACTGTCACTGAATTAACTTCGAAATCCCCCACGCCATTTTCAGGCCCGACGTCACTACTCCACACAACTCAATCGCTCGGTCGCCTCCGGCCACTCACCGTCCAGAAAACTCTGCAGCGAGCCGAACACCGTTTCCGGCGCCTCTATCCACGGTGCGTGACCGGCATTTTCCACCGTCAGCAGCCGGGCGTTCGGAAACAGCC
>OKRF01000520.1:1732-17142 GCA_900290315.1 Candidatus Sulfopaludibacter sp. SbA3 | reverse complement strand
CCTGCGTTGAAAAGTGCAGATTCTGAATCGAAGGAAGAATGTAGTCGCTCATATACCTTCGGACGTTCCGTTCGTTCGGTAGTTCGCAACGTCCCCAACTGATCCTGCCCGCGTCCGCCGGATTAACCACGTAGATGGGCCGAAGCACACGCCAGAACTGCTCGCAGGTTTCTTGCGGATCCTGCATCGGGTCGCGATCCTTTAGCAGTTGAGCGATCTGGGTGAGCACTTCCCCAAGCACCGAGTCCGCGCCCGTCAAATCGGCCGGATATTGCTTCGCCGCGTCGGGCTGCATGGGCCCGATCTGCACCACGCGCCTCAGGTGGGCCGCATATTTCATCGCATAGACGCCCGCCATCACACCCATGTACGAGTGCGCGATCAGGTCCAACTGAGGGATGCCAAAATACCTGCGGACGGCGTCCAGATCGTCGGCATCCTGCAGGATGGATCCCCCGCCCGTTGCGTCCGACCGGCCGCGATTCCGCACGTCGGAAAAGATCAGCGTGCGCCACCTGGCCAAATGCTGGAAGTCGTCAAACAGGGGAAACCCGTTGGGCAGCACCGCTTCGGGACCACTCCCGACGGTCCGGAAATACAAGCGCACCCCATCGTCCGTCGTCGCGTAACCTTCGCTTGGCGCCACGTCCCTCCCCCTTTAATGGCATTGGGCTCCGCAGGGTACCGACGCAAGTCCGGCGGATCAGTGCCGCAGTCATCTTCCCCTCCGACGCGCGTAGGGCTACTGAGTTCCCGGGTCGAAGTGCCAGTCCCAATGCACCCACAATACGCGCGCCCATCGGGTCACCACAGGCACCAGCGGCAGGTATGCCAGGAAGGCCACACCCACCGACCAATCGAACGGCCACCCGCTGAAGTGCCAGATCGCCAGCACCAGCAGCAAGCCTGGCGGAATGGACAGCGCGTAGCTGAAATACAGCGCACCCAGAAAGTAGCCCGGCTCGCGTTCGTACTTGTGCTCGCAGTTCGGGCATCGCTCATACATATTCAAGAAGCCGCGCCACAGCGAGGTGCGGAATAGCGGGCCCTCCCGGCATCGCGGGCAGCGCTGCTGGCGGATGGCACTCCAAACGCTGATCACCTTTCGAGCATAGCGCCGAATTTCTGCGTACTTCGCCCCCCCATAGTGCGCGATATCGCCCAATTACCCATTTTGACGCCACCAAATACTGTAGAGTATTTCCACACACCGGACAAAAAAGCTCCAATTTCAGTGTTACAGACCGTTTGGTCCTTATCTTGCACCTGGACCGCCGACCACAAGGAGGTTTGCTTGTTCCGGGACTCGGGCCATCTGATACGTCCAGCAGTAGTTCTTCTTCTCGGCCTCGGCCTGTTTCTGGCCATCCGCGCCGCCGTGGTGCCGAAAGGATTCGGAAAATATGGCCATTACCGGCCTCAGGCTCTGGACCTGATCCGGTCGAAACCCCTCGTTTTCGCCGGCCAGGACATGTGCCTCATGTGTCATGAAGACCAGGGCAAAGCGCGCGCGGCCGGCAAACATGCCCATGTCGCCTGCGAAGCCTGCCACGGCCCTCAGGCCGACCATGCCAATGACCCCGCGGCGCACAAACCGGTGCTCCCCGACGTGGCCAACCTCTGCCGCCGCTGTCACGAAAAGGACGCTGCCAAGCCCAGAGGCTTCCCGCAGGTAGTCACGGTCGAGCATTCCGGCGGTGTACTCTGCAACGCCTGCCACCAGCCGCACAATCCCCACCTATAAGAGAGGATGCCATGAACACCACTACAGACCTCACGCGCAGAGACCTCTTCACCATCGGCGGAAAACTGCTGGTCCTCGCCTCGGTAGGCGCCACCCTGGAGCAAATCCTGGGCGCCGAACCTGCCAGCGACGCCTACAAAATGGCGGACCACTGGTGGGGCATGATCATCGATATCGATAAGTGCATTGGCTGCGGCAACTGTGTTCGCGCCTGTTCTAAAGAGAACAAGGTGCCCGGTGGTTACTTCCGTACCTGGGTGGAGCGCTACCAGGTGGAGGAGGGCAAACAGCCGAAGGTGGATTCGCCCAACGGCGCCATGGACGGCTTCCCGCCCGTCACCGCCGAAGACATCAAGAGCTTCTTTGTGCCCAAGCTCTGTAACCAATGCGCCGATTCCCCGTGCACTCAGGTCTGCCCCGTGGGCGCCACCTTCATCAGTCCGGATGGCGTGGTGCTGGTGGACCCCGAATATTGCCTGGGCTGCCGCTACTGCGTGCAGGCCTGCCCGTACGGTTGTCGCTACCTGCATCCGGAAACCAACACGGTCGATAAGTGCACCCTCTGTTACCACCGCATCACTCAGGGGCTGACCACCGCCTGCTGCGAGAACTGCCCCACGCAAGCCCGCCAACTGGTCGATTTCAAGGATCCCAAGGACCCGGTACACGAGTTTCTGCGCCGCAACAAGGTGGAAGTGCTGAAGCCCTACATGGCCACCAATGCCAAAGTCTATTACAAGGATCTCGATGGTTCGGTCCGATGAAGCCCCTGAGGTAAGGAGAACACGATGATACCCGGCGTCGATGGATTCATGTACCCCAATGAAGTGGAGCTGCAGTGGAGTCTGCTGATCGTGCTCTACCCGTTCATCACCGGCCTGGTGGCCGGCGCGTTCATTCTGGCGTCGCTGGAGCGCGTCTTCAAGGTGGAAGCGGTGAAGCCCACCTATCGCCTGGCGCTGCTCACCGCGCTGGCGTTTCTGCTGGTGGCGCCTCTCCCGCTGCAATTGCACCTGGGCCACCCGGAGCGGTCGCTGGAGATGTACCTCACGCCCCACACCTCGTCGGCCATGGCGATGTTCGGATTCGTGTACCTGTGGTATTTGACGGTGGTTCTGCTGCTCGAGATCTGGCTGGAATTCCGCGCCGAAATCGTCCAGCTTGCGCAGACTACCACGGGCCTGCGCCGCCTGATTTATCGCGCGCTCACGCTTGGCTCCATGAACGTGAGCCCGGCGGCGCGGCTCATCGACGATAAAGTGGGCTACGCCGTCACCGTGATCGGTATTCCCTCGGCATTCATGCTGCACGGTTACGTGGGCTTCATTTTCGGATCCATCAAGGCCAACCCGTGGTGGTCCACGCCGCTCATGCCCATTGTGTTTCTGTTTTCCGCCATGGTGTCTGGCATCGCGGCGGTATTGCTGTTGTACGTAGCATCGATGAAGGTGAAGAAGATGGCGATCGATATGCGCTGCCTGGATACCATCGCCAAATACCTGTTCTACACCTTCTGCATCGATTTCACCCTGGAAATGCTGGACCTGGTGCACCGTACTTATGAATCCGACGAGAGCTTCCGCAGTCTGGATTTCATGGTGCACACGCGGCTGTTCTTTTCGCAGGTGGTTCTGCAGATTTTCCTGGGAACGCTGGTGCCGCTCTGCCTGCTGGCGGCCAACCAGTTATGGAGATTCACCGAGAAAGCGCGCCGCACCATGTACGTCACGGCGTGCAGTCTGACCATGATTGGGATTTTCGCCATGCGCTGGAACGTGGTGATCGGGGGCCAGCTTTTTTCCAAGAGCTTCTTGGGATACACCACGTACAAGATGGACTTTGTCACCCGCGAAGGCCTGCTGCCGGCGATCATCCTCATGCTTTTGCCGTTCGCCATCTTCTTCGTGCTGGTGAACCTGCTGCCTCCGTGGACTGAAGTATCGCCCGTCTCCAAACCTGCAAGCGGAGACTGAAGCGCCGTAGGGCAGACGATCGTTTTTTTGTCGTCTGTCGTCTTCGAAGGAGGTTGCCATGCAACCTGAGTGGGAAGCGCTGCAAGCCGAGGTGCGGGACCTGGCAGCCCGCGTAGCGCACCTGGAACAGGCCACCGGACTCGCCCGCGCGGCCGAACCGCAAGCGCAGCCGCCGGCGCAACCGAAGGCACGAACGCCGCTGCCGCTGGCCGCGCTCGGCAGAGCCCTGCTCGGACTCGCCGGAGCCTATCTGCTCCGCGCCCTCACCGAAGCCGGCACCCTTCCCCACCAGGCTGGCATCGCTGCGGGATTCCTCTATGCCATCGCCTGGATGATCGCCGCGGCCAAGGCTCCGCCAGAGCGCCGCGTGGATACCGCCCTACACAGCCTCACCAGCGTGCTGGTGCTCTCACCTCTGCTCTGGGAGGCCACCCTGCGCTTCCATGCCATCACCACGTGGACCGCGGGCGGCATCCTGCTGTTCTTCACCGTCTTCGGCCTGGCCGTCTCATGGCGCAAGAATATTCTGATTCCGGCCACCATCGCTACGCTGGCAGGCGTGGGTACCTCGGCGGCGCTGCTGATCGCGACTTACGATGTGCTGCCTTTCACTTTCGTCCTGCTCGCCATTGCCGCGGCGGTAGAAGCCTCGGCATGTCTGGATCACTGGCTCAGCGAGCGCTGGCTGGCCGCTTCCGCCGCCGATCTTTCGGTCCTGCTGGCAACCTGGCTGGTCACGCGTGAGTACGGCCTGCCGCCGGATTACGCGCCCATTCCGCACGCCTGGCTGGTCGCTGCCCTAGTCTCCCTTTTGGCCATCTATCTCAGCAGCACCATCGTCCGCACCCTGCTGCGCGGCTTCACCTTCACCTGGTTCGAAACTGGGCAGTGCGCCGTGGCGCTGGCCATCACGGTGGGCGGCTGCCTGCGGCTCTCGGCGGAAGATCCGCGCGTGGCCCCGCTCATCGGCTGGATGGCGTTGGCTGCGGCCGCCGCCTGCTACGTGGTCTCGTTCGCACGCCTGGATCGCGGTGGCGCTCCCAGCCGCAACCTCTATACATACTCCACGTTTGGGATTCTGCTGGCCCTTGCGGGAGCGCGCATTCTGCTTTCGGGCGACGCCGCGGCGATCGCCTGGTCGGCGCTGGCCCTTGCTTGTCTGGGCGCCGGAAGCTTCTACACGCGCTTCACTCTGCTGGTCCACGGAGCTATCTACCTGCTGCTCGCGCTGTTGGGCTCGGGCATTCTGGTGGAGGCGGCACGCTCTCTGCTGGGCACGTCCACGCAACCTGCTCACGTCCCCATGACGTGCCTGGGCCTTCTGGTGTGCGCCGCCGGACTCGCCGCCTGTCGCGACACCAGACCCCAGGTCTCCATCCTGCGCCTCTCCCTGGCCGCGGGACTCGTCTGGCTGGCCGCCGGATTGGCCGCCGCAGCGCTCACCGGAACCTATCACGCTCTCTTCGGAGCTGGAGCCACCCACGCCTATTGCGCCACCTTGCGCACCAGCGTGCTGGCGCTGGGCGCATTGCTGGCCGCGTGGGTGGGAACACGCTGGCAGAATCCCGCCTTCGCGCGATTGATTTATCCCTTGATGCTCCTGGGTGCATACCGACTGGTGACGGACGACATGCACCTCGATCAAAAGGCCGCCAGCGTCCTCTCCCTCCTGGTCTACGGAGCGGCCCTCATGCTCCTGCCAAAACTCGTGCGGAGCACCTGAATTCGGTCCCTGAATTCGGTGCCAGGCTACATAACCTCGAAACTCCCCGTGCCACCCTCCCTCGAAATTCGCCGCTCTTTGGCGAATCACCAGCCCACTCTCCCGAAAATGCCCCGGTGAATTCGGTGCCAGGCTACATAACCTCGAAACTCCGATGAATAGCCACACTCGAAAGTGGTTCTGCAGCCCGAGTGGGACAGACGGTCTGTCCCACCCGGCTAACGAATTTTCGTCCGGGCGCGTGGGGGATCGCCTTTGAGCCGGCTGGCACGAATTACTACGGCATCCGTCGTATCTTAATATTCTTAAACCACGCCACGTCGTCGTGATTCTGCAGCGAGATGTGGCAAGCCTTCACGGGCTGCTTCACCAGCAGTTCATACACCGCCGATCCCTCGCCCCAGCGCTTGGCCATACTGGCCGCCACGTCCGGAGCCTGCAGACTGCCCTCCATCACCCTCTCGCCGTTGAGCCAGTGCTCCACGTGGCCGACGCGCGCCACCAGTCGCGATTGATTGAACTCGCCGATCGCCTTCGTGGCATCCTTCACAGGCGGAAAAATGTCGTACAGCGCGGCCGTCTGATGCAGCTTCCCATTACGCATGGCATCGGAGTTCGTGGCGTTATCGGTCATCTGGTATTCGAACCCGATCACGTAATCCTGCCCTTTCGCAGGACGATCGGTCCGGCGATTCTGCAGCGCCGCATTCACATTGGGCTCGAAGCGCGGCACGCGCACGTCCGGCAGGAACACGTGATCCTGAATGCGATACTTCAGGCCGCTGTTCCCCTTGGGCGAGATCTTCCAGTCCCACACCAGTTCGAAATCGCCGTAGGTGTCGGCGCTGAACAGGTCCTCGGTAATCTTGGGGTGCGAAGTGGATTTCAGACAGCCGTCTTCAATGACGAACGAATCGCCCGGCGGTGTCCTCTTCGTCGGGTCGTCCCAGTGCGCGAAACTCTTGCCATCGAACAACAGGATCCAGCCGGCCTTCTTTTCCGCAGGCGTGAGCTCGTTATCCGCCGCCCACAATGCAGTAGACAAAATCATCACGCCCGCAAGCGCGCTCATCTTGAACATGCAATTATTGTCACATGTGCCGCCTCGCAAATCTGGGTGTATTGCTGCTCGCATCCTCGCTGGCGATGGCACAGGACACCCGCGTGGTGCTGCTGGGCACCGGCAATCCCAATCCCGAGCCCGGCCGCATGGGCCCCGCCGTGGCCATCATTTCGGGCACTCACGTGTACATCGTCGATTGCGGTGCCGGAGTGGTGCGACGCGCCGCCCAAGCCGGCATCGCCATGGAACAGATCACCCGCGCCTTCCTCACGCATCTGCATTCCGACCACACCGTGGGACTGCCGGACCTGATCTTCACACCCGCCGTCACCGGCCGCAAGGAGCCGCTCGAAATCTACGGACCGCCCGGAACCCGCGCCATGACCGCGCACGTGAGGAAAGCCTGGAGCCAGGACCGCCAGATCCGCCTGCACGGACTGGAGCCCTCGGTGGCGCAGGCCTACGTGGTACACGCCCACGACAGCGCGCCAGGTGAGATCTACCGCGATAGCACACTTCACGTGATCGCCATCCCCGTGAATCATGGCTCGTGGAAACATGCCTACGGATATCGCTTCGAAGCCCCTGATAAGACCATCGTCCTCTCCGGCGACACCACCTACAGTCCGGGCCTCATCGCCGCCGCCCAAGGCTGCGACATCCTGGTGCACGAGGTGTATTCGGAAAAAGGATTGCAGGCGCGCACCGCGGATTGGCAGCGCTACCACCGCGCCTTTCACACTTCCGCGCGCGACGTGGGCCGCGTGGCATCCCAGGTCCATCCCAAAACCCTGGTGCTTTACCATCAACTGCCCATGGGCCAGACCGCCGAAGAAGTCCTGCAGGAAATCCGCGAGACCTATTCCGGCACTACCCTATATGGTAAGGATCTGGACGTTATTCGCTGAGCCTTAACCAAAGTCAGCTAGACCCGGCGCTAGCAACCTTGCAAAATAGACACAGATGTTCATTAACATTCGGAGAGAGTTCCCTGCCCCGTCTCTGACGGTATTCTTTTCCCTGCAGGCGTTGGACGTCCTGACCACGCTGATTGGCCTGCGCCTGGGCGCCGGAGAGGCCAGTTTCTTTGTGGGCCGCCTCATGAGCTTGGGTCCCGTCTCGGCACTGATGATTTCCAAGACCTTTGCGGTGCTGCTCGCCATGGCCGCGTTGAAATTCAAGCGTCCCCGCGTCCTGGTCTTTTTGAACTACTGGTTCGCCGCGCTCATCACCTGGAATCTCGCCGCCATCATCTTCTCCGCCCGCATGTAACCAACCTGTGCTACCACAAGGCTATGGCCTTGATTCGCCGAATCGACGTGTATCGCGTGGAATTGCCCCTGCACGAGGGAAGTTACAAATGGTCGGGAGGCAACTCGGTGGCAGTCTTCGATTCCACCGTGGTAGCCATCCATACCGATGCCGGCATCACTGGATACGGCGAAGTCTGCCCGCTGGGACCCGCCTATCTGCCCGCGTACGCAGCGGGCGCGCGAACCGGCATCGCCGAAATCGGCCCGCACCTCATCGGCCTGGACGCCACCGGACTCGCCGTTGTGAACGGCTGCATGGACGCCGCCCTGCGCGGCCATCCTTACGTGAAGTCCGCACTCGACCTGGCCTGTTGGGACATCCTCGGAAAGGTGGCGGGCCTCCCCGTGGCCACTCTGCTGGGAGGCCGCTTCGGCGAGTCCTTCGCGCTATACCGCGCGATTTCGCAGGAAGCACCACAGCAGATGGCGGAGAAGGTCGCACTCTACCGCGCCCAAGGCTACACCAAGTTCCAATTGAAGGTGGGAGGCGACCCCGATACCGATATCGGCCGCATCCACGCCGCCGCGGCCCAACTGCAACGCGGCGACGTGCTCATCGCCGACGCCAATACCGGATGGACACAGCACCAAGCCCTGCGCGTGGCCGATGCCGTGCGCGACGTGGACGTCTACATCGAACAGCCCTGCGCCAGCTACCGCGAGTGCCTGGTGGTGCGCCGCCATACCAATCGCCCCTTCATTCTGGATGAACTCGTGGATAGCGTCGACATGCTGGTGGAAGCCGCGGGCGATCACGCCATGGACGTGATCAATCTGAAGCTCTCTAAAGTCGGGGGCTTGACCAAGGCCCGCCAGATCCGCGATCTCGCTGTCTCGCTGGGCATCGCCCTGACCATCGAAGAGACGTGGGGCGGCGATATCATCACCGCCGCCATCGCCCACCTGGCCCACAGCACGCCGCCCGCGTATCTCTTCAGCGCCACGGACTTCAACAGCTACGTCACGGTCAGCAACGCCGCCGGCGCACCCCCGCGCCACGCGGGCAGATTAGCCGCATCCACCGAGCCTGGACTGGGCATCATCCCCAGGTGGGAAATCTTAGGAGAGCCGGTACTGCACGTAGCGTAGGCTTCTACGTACGCGACGCCGCATTCGCAATCGTGCTGCGGTCTCTCTACTCCGTAGTTTCATCGCCCGGCATCTTGCCGCGGACAATCATGTCGGTGAAAATCTGCAGATCGCGCATGTATTCCGCGCGCGCCTGCGCTTCCACTTCCAGTGCCCGTTCCACGGCAGCGTTGCCGGGTTCCTGCAAAGCTCGAGCCACCTCCGCCACGGCCAGATCGAACCGCACTTTTGCAGCGCTCACCCGGGCGCGCCAACGCTCTTCGGCAGCACGGCACGCGGCAAGGTCATCTGAATCCGGCCGGGGTGCACTCATCGTTACAATAGTACTAGACGTACTATATGGAACACAAGTAGTAGCGCCAGCGATCTTGTCGCCGGTTCGCCCCGCCACTCAGGCGTGCTTCGCCTTGGTCAGCAGCCAAGCTCTCAACTGAGCCGGTTGAATCGTGATTCCTTGCCGCGAATACCGAATGTAGCCCTGATTGCGAAACTCGCTCATGTGATGGCTGATGATTTCGCGCGAGGTGCCCACGTATTGCGCCAGCACTTCGTGCGTGATCGGCGCAATCGTAACGGCATCGCCCTCCGGCGCTCTGCCCATCCTTTCGGCGAAATGCACCAGCGAGCGCGCCAGCCGATTCGTGGTGCCTTCCAGCGAGAAACTTTCGAGGCGATTCTTGAAGTCCAGGCAGCGCCGCACCACCACCTGCATCAGGGCCACCGCCAGGCGAGGTTCCAGCCCAATCAGCCTTTCCACTTCGACCGCACTCCAGGTCATCACCTTTGTGGGCTCCAGCGCCACTGCCTGCTCCTCTTCGTGAGGACTGTTCAGCAGGGCCGATTCCCCGAAGAAATCATCGGTGTGATAGATATCCACCACTACTGCAACGCCCGATTCGCTCACCCGCGACAGTTTGATCCGGCCATCGATGATCAGGTACAGGCCGGCGGCGGCATCGCCCGGCCCATAAATCTGCAGGCCTTTGGCGAACTCCTGAATGTCTGAGCACGGCAAATAGGCGAGCGCGTCCTCAGGCCACGGTTTCAGATCCGTTTCACTGATGTGCACTATCGGCCATTCTGCCACGGCTTTGCAAAATTCGGCGTGCGTTTCCGCACGAAGCGAAGCGTAATATGATGGCTTTCATGCCCCGTACAGGACCTACCCGACGCCAATGGCTGGGCGGCGCGCCCGCAGCCCTATCTGCCGCCGCATGGGCGCAGACCGCCAACCCGCCCCGGCCCAACATCGTCATGATCATCAGCGATCAGTTCCGCGCGGATTGCATCGGCGCGATGGGGCTTAACCCCATGAACCTCACGCCCAACCTGGATGCCATGTCGCGGCGCGGCGTCCTCTTCCGCTCGGCCTTCTGTGCGCAACCGGTGTGCGCCCCCGCCCGCGCCAGCATCTTCACGGGCCAATACCCGGCGCGCCACGGCGTCTGGAAAAACGGGATCCCTTTAAAGGAGGACGCCACCACGCTGGCCGGCATGCTGCGCGCCGCGGGCTACTCGGCCAACTACATCGGCAAATGGCATCTGGGGCCGCAAGCGACGCAGGCCGACGCCGGACCGGTAGCCCCACCCAATCGCGGCGGATTTCTGGACCTCTGGCAAGCCGCCAATACCCTGGAGCACACCTCCCACGCTTATGAAGGCGACCTCTACGATAACGACGGCAAGCCGCTCCACTTTTCCGGCATCTATCGCACCGATTTTATGACGGGGCTGGCCCAGCAGTTTCTGCGCACCGCCCGTTCTCCCTTCCTGCTGACTCTCTCCTACCTGGAGGTGCATCACCAGAACGACACGGACACCTTCGATCCTCCCAGGGAATACACCAAGCGCTACGCAAATCCCTTCATCCCCGAAGATCTGCGGCCGTTGCCGGGATCGTGGCCCAGCCAGCTTGCCGACTACTTCGCCTGCGTCGCCAAGATGGATGAAACCGTCGGAACCATTCGCCAGACCCTCGCCGATACCGGCCTGGCCGGCAACACCATCCTGATGTTCGTGAGCGACCACGCCTGCCACTTCAAGACACGAAATACCGAGTACAAGCGCAGCCCGCATGAAAGTTCCATCCACATTCCTCTGATTGTGGAAGGCCCCGGCTTCAACCGCGGCCTCCAGATTCCCGAACTGGTGAGCCAGGTGGATGTGACTCCCACTCTGCTGCAGGCCGCGGGACTTCCCGTGCCCGCCGGCACGCAGGGCCACAGCATGCTGCCGCTGCTGGACCGCAAGACGGATGGCTGGCAGAACGAAGTCTACTTCGAAATGTCGGAGTTCGTCACCGGCCGCGGCTTGCGCACCCCGCAATATACCTACGCCGTCATGGCGCCCAAGGAACCCGGATGGAAAGCCGTGGCCTCCGCGCCCCGCTACGTAGAGTATATGCTCTACGACAATTACGCCGACCCGTACCAGCACGTCAGTCTCGCCGGCCGAACCACTCACCAGCAGGTCGCCACGGAATTGCGCCGCCGCATGCTGCAGCGCATGCGCGATGCCGGAGACCCCGCAGCCACCATCGAACCCTGCTGGTTCCCCTACAGTTGAACCAGCGGACAACCCGCGCAATTCCGCGATTTCGCTGCCTTTGCGAAAACCAGTTGCCACCCTCGAAAACCGCCCCCAATCGCCCGGAGGTGGCCGGCGCGGGCGAAGCTTCACCCGCCCGGATGAAAATTCGTTAGCCCCGTAGGACAGACGATCGTTTTTTGTCGTCTGTCTTCTTCAGGCTATGCGGGCATTTTCGAAAGAGGCGAAGGAACTTGCAACTGTACCCAATCGTCCATCTTCATTTCCCATCGTTGCCCGCGAGCGGGCCCCCTAACACCCTCGAAATTCGCCGTCTTTTCGCGAATCTTCGTGCCTGGCTCGAGTTTGCCGCTTCGCGAAATCCCGAGGCCTTTTCGCCGGGCGAGCCTTCGCCTCAAAAGCCGACTGTCACCGTATTATGCCAACGTCATTAGAAGCGAGGACGACTCTCCGAATGCGGCTTCTGCGGAATCGTTCGAAGAACTGTGCCGGGAAATTGCCCCGCAGACTCTGTCTTATTTCACATGTCAATGACAACAGCCGGCCCGACCCCGTAGCCATCAGCGGCATGCTCTTCGTCGATGAGGATCGCCAGGCGCATCTCCTCACCGCCTCGGAAGAGAACCAAGCCATGCCCGTCCACCTGCTCTCAGGTGACTGTCTGAAAACGTCCGGCAATCGGGAGCGTATTTTTCATCCAACGCAGCATGAAAGCGCCTGCCGTTTCAAACCAGGCCGGATACTACATCGTGGCATCCGGCTGCACCGGCTGGAAACCAACCCGCGGCGTTCCGCGGCGCCGGGGAGGGGCCGCGTAACCTGGTTGCCCGCGCAATCAACGGGTGTTAGATTCATCATTCGGTGGATGGACCATTGGTATCTCGGCGACTTTCATGCAGCCAAATAAATCAGCTCTCCTTGCCCTTGTCTTGGCCGCGGCGTTGCCCGCCTGGCCGGCCGGCGCCCTCCGCGAGCGCCAGAATTTCGATAGCGGATGGCGATTCCACAAAGGCGACGTCCCAGGCGCCGAACAGGCCGCCTTCGATGACACCGCGTGGCGGCCCCTCAACCTGCCGCACGATTGGTCCATCGAAGGCCCCTACGCCGCGACCAACGCCAGCGGCACCGGCTTCCTTCCCGGCGGCATCGGCTGGTATCGCAAATCATTCCACGGGCGTAAAGTCTCCATCGCCTTCGACGGCGTCTATCGCGATAGCGATGTGTGGATCAACGGCCGCCACCTGGGCCATCGCCCCTACGGCTATTCGTCGTTCGAATACGATCTCACGCCGTACCTGAATTCCGGAGCGAAGGCCAACACCCTGGCGGTCCGCGTGAATCACAGCGAGAGCGCCGATTCGCGCTGGTACACCGGATCGGGCATCTACCGTCACGTCTGGCTCATCGCCACGCAACCCGTGCACGTGGCCCACTGGGGCACTTACATTCACACCGGCGCGGACGGCCTCGTGACCATGGAGACCAGCGCGGTCAACGAATCCGGCGCCGCTTCCGCGGTCCGCGTCGTGACTTCCATTGAAGACGCCGCCGGCAAGCAGGTCGCCACCGCGTCCTCCGGGCAAACCATCGCCGCCGGCGCAACCGGAACCTTCGTGCAGCAAGCCGCCGTCCGCAATCCCGTGCAGTGGTTCATGGAAGCTCCGTACCTCTACACGGCGATTGCGCGGGTGTATGCCGGCGCGACCCTTTCCGACGAGTACCGCACGCCGTTCGGCATCCGCATCATCCGGTTCGACCCGGATCACGGCTTCTTCCTCAACGGCAAGCCGGAAAAATTCAAGGGCGTCTGCATCCATCACGATCTCGGCGCGCTCGGCGCGGCCTTTTCGGAAGCCGCCCTGGAGCGTCGCCTGAAGGCGCTCAAGGCGCTCGGAGTGAACGCCATCCGCTGTTCCCACAACCCCATGGCGCCGGAGTTGTACGATCTCTGCGATCGCATGGGCCTGCTCGTGATGGACGAGGCATTCGATGAATGGACCGCCGGCAAGCACAAGTGGATCGAAGGGTGGAACGCCGGAAAACCGGGCACGGACGGCTATCACGAAGTGTTCGAGGAATGGTCCACGCGCGACATTTCGGACATGGTGCGGCGCGACCGCAATCACCCTTCCATCGTCTTGTGGAGCATCGGCAACGAGATCGATTACCCCGGCGACCCGTTCGGTCATGCGCAAGGCCGCGGCGGCCTGAAACCCGGAATGCTCGATGCCGGCCTGCTGCCTCCCACTGCGCGCCGCCTCATCGCCGCCGTGAAAGCCCTCGACACCGGGCGTCCCGTCACCCAGGCACTCGCGGATATCCTGGCGTCCAACGCCACCGGGCTCGCCGACCTCCTCGATGTGACCGGCTATAACTACCTCGAGCAGCACTACGCCGCCGACCACAAGACTTACCCGAAGCGCATCATTTTGGGAAGCGAAAATCACCACTCACTGGCAGCCTGGAGCGCCGTGGCTTCCAACGAATACGTACTCGGACAGTTCCTTTGGACCGGCATCGATTATCTGGGCGAATCCCACCAGTATCCGGATCGTGGCAGCGCCTCCGGGCTGCTCGATTTTTGCGGCTTTCCCAAGCCCCTCGCCTACCTCCGCGCCGCCCTCTGGAGCGATCGTCCCATGGTCTATGCCGCCGCCTCCGAAGGCCGTCCCGGCCGCGTGGCCGAGCACTGGAACTGGGCCAAAGACGCGCGCCAGACCATCCCCGTGGAGGTTTATACGAATTGCGCCGGCGCGGAGCTGTTTCTGAATGGCCGCTCGCTAGGCGAAAAAGCCGTGGCCGATCGCCTCGCGCCCGTGCTCCGCTGGGACGTCCCCAACGAGCCCGGTGTGGTCCGCGTCCTCGGCAAGCAGGACGGCCACGAACGCGCCCGCTTCGAATTGACCACCGCGGGCCTGCCCGATCATCTGCAACTCCTGCCGGAGCAGACCGGGCCGCTCACCCACATCGAAATCCGCGTGGTGGACGCCGCAGGCCACCGCGTCTTCGCCGCCGATTCACCGATCACCGTGCAGGTGAGCGGAGCCGGCGAACTGGTAGCGCTGGACACCGGAAACATCCGCGACGTCACCCCCGTCCAGCAAGACCACCGCAGCGCATACGAAGGCCGCATTCTCGCCATCGTGCGCCATAGCTCGAACGCCGGCCCTGTGAAGGTGCGCGCCACCGCCCCCGGCCTGAAGCCCGCCGAAGCCACCCTGTAATCGTTTTGTGTCGCCCGCGAAACCGGTAACGCCGGCGGTCTTGCCGCCGGTCAAACTCGCGATGCGCCCGAGCCACATCCCGTTCAATCCGACGCAGCCGGTGCCGTTGCTACTGGTAACGCCGGCGATCTTGCCGCCGGTCCAGCTCGCGATGCGCCCGAGTCACATCCCCATTCAATCTGGCGCAGCCGCTGCCGTTGCTACTGGTAACGCCGGCGGTCCTGCCGCCGGTCAAACTCGCAATAAGCCCGAGTCACATCCCCGTTCAATCCGACGCAGTCGGTGCCGTTGCCAGTGGTAACGCCGGCGCCGGTCAAACTCGCGATGCGCCCGAGTCACATCCCGTCCAATCCGACGCAGTCGGTGGCGTGACGCCCCCGGCCCGTTCCCTCTTGATACCCGCGATCCGCGGATAGAATACTGAACCAATAGGTTCACTATTGTGGACAAGCAATTTGGATCGCGTCATCGTCGCCATTTCCGATCCCACCCGCCGGGCGATCATCAGTCGCCTCGCCCATGCGCCGGCGCGCATCTCCGACGTCGTGGCGCCGTTCTCCCTGTCGCTCACCGGCGTCTGCAAACACGTCCGCGTGCTCGAAACCGCCGGACTCGTCCGCTGCACACGCCATGGCAGAGAGAACACCCTCGAACTCCACGCGGAGCCCCTTCGCGACGTTGCTCGCTGGATCTTCCGGTACGAGCGCTTCTGGACCGCGCGTCTCGACCGGCTC
>OKRF01000520.1:0-1722 GCA_900290315.1 Candidatus Sulfopaludibacter sp. SbA3 | reverse complement strand
GCGAGAACTTTTCGCCGCCAAACAGAAAAAGTCAAAGTGCTGACGTTCGAGTCGCGCGGAGACCAGACCGAAGTCACCCTGCGCCGCTCCGGTTTCCCGGACGGCGAGTCAGCACAAAGACGGCTGGACCTGGGTCCTGTCGATGCTCGCAGAGCGCTTCGCCTCACACTCATAGGACCCACATAGCTCTCCCGCTTGACAAACATCGACAAGGACTTTATTATGTAAAGGTCTTTCTACCGCCGATCTCATGCCGAAACCAAGTCTCCTCCGCCGGATCTTCAGAGGCTTCGCGATCCTCGCGTTGCTGGGCGTTCTCGCCATCGCCGCATTATCCGGATCGCTCTGGCTGGAGCACCGGACTGCACTCACACTTCCGGCGCCCACCGGGCCATTCGCGGTCGGCCGCTCGCTCTATGACTGGGTCGACGATCGGACATTCGACGCACTGGCTCCCAAACCGGGAACGAAGCGGGAACTCCTTGTCTGGATCTGGTATCCGGCCGCGCCTGGGCACTCAACGACGGACGATTATGTACCCGCTTCGGTACGTCCGCGGACCGCTGGCGCGCTGCCCTTCCGGCTTCTGACGCGCGACCTGTCGAGGGTCCACGGACACAGCCTTCGCGACGCCGGTGTGTCACCGCAGCAGCCATCGTACCCGGTCGTGATCATGAGAGCCGGGGCATCTTTGGGTGTGATCAACTATTCGACGCTGGCCGAGGACCTGGCCAGTCACGGTTACGTCGTCGTGGGATTCGATGCCCCCTATCGCACGATTGAAGTCGTCTTCCCGGATGGCCGCGTGATCGCACGGACGCCGGGGAACAACCCGGAACTCGTCTCCGGAGACGAACTGGCCCGTCGCGCCGGCAAACTCTTGGCCGCGTGGACCGCCGACACCGCGTTCGTACTCGATCGCCTGGATCGGTTGAACGCCTCGGACCCCTCGAGCAGGTTCCAGAGCCGGCTCGATCTGGCCCGTGTAGGAATGTTTGGCCACTCTTTTGGCGGCGCCACCGCTGCCCAATTCTGCTCTCAGGATTCACGGTGCCAGGCCGGCATTGATGTGGATGGTTCTCTGCACGGCAGCGTCCTCCAAGCGGGCATCCACAAGCCCTTCATGATCCTCCTCAGCGGCTACGGCGATTTTTCGTCCGACGCGGAGGTCCGGCAGATTCAGGCCGGCATCCAATCCGTCTACGATCGTCTGCCGCCAGATGCAAGGGTCCGCCTCACCATCCGGGGCGCGAATCATTTCACCTTCAACGACGATGGAGCCCTGTTGAAGAGCCGTCTGATGCGAGGAGTGCTCCGCGTCTTCGGCAAACTCAGTATCGACGGACGCCGCCAGCTTGCCGTTACCGCCTACTGCGTCCGCACCTTTTTCGATGCGTACTTAAAAGGAGGCGCCGCGTCGCGCCTCGGCATTTCGTCTCCCCTTTACCCCGAGATCCAGCTTCTTCCGTGAAAATGCGCGCAAACGTATACGCCGCAAAGCGGTGGCAGGCTTTCGAAAATCCCGAACCGTGCGTCCGCCGCAAATCCGTGCCAGGCTCGAAATTCGCCGCCTTTTGGCGAATCTTCGTGCCTGGCTCGAATTTGCCCCTGCGCGATACCCCGACGCGTTCCCCCCATTTTCTACCACCGGGTGAGCCGTCGCCTCATGAGCAAAGGACCCGCGTGCCGCGGGTCCATACCGGAGAGGAACTCCGCCGGCAT
>OKRF01000322.1 GCA_900290315.1 Candidatus Sulfopaludibacter sp. SbA3 | reverse complement strand
CCACAGTGGCGGAAGTGCAGGCCGACCCCGTGGAGAGCGCCACGTCCGGCAGGGCGATCAGCAGCGACTCGGCATCCACCGCATCGAAGCTAAGATTCAGATTGCCGGGCAGGCGATGCTCCATGGTTCCGTTCACGCTTACGCCGTCCAGCGCCGCCTGCAATTGCGCGCTCAGCCGATCGCGCAACGCGCTCACGCGCGCGGCTTCCGATTCCATCTCGCGCCCGCAGAGCACGCAGGCCTCGCCGAACCCCACGATCGCCGGCACGTTCAGCGTGCCCGAGCGCATACCCGATTCGTGGCCGCCGCCATCCATCTGAGCCACCAGTTCCGCGCGCGGATTGCGCCGCCGCACATATAGCGCGCCCACCCCTTTGGGGCCGTACATTTTGTGGGCGCTGAGCGCCATCAGGTCCATCTGGTCGCGCTCTACGTCCACCGCAATCTTGCCCAACGCCTGCACTGCGTCGCAATGAAACAGCACGCCCCTTTCCCGGCACAGCGCACCGATCTGCGCGATGGGCTGGATGGTGCCGATCTCATTGTTGGCGTACATCACGCTCACCAGTACAGTCTCCGGCTTGAGCGCCGCGCGCACCGCATCCAAGTCGAGCAGGCCATCCGGCTTCGGCGGCAGAATGGTGGCCTGGCATCCCTGGCGCTCCAGGTGCTTGACGGTGTCGAGCACGGCTTTGTGCTCGGTCGTCATGGTGACGATGTGGTTGCCCTTCTTGCCGCCGGCCTCCATGGCGCCTTTGATGGCGAGGTTGTCGGATTCGGTGGCGCCGCTGGTGAACACGATCTCGCGCGCTGTCGCACCGGCCAGTTCCGCAATGCGGCGTCGCGCCAGTTCCACGGCCTTCTCGGCTTCCCATCCGAAACGGTGTCCGCGGCTGGCGGCGTTGCCGAACTTCGGGCCGAAGTACGGCAGCATGGCCTCCAGAACGCGCGGATCCACTGGTGTAGTGGCGTGGTTGTCCAGATAGACCATAATCCTATTGTGCGGCAAGATCGGAGCTAAAATTACAGAGAGGAGCTACCATGGCGGCCCTTCCCGATCTGATGACAGTGGCGCAATTCCAGCAACTGCCGAAAGGCGGCGAATGCGCGTATGAACTGCATCATGGCGAGGTGGTGGCGTTGACAAGACCGAAACTGCAGCACGCCAGACTTCAGTCGCGGCTGAGCCGTCTACTGCAGGCGAAGCTGCAAGACTTCGGCGAGATCGTCGTCGAATTGCCGTATTGTCCGGTTGCCGAATTCGAACTGCGTGCTGCGGACGTGGGCGGATTTCGCGAAATCGGTTGGACGCCAGTGACCCTGATCAGTATCTCCGCGGCGCTCCCGAACTTGTCATCGAAGTGAAATCCCCATCCAACACCCGCCGCCAGTTGCAGGAACTGGCCGCGCTCTGTCTGGCGAACGGCGCGCTGGAGTTTTGGATCGTGGACCCGGACGCCTCTAACGTGTCCGTAGTGCGCGCTGAAGGCTCTGCCGTAGTCTATGCTTCCGGATCGTGTATTCCACTAGCCCCCTTCCGCGGCGGCGAGCTGGCCGTCGACGAAATCTTCGGCTGATGTTGTTAGAATTCCAGAGAGCAACTACGATGGCCGCCCTTCCCGATCTGATGACAGTGGCGCAGTTCCAGCAACTGCCGAAAGGCGGCGAACACGCTTATGAACTGCATCATGGCGAGGTGGTGGCGTTGACCCGTCCCAAGGCGCGCCATTGGAAACTACAGTCGCGATTGCTCGCTGTGCTGCAACCCAAACTAAGAAACTTCGGCGGACTCTCTATCGAAGTACCGTACCGTCCGGTGGCCGAATTTGAACTACGAGCCGCGGATGTGGCGGCAATTTCGAAAAGCCGGTGGGATGCCATCGACCCGGACGGCGACCTCCGCGGCGCCCCCGACCTGGTGATCGAAGTGAAGTCCCCGTCCAACACCCGCCGCCAGTTACAGGAGCTGGCCGCGCTCTGTCTCGCAAACGGCGCGCTGGAGTTTTGGATCGTGGACCCCGATGCCTCCGCGGTCTCTGTGGTGCGCGCCGAAGGCTCTGCCGTCGTCTATACCGCCGGCAGTTCCATTCCACTGACTGCCTTCGGCGGCGGCGAGCTAGCTGTGGACGAGATCTTCGCCTGATTCACTGCTTTCCGTATTGGCGCAAGCGCGATAGGTGAATGCGGTCCGAGTCCCGGTTGGCCGCCTCCTTGTTCCGAATCAAGTCCTGTAGCGAAATCACGGAAATCGGAATGCCGTCCAGATGAGTCTCCACCCGGCTCGTCCATGCCTCCGTGAAGGTCACTGCATCGATGGTGGTCATTACATCCACGCGCGCCGGAGCCATGCCGAATTGAAAGACGATGTTCGGCTGCGTCAAATCGTGAACTGTCAGGTCCGCCAGGGGAGCACCGAATTCCACCAGGGCGGCGTATGCCCGTTTGGCGTTTTCCGGCGTGGCGTCGATCCAGATGTCCATATCCTTCGTGTAAAAGGGTTCGGTGTACTTCATCACGGCGTAACCGCCCACGATGAGATAGGTGACCTGGTGTCCATTGAGCGCCCGCAACAGATCTTTGAAATCCGGCTTCAGTTCCACGTTCCAACTATTGACTTCCGCGGCCGTCTCAACCAACTCCCACGCTGCCTCGAAGATTGCCTCATCTCCTAGCTGCTGCCAGAAATCCACGTCGAATTGCCGGTCTGGGAAGCCTCCCCGCACCACTCGACTCATTACGATCGGGACGGCCGGCTTCTTGTTCCTCATCGCCTATGCCCACTATTTCACATACTTCGGCGATTCGCCATGCGCCCAAGGGTCGTATTCCGCGGCGAAGCGCACACGGTCGCTCGTTGAGGGATGATCGTACAGCCAGAATTTGATAAACGGGCTGGGGTTCGGGTTCGACAAACTCACCTCTCCCAGAATCTGGAACGCCTGGGCCGCCGCCTGCGGCGAATCGGGCACGATCCCGTGGATCACCTCCAGCCCATAGATATCGGCATTGTGCTCCAGCGTGCGGCCGATGGAATTCATCACCGGCTCCGCCAGAAAGCCGAGCCCAGTCACCAGCACCATGAGCACGGGCAGCGACGCCCAATCGTCCACCGCCCGGATGGCCCACGTGCCGCCCCATCGCGCCAGGGCCCATTTCATGGCGTGATACCCGATGAACAGGAACACCAGGATCACCACGCTCGTTACGCCAATCAGCACATAATTGTGGCCCAACACGTAGTGCCCCATCTCATGTCCGAAGACGAAGAGAATCTGCGGCATGCTCATCTTGCGCATGGTGGTATCCCACACCACCACACGCTTGGACGCGCCGATGCCCGACACATACGCATTCGGCGTGTTGACCTTCTCGCTGGCATTCATCTGGTACATCCGATCCACCGGAATATCGAGCCCGCCACGGGCGACTGACGCGTGCAATCTGCCCGACCAGCAGAGGCTGCCTGGCTTCGAGTGGCTCGTATTTATTGAAGAGCGGATCGATCACCACCGGAGAGATGAAGATCAGGAAGACCACGATGGGGATGGAAGCCAGCCAGAAGTAGAACCACCAGCGGCGCGGGCTTTTGCGCATCACGCCGTACAAAATCCACAACAGGAAGCCGGTCAGGATGCAGCCGACCAGTTCTCCCAGCGCCCAATCGCGGAACCACGACACCCAACTCTGCACCGATTGCTCATATTGCAGGGCCAGTTTCTGCAGATAGAGCGATACCGGCAGATCCAGCAGATCCACCGTCAAGGTGAGCAGCGATCCGAAAATAAAGGCCTGGGCGATGCGCCACCGCGGCGATGCAATCTCGGCCCAGTCGCGATACTTCGGCCCCACCTTCCACGCCAGCAGGGTGACTAGCACGAGCAGGCTGTAGCCGACACCCACGAAGTGCGCCCGGTTGCGCGCGTCGGAGTAGTCGATGGCTTTTTGCAGCTTATCCGCCGGCAGCGAGTAAGTCTTCACCTGCGGCCCCGCGGGTGGCGGCGGCGTGAGCTTAGGCGGTTGCGCCAGCGCGGCAGCGGCGAACACGGCAATCAGAATCAGTCTGCGAAGCATCCGTTCCATTATCCTCGCTACAATTGGGAAAGTGCCAGGAGTTTACGTCTCTTATCCCTTCTGCGCGCAAAAGTGCACTTACTGCAACTTTGCGTCCGGGGTATTTCCACGCGATTGGGAGCCGCGCTATCGCGATGCGCTGCTGCGCGAAATCCGCACGCACCCGTGGGACTGGCAGCCCGCAACTGTCTACCTGGGCGGCGGCACTCCCGGCAATCTGGACGCCGCCGAACTCGCCGAGATCCTCTCCGCGATCCCGGGCCGCCCCTGGCGCGAAGCCACCATCGAGGCGGCGCCTGGCGGCATCATGCCCGAAATGGCGCGCGCCTGGACCGCCTGCGGCATCAACCGAGTCAGCCTGGGCGTGCAGTCCTTCGTCGAGCCGGAGATCCGCCGCACCGGCCGCAAACATACCGCCGAGATGGTGGCGCAAGATGTGCGCGTGCTCTCTGACGCGGGCATCGACAATTACAATCTCGACCTGATCGCGGGCCTCTCCGGACAGACTGCGGCATCCTGGAACGAATCGCTCGATTGGATCGAGCGCCTGGCGCCCCCGCACGTCTCCGTCTACATGCTGGAAGTGGACGAGGACAGCCGCCTGGGGCGAGAGATGCTGCTGGGCGGCGTGCGCTACGGCGCCAGCGGCATCCCCGGCGATGACGAAATCGCGGGCTTCTACGAAGCGGCCGTCGAGCGCTTGGCGGCCATGGGCATCCCGCGTTATGAGATCTCCAATTTCGCCCGCCCCGGCTTCCAGTCGCTGCACAATCTGAAGTATTGGAAGCTGGAGCCTTATGCCGGTTTCGGTGCGGACGCCCATTCGTTCGATGGGCGTATGCGCCGGCAGAATCCCGAAACCGTGGAAGAGTATCTGGCGTCCGCACCCGCTCCTCCCATGGTGGAAGCGCAGCCGCACGAGGAGCGCTTCTTCGTAGGCCTGCGATTGATGGAGGGAGTGCGGCCCGAACCCGGCGAATGGCAGCGATTCGCCGGCCCCATTCGACGTTTTCTCGACGCCGGCCTGCTCGAAACCGAAGGCGGAGTCCTGCGGCTCACCGGGCGCGGTGTGCTTCTTTCCAATGAGGTTTTCCAGGAGTTTCTCACCACATGAACGTGATCGATCTACGCAGCGACACCGTGACCAAACCTACGCCCGAGATGCGGCGCGCCATGATGGAAGCCGAAGTGGGCGACGACGTCTACGGCGAGGACCCCACCGTCAACCATCTGGAGCAACGCGCCGCCGAAATCGCCGGCAAGGAAGCCGCCCTCTTCGTTCCCACCGGCACCATGGGCAATACCATCGCGGTCAAACTGCTCACCGAGCACGGCCAGGAAGTGATCTGCGATTCGCGGGCCCATCTGCTGGATTACGAACTCTCCATGGTGGCGTGGTTCTCGGGCTGCGTGATCCGCGCCATTCAGACCGAAGACGGCATTCTCTCGTGGGACCGGATCGCGCCGCTCATCAAACCCGTCAATCCATATTCCGCGCCCACCGGCCTGGTGGAAATCGAAAACACGCACAACATGTGGGGCGGCACCATCTATCCCCAGAAGACGGTGCGCGAAATCTGCGATGGCGCCCATGACCGCGGCCTCAAGGTGCACATGGATGGCGCGCGCATCTTCAACGCCGCCGCGGCGCTCGGTCTGCCGGTCCGCGAAATCGCCGCGCCCGCCGATACCCTGATGTTCTGCCTCTCTAAAGGACTGGGCGCGCCCTCTGGCTCCATCCTGGCCGGTCCTGCAAACCTGATCGCCAAGGGCCGGCTGTATCGCAAGCGCCTGGGCGGCGGCATGCGGCAGATCGGAGTACTGGCGGCGGCCTGTCTGGTCGCGCTCGACCAGTCTCCCAGGAAACTCTTCGACGATCACTGCAATGCCAAATTCCTCGCCGAAGGGTTGGCGCGTATTCCGGGCATTCAGGTGGATCCCGCCCGCGTACAAACCAACATCGTGGTCTTTGACGTCACCGGCACCGGTGTGCCGTCGGCCGCCATCAGCTCGCGCCTCAAAGAGCGCGGCGTTCTAATGAACGCCATCAACGATCGCCAGGTCCGCGGCGTGACTCATTACGATGTGGATCGCGCTGCCATCACCCGGGCGCTGGAAATGGTAGCCGGCGCCGTGGCATCCTAGATGCTAGTCCTACAACTCCGCGTTGTTCCGAAATCGGAATTCATCCTGTTAGACTGAGCTAGTACATGAAAAGATTGGTAGCTGGAAGGCTGTTTGGAAGCGCGTCTTGTCTGTTGCTGCTCTGCGCCTGTGTGGCCCAGGGGCAACAGTATTCCATCACGACGATAGCCGGAGGAGCCCCGCCGGCGACCCCTGTGACCGCGACCGGAATCTCCATTGGACAGCCCAAACGCGTGGCTGTGGATACGGCCGGCAATGTGTATTTCAGCAGCGGCAGCTCCGTTTTCAAGATCAGCGGCGGCAACCTGGCGCTGGTGGCCGGAAACTCGCGCGCCGGATATTCCGGCGATGGCGGGCTGGCCGTGAATGCGCAGCTCAATGCACCGGTCGGCGTGGCCGTGGATGCCGCCGGCAACGTCTACATCGCCGACTCCTTGAACAACCGCGTGCGCATTGTCTTCCCCAGCGGCACCATCGGCACTTTCGCCGGCACGGGCACCGTGGGCTATGTCGGCGCCGTGGGTGATGGCGGCCCGGCAAACCAGGCGCAGCTCTATCTGCCCTCCGGCGTGGCCGTGGATACCAAGGGGAATGTTTACGTCGCCGATACAGGCGATAACACGATCCGCATCGTGACCCCCGATGGCAACATCAACCCCGTCGCCGGAGACGGTTATGCCAGCTACGTGGGCGACGCCAACGCGGCCACCAAGGCCGAGCTGAATCATCCACAAGATGTCGCCGCGGATAGTTCCGGCAACATTTATATCGCCGATACCGGCAACGCCGCCATTCGCAAAGTCACCACCGACGGCAACATCAACACTATCGCAGGCAATAACACTGTGGGCTACGCCGGCGACGGCGCGGCGGCCACCAGCGCGGGCCTCATTGGACCTTACAGCGTCGCCGTAGACTCGTCCGGCAACGTGTACCTCGCCGAGCCGGAAGACGGGCGCATCCGCAAGGTCACAACCGATGGCAACATCAATACCATCATCGGCAACGGGACACTTGGTT
>OKRF01000381.1 GCA_900290315.1 Candidatus Sulfopaludibacter sp. SbA3 | reverse complement strand
TCACTCTGGCGAAGGACGATTCAGGTGAGCGGACTCTTCTCGGACTTCGTAACGCTGAAGAACTCATGTCTGGCTACTTCGCCTGATACCCGATTGGTGCACGTCCTTGTATCTGGTGCTTCAGAAGCGCGGAAGCGCGGTTCCGGTCTTGCCATTTTCCCGCCAGTCTGCATTCCCGATGAGGCTACGCTTTTTTCGTAACAGCAAGAAGACGCTCTCCTGAAATTTGCGCCACCAGGATTGGCGACACCACAAGCGCGTTTTTCATCGGCTTTGGTGGTCGGTCCACAGCCATCCAAACGCGTTTTTCATCGGCTTTGGTGGTCGGTCCACAGCCATCCAAACAGACGGCGAAACGGGTCGTCTGTTCAACTGATACCACGATGCTTTCAAAACCGGCTCCAGTGCTTATCTTTGTGAACGAGCCAGTCGAATTCGAAACGACCAGGAATATGATTTCTGCCATGGCGGGCGAGGCAAGTTCTACGAGCCTGGTGCGATCCTAAGGCTGCCCGTTTACCTTGACGAAAGGCGCCCTACTGAACCGATTAGTGAACGGCCTGCTAAGTTAAGAAATCGCGATCGCCGAGGCGATCAAATCAGCCCCACTCTTCCCACAGCGTACAGGACCAGCGCCGCGTACACGCCGGCCATCACGTCGTCGGCATTGATCCCGAGGCCGCCGGGCAACGCTTCGAGTTGGCGCACCGGCGGGGGCTTCCAGATGTCGAACAGGCGGAACAGCGTGAACGCCAGCAGATAGCTTTTCCAATTGAGCGTGCTCGCCCCGGCCAGCGCGATCCACTGGCCGATCACCTCATCCACCACCACGAAGCCCGGGTCCTTGATGTTGTAGGTGCGCGCGGTGACGCCGGCGGCCCAGATTGCCGGGAAGAAAAGGATGGCGGCGAGCAACGCGAAATGCCACGGGGCCAGGCCCGCATAGGTGTGCAGCACGATCGCGATGGCCACGGCGGCGGCCGAACCGGCGGTTCCGGGAGCGACGGGCGCGCGGCCACATCCGAACCAAGTGGAGATAAGGTCCGCCGCCTTAACCTTCATCGGGCGGTTCTTCGTCTTCCTGAGGCGGAACGACAGATGAGGAGATCCGGTACTTCTCCGCCGACCACGCGCCCAGGTCCAGGATGCGGCAGCGCTCACTGCAGAAAGGAAAGTCGGGGTCGCCCAGCTTCACCGGTTTCTTGCAGATGGGACAACTGAACGTCATAGCGCGGGCTGAAGGGAGATGTTGATGAGCGGCGCCGGGATGAATCGCGGGACCGTTTCGGTGGGCGGAAGCAGCGTGCCGACCACGTCGTAATCGTGCGCTTCGGTGACCTGCAGGCGGCGGATTTCGCCCTGCCGCGGCTCGGCGCCTTCGAAATCGTTGATGAGCGTGGCGCCATCGATTTCGGGGGCCTGCGTGGGCATGCGGCCCTCCCACAACAGGTCGGTCTCTTTCGAGAGGCCTTCCACCAGCACCGGAAACTCCCGGCCCACCAGGGCGCGATTGCGGGCGCGGGCAATCTTCCGCTGAATCGCCATCAGGCGGCGCTTGCGGTTGTGAATGGTGCGGCCATCCACTTTGGCGTCCAGCGCGTAGCTGCGGCTGGTGTCTTCGTCCGAGTAGGTGAAGACGCCCAGGTTGTCGAAGCGGGCCGCCTCCACGAACTGGCAGAGTTCCTCGAAATCTTCCGCGGTTTCACCGGGGAATCCCACGATGAAGCTGGTGCGGATGGCCACCCCGGGAATGGTGCGGCGGATGCGCTCCAGCAGCTTCAGGAAAATCTCGCCCGAAGCGCCGCGCTTCATGCGCTTGAGCACGGAGGCGCTGGCGTGCTGCAGCGGCATATCGATGTACTTCACCAGCGACGGGTACGCGGCAATCGTATCGAGCAGCTTCTGCGTGACCTTGTTGGGATAGGCGTACAGGAAGCGGATCCACTTTTCGTGCGCGGTCTCGATGCCGGCCAGGCGCGCCAGCAGGTGGGCCAGGCCATCGGTGAGTCCCAGGTCTTCGCCGTAACAGGTGGTGTCCTGCCCGATGAGGTTAATTTCGCGCACACCTTGCTGGAACAGGCGCGTGGCTTCTGAGATTACCGATTCGAAGCGGCGGCTGCGGAATGCGCCGCGGTACTGCGGAATCACACAGAAGGTGCAGGGATGGTCGCAGCCCTCGGCGATCTTGATGTAGGCGAAGTGGCGCGGGGTGGCCAGCACGCGCGGGGTCAGGTCGTGATACAGGTATGGCTGCGCGGGGCCGGTGCCGGGCTCCATGCCTTCGCAAGCGGCCACGATGCCGTCCAGTTCGTTGGTGCCGATGAGGGCATCCACCTCGGGAATGTCCTTGCGGATATCGCCGCGGTAGCGCTCCACCAGGCAGCCGGCCACAATCAGTTTTCGGACGCGCCCGACTTTCTTGTACTCCGCCATCTCCAGGATGGTGTCGACGGATTCCTTCTTGGCGGGGTCGATGAAGCTGCAGGTGTTGACCACCAGGACGTCGGCCTGGTCGGGATGGGGCGTCAATTCATGGCCTTTGGCCACAAGCTGACCCATCATGACTTCGCTATCGACGAGGTTTTTGGGGCAGCCCAGGCTTACAAAACCGATTTTCAAATGAGTATCCAAACAGGTGTGCTCTTCTCAGGATAGCATTGAGTATTGGACCTGAGCGACTTCACCTTCGAACCGCAACTCGCCCGCGCCTCCACCATTCCGGCGCGCTGGTATACCGACCCCGCCATGCTGGAGACCGAATCGCGCAAGGTCTTCGGCCGCACCTGGCAGGCGGTGGGGCGGAGGGACGCCGTGGCCGCTCCGGGCAGCTATCTGGCCAGCGAAATCACCGGCGAGCCCGTCCTGGTGACGCGCGATGCGGAAGGCACCCTGCGGGCGTTTTCCAACGTCTGCCGCCATCGCGGCTCGCTGCTGGCCGAAGGCTGCGGGCAGGCGCCCGTGATTCGTTGTCCATACCATGCCTGGACCTACTCCCTGGATGGCCGCCTGCACGGCCAGCCCGAATTCGAAGGCGTGGAAAACTGGGACCGCTCGCAGATTTGCCTGCCGCCATATCAGGTGGCCGAGTGGGGCCCGTTCGTCTTCGTGAATCAGGACCCGCAGGCGCCGCCGCTGGCCGAAGTGCTGGGCGCCATTCCGCGCGAGGCGGCCGAGATCGGCTGCCGCATGGACCAGTTGCGCTTTTCCGCCCGCCGTGATTATGTCATCGAATGTAACTGGAAGGTGTACATCGATAACTACCTGGAAGGTTATCATTTACCCGCGGCGCATCCCAGCCTGTTCCGGGAGTTGGATTACGCGCAGTATCGCGTGGAGACCTTCCGCTACTACTCCTCGCAGATCGCCCCCATCCGCGCCCAGACGGGCGAGGGCGGGCGTCGGTATGCATACGCCGATAGCAGCAATCGCGCGCTGTATTACTGGATCTTCCCCAACTTCATGCTGAACGTGTATCCCGACAACATGAGCAGCAATCTGATTCTGCCGCTGGGTCCCGATCGCACTCTGACGATTTTCGAATGGTTCGCCTATGGCGGCGCGGAAGTGGCGCAAGCTACCATCGATTTCAGTGACGAGATCCAGCAGGAAGATATCAAGATCTGCGAATCGGTGCAGCGCGGGCTGAAGTCGCGCAATTATTCCCAGGGGCGCTTTTCGGTGAAGCGGGAGAACGGAGTCCATCACTTTCACGGGCTGTTGGCCGAGTTCGTTGGGAGTTAGAATCGGGTTAGACTGCATCGGGTCTTATTCGCTTTCCTGCTGGCGGGAATGCTATTTGGGCAGGACACGCGCTGCAAGCGGCTGAAGCGCGAGGCGGCGCGGATGAAGGCGTCGGCGGAAAGCTACTCCCAGGCCGACACCAACGTGAGCAGCCTGCACCAGGCCTTGCGCGACTGGATCGAATCGCGGCTGCCAGCAGACAGGGGCATGCCGGAGATCATGTCAGGCCATCTGGAATCCGATCTGCAAACGGAACTGAAGCAAGCCGGACTGGACGCGCGCCTGCCGGAATTGCCCGACACGCTTTTCGTGATCGCCGAGGCCGGAAGCGGTCTTCGCGGATCACCCGAAATCGGATGGATACGGCGGTGCAGACTTGGAACTCTCGGGCCCGGATCCCCAGGGACGGCGCCTGTTGCTCATTCATCGCATTCTCAGCAGTGCAATTCCACGTGGATGGGTATGACGTACGCCGTGCATCGGTTGAGTGTCCTGCCTGGCAGCGTCGAAGCGTTGATCTCCGGCCACCACGGCTTTTGGTTGGGGAACGATGGGCCGGAATTCGTCTTGAAACCCGAAGAGCTGATCATGGAATTCCTGGACTCCAGCGTCGACGCCAGGGTCCACAACCGGACGCAGCTTCACCGTTACAGCTTCACCGAAGGCGTCCGCCGCCTAGGCCCGGCAGTCTTTCAGCAACAGGATTTCGCCGAAGAGTGGTTGACTCGGCCGTGGAGCGAGATGGAATCCCGGTCGGCGCCGAGACACAGGAGTGGCACGCCAAACTGCACGCCGATTTTGCGCCGGCCGAATACGCGAGTGTGACGCCGTGCGCCGCCAGGCTGGGCCGCTGGCTGATTGCGCTGAGCGTTACGCACATCGGCGAAAAGGAACTCACCGATCCCATTGACGCCCTCTTCCTGGTGCAGGACCTCGGCAGCTATCACTATCGGATGGAGAGCGTCAGCGACTCCGCGCCTGAGGGCTGCCCGGGCGAAGGGAACGCCAGCGACAAGCACCCGTGGCTGTCGGACGCGGAGTTAAAGGCGCTACGGTAGCCACCGCGCCGCGCGCTACTGCGAACGGAGCAGCTTTGCTCGATCCGCGGGAGCGGAATGTCCCAGTTCTCCCAACGGGTCGTAGCAGTACCCCAGGCAGACGTCCCGGGCGGTGGACAAATCCGTCTCGAATAGCGGGAGTTTTTCGATCTCGCGAAAGATAGTCGTGATCCTCTCTGGCGGTGACGTTCGATTCCCGCTGGTGAAGGTCAGCAGCCGCGATCCTTTGAGGACTACGTACCAGCCCTCGGCATTCCATGATCGCAGCAGCGGTTTCCCAGTCGACGTGTGTAGTGTCCACAGCTCTGGCGCTCGGGCAGTGGCGAGTAAGGACTGATAGTCCATCACTCTGAAGCCAACGTGCCTTTGAAACCGGTAGCCAGAGAGTTGCCGTTCATCCCGCCAAGCATAGACTTTCCCGTCTTTAAAAGCACTGGCAGCGGTTTGATGGATGCGCAGCCCGCGCTTTACGACGTGAAGGATCTGGGCGCCGGTACACGGCAGTCTCTCGTACGCAGAACCGCGCCGGGAGCAAGCGAAGCGAAGCGCAGACAACGGCCATGACGTTCAACATCACCCGACAGGATTCTGAGCTTCACGAACACCAGGGACCCGTTATCAGGTTGGTCTTCGGTCAGAAAAATCCAGGAATTCCAAGGGAAGAGCAAGAACTCACTCCAGACAAACCACGGCAAAGCGGCGAATCCGGCTACCAGGCCCAGGCGGTAGCCGTAGCGAGTTCTGATGAACACCACGCCAGCGGCGCATAGGAGAACGGGCGGACTCACTTCGGCCACGATCTGAGCCCAGTCTTGCAAGGCGGTCAGCGGGTGGAACAAGGGGCCGTCCGGTGTCTTCAGGAAACTGGCCGCGGTCATCGCGGCAGTGAGAGAGAAGAGGACCGCTGCTGTGATCTTTGGTGTAGCCTCCCGGCGCGCCTCCCAAAAGCTGCCCATAAGTGAATTGGACACCGAAGACCTTAGGTCTGCTTATCTTCGGTAAGGCCGCGTAAATAAATAAACTTTACAACTTCGTATTTGGAAGAATCGTGTAATTCCATTCTCCGT
>OKRF01000038.1 GCA_900290315.1 Candidatus Sulfopaludibacter sp. SbA3 | reverse complement strand
CGAAATTCGCCGCCTTTTGGCGAATCTTCGTGCCTGGCTCGAGTTTGCCCCTTCGCGAAACCCCGACGCGTCCCCCCCATTTTCATTCCCATCGTTGCCAAGGCGGGCACCCCAACAGGCTCGAAATTCGCCGCCTTTTGGCGAATCTTCGTGCCTGGCTCGAATTTGCCATCCCTTCGCGAAACCCCGACGCGTTCCCCCCATTTTCATCCGCCGGGTGAGCCTTCGCCTCATCAGCCGACTCTCGCGAAAATCCGAGCCAAACCCTTGCCACCCTCCCTCGAAAATCCCCCCATTTTCATACCTATCGTTGCCCGCGCGGGGGGCGGTCCGCCCCTAATTGACAGACGACACAAAACGATCGTCTGTCCCACGGGGCACTTTGCTCCGCCTGAACTATCCCGCAAAGATGCGCTGCAGATTCTCTCCCAGAATGAGCCTCGCGTCCGCCGGCCCGATTCCTAAATCGGCCATCGCGCGAGTCTGCAGTTCATACACCGCGTGGTTCCAGCCGCGCGGGAAAAACGAGGAGTCCGTGCCGAACAGCAGCCGCCCGGCGCCCATCACATCCAGCGCCCGCCGCAAGACTCCCTTCAACTCCAACCCTTCGTAGCGCATCCAGGAGTTGCTGCTGGACGTATCCAGGTATACGTTGGGGCAAAGGTCGGCCAGCATCAGCGCTTCCCGGAAAAAGCCCGCGCCGAAGTGCGGCACCACGAAGCGCACCTGCGGATGGCGCAGCGCCACGGCATGCAAATCCAGCGGATTGGAATACCGCATGTCGAACGGCGAAGGCAGACCGAGCTTCTTGCGGACACCTACCGTGAGGACTCCGCAGTGCACGAAGACCACCTGGCGGTTCGCTCCGGCCTGCTCCAGGAGCGCCGTCACGCGCGCATCGTGCACAGGGTATCCGTGCATCGCCGGGAATAGGCAGATGGCGTTCAGACTGGGGTTGACCGCGTCCTGCGCCAACGGGTTCATCATGGCGTAGGCGAAGAAGCGGCCGGGCACCGCGGCCTGTGCGGCCATCACTGACGGCTCGTCCCCGGGGATGCTGGCGATCAGCGCGGCGTGCGTGACTCCGTACTGGTCCAGTTCGGCGCCCCACCGGTGCGCCAGTTCTTCCGCGTGGCCCGGGAAATCCCAGCCCACGGCGGCGGCCACTTCGCGGGGATCCTTCCCGCATTGTGTGGCGAGTGCTTCCAGAAAACGGCGCGAAAAGAAATGCACGTGCGCGTCGGCGACGTCGCAGTTACCCCAGGGTGTTTGCATCCGGTTTGTTCCAGTGCGTGATGCCGGCGGCCAGGGCGAGTTGCGTCAGACCCGCCACGTTGTTCACGCCCAGCTTCTTCATCATGGTCTTGCGATAGCTGCGCACGGTCTGCAGTCCCAGATCCAGCAGCACCGCGATATCCTTGCTGGTTTTCCCTTCGGCCACCAGCCGCAGCACCTGCAGCTCGCGCGGCGAAAGCGATTCCAGCGGGCTCCGGTCGTGCGTCTCCAGATCGCCCCGCTGAATGCGCTGCAGCAGCCGGTCGGAAACCTGCGAACTCAGATACGATCCGCCGCGCGCCACGGTGCGTAGCGCGTCCAACAGCTCTGTCGATGAGGCCTTCTTCAGTACGAACGCACGCGCTCCGCTGCGAATGGCGCTCACCACGGAGTTCTCATCGTCGTACATCGATAGAATCACAACCTTGACCTTGGGACAGTGGCGCAATAGCTCGGTGGTGGCTTCGATGCCGTTCATGCCGGGCAGGCCGATGTCCATCAGGACCATGTCCGGATCCGTCTTTTTGCAAAGCTGCACGGCGTCGCCGCCGTTTTCGGCTTCCCCCACTACCCGAAATTCGGCGCCCCGCTCAAGAATGGTCTTCACCCCGTCGCGAACCAGTTTGTGATCATCGACAAGAACAATGTCGAATGGCATAGTTTCCTCAGACAGTTCCCGCGGCGGCGCGGACGACGGTGCCCGTACTTCGATCGCTCGTAATAGACAGCTCCAAACCAGCCTGCGCGGCGTAATGTTCCATGCTCAAAAGCCCCAGGCCGCGACACCCCCCGGCCAGGTCGCCGGGGTCGAATCCCCGCCCGTTATCACGCACTTCAAGAATCGGAGTGTTACGTGTGGACTTTACCGCGATTTCAATCAGAGAGCAACTGGAATGTTGTACGGCGTTCTCCACCGCCTCCTGCGCAATCTGATATAACGCGGAGGCCAGCTTCGGATCTATCTTGAGTGACGGGTCCACATTCAGCCGGATCGCCCCGGTAAATCGTTCCCTGACTCGGGCCGCCAGCCGGTCCAGCGCGCTCCGCAGGCCGGCCCGTTCCACCGTGGAAGGGTTCAGCTCGTAGCTGTACTCGCGAACCTCTTCCATCATGGTGCCCAGCAGCTTCTGCACTTCGGCGATGTGGGCGCAGCTTGCCGGTGAGATACTCTCCAGGTCCATGCGCACCAGGTCGAGCTGCAAGCCGAGGGCTGTCAGATTCTGACCTACCGCATCGTGCAAAAACTTCGACACCATGGCGCGCTCGAACTCCTGCGCCTTGAGTGCGCCCAGCACGGTGTAGCGCAGTTCCTGCTCCGCCTTGGCCCATTGAGTGCTCTCGCGCGCCATGGCACCGGCATAGCGGATCTTCCCCTCCACGCGGATCGGGAAGATGGAGACGTTCCAACGCGCTTCCCCGCAGCGTTCCCGCAAGGTCAACGTCTCGCCGCGCAGAGCTTGCGCGAAGCGCCCCTTCCAAATGGCGGCGGCATCGGGATCCAAAACCTCCGTCACCTTGCGCCCCAGCAACTCCGGCGCCGGTTTACCCAGAATGCACGAAGGGTCGCCGTAGATCTTGTGAAAGATGCCCGACGCCGTAACCAGCCAATGACACGCCGGACTCTGCTCCAGCAGAATCTCGGAAAGTGGGACGTCGGGCACCTCTCGCGCCTATCGCTTTCGGGCGACCACTTTGCGAACCGCGGCGGCCACATCCTTAGCGACCAGGCCGTACTTCTCTAACAGTTCATCGGGCTGGCCGGACTCCGCATAACCGTGCAGGCCCACGAATTCCATGGGCACGGGAGAGGTTTCAGCAACTACCTGCGCCACGCGCACGCCCAGGCCCGCGTCCACCAGGTGCTCTTCGGCCACCACAATGGCGCCCGTCTCCGCCGCCTTGACAATGGCCTCGCGGTCCAGCGGCTTCACGGTATGCATATCCACCACGCGGACGGAAATCCCCTCGGCATCCAGCATGTCCGCGGCCAGCAGCGCCTGGGCCACCAGCAGGCCGTTGGCGATAATCGTGACGTCGTTGCCCTCCGCCACTTCGATGGATTTGCCGATTTCGAATTTCTGATCGGCGCCGTACACGATGGGGCACTTGGGCCGCCCCGTGCGCACGAACACCGGACCCACATATTCTGCCGTCGCACGAATCAGCGCCTTGCACGAGTTCTCGTCGGCCGGCGAAATCACTACAAAGCCGGGCAGCGAGCAAGCCAGCGAAGTCTCTTCCACGCTCATCTGCGAAGGACCGTCTTCGCCAATCGAAATGCCGCTGTGCGTCCCCACCACCTTGACATTGAGATGGGGATAGGCCACCGAGACGCGAAGCTGCTCGAAGCCCTTATTCATCACGAACGCCGAAAAACTGGAGACGAATGGAATCTTGCCGGCATACGCCAGGCCCGCTCCCACTCCCACCATATCCGCCTCCGCAATGCCGCAGGAGACGAAGCGTTCCGGGAACTCCTTGGCGAAATAAGTGGTCATGGTGCTCTTGGAAAGATCCGCGTCGCACACCACGATGTCTTTGTTCTGGCGGCCCAGTTCCACCAGGGTGCGCCCGAACGCTTCGCGCGTCGCCGCGCCGAGTTTCACTTCGAATTTGGTTTTCGCCGGCATATTATCTCAGCTCCTGTAAAGCCACTTCCACTTCAGCCGGCGTGGGCGCCGTACCGTGGAATTTGGGATTGTTCTCCATGAACGAAACGCCCTTGCCCTTGATGGTGTGGGCCACAATCGCGGTGGGCTTGCCCTTGGTGGCCTCCGCCTCGTCCAGTGCCTGCTTGATCGCCACCAGGTCGTGGCCGTCGATTTCCAGCGTGTGCCACCCGAACGCCCGCCACTTATCGGCTAGCGGCGCCACTTCCATGATATCCTTCACAAAACCATCAAGCTGGATGCCGTTATAGTCCGTGATGGCGACAATATTGTCCATCTTGTGGTACGCCGCGGCCATGGCGCCTTCCCAAACTTGCCCTTCCTGGATTTCGCCATCGCCCAGCATCACGTAGGTGCGTGAAGGGCTGCCGTTCAACCGCGCCGCCAGGCCCATGCCGATTGCCAGCGAAACGCCGCCGCCCAGCGAACCCGTGGATGCCTCGAGGCTATGGATGAAGCGCACGTCGGGATGGCCCTGGTAGACCGAGCCCAGCTTGCGCAGCGTGTTCAACTGGTCCTTGGGCGTATCGGGATAGCCCGCCTCCGCCATGGCGGCGTACAACACCGGCGCGGCGTGGCCTTTAGAAAGAAGGAAGCGGTCGCGCTCCGCCCACTTCGGGTTCTGCGGATCGATTTTCATGTGGTTGAAAAACAGCTCGACCACAATCTCCACGGCCGAAAGCGAACCGCCCGGATGCCCGGACTTGGCAGCGCCGGTCATTTCGATGATGTCGCGGCGGATACGCTTCGCGATGTCTTGTAATTCCGGAATAGATTTTGGCATTGGGAACTCTATTATTCTATCAGGCCCGCGGGCCAGGCCGCCGCTGGGGAAGAGTGACTTTTCTCGCAAAAGCGCAAAGAAAACCTTCGTATAATGATCGCAGGAGTTTCCCATGAAGTGGATGCGTCTGTCACTGCTAGCGGCCGCGGCGCTGTGTGCGCCCGCGGCAGATCTTACTGGAGCCTGGAAGGCTGTCTTCCTGGCCCCCCCGGAACAGCGGCCCAAGACGGTGGGATCGGTCAAGTTGGACCTCAAAAGCGACGGCACGACGTTGACTGGCATGGCCCATGCGGGTAGTTGGCCCGGAGACGTCCCCATCGCCGATGGCAAAATCGGGGGCGGCCGCATCTCCTTCGTCCTGGTCGGCACCGGCGCTTGGCGCTCACACGGCCCCCAGGGCGATGCCAGCGGTTATCCAAGACTGACCTTTCGCGGCACCACCGACGGCAAGGAAATGACCCTGACTCTGGTCTGGGACAGCGTCATGATTTACGGCAGCGCCGGGCGGCCTGTCGAGTACCNNCCCCAATGCTGTTCACCTAACGGTACCTCGCATCCCGGCATCAGCGCTCCCGCATTCTTCTTCCAGTTCCAGTTGACCGGCCGGGGACTCCACGGGAGTGATCTTGCGGAACGCCGTCTGGTGGCCAGTTTCCGAGTAAAACGACGATACGGACGGAGCGGGTGTTGCCGGATACAAGCGCGTTTACGAGGAGTAATCGTGTCTACAGCAAACTGCGCAGGTCTTCAACGCTGAAATGGCAATCCCTGAGGATCTTGCCGAGCAACCCAGGCCCGAGCGTTTCGCCCGAATGTACGGGAATGACAGTGCTCCTGCCATCTTCATGACGAAGAAAGTGATGGCTGCCACGGATGCGAACAACCTGGAAACCGTCCTTCGCCAATGCAGCGATCAGGTCGGAGCCGGAAATCCTTGGGGTCCGGCTCATGCTGCGATTGTGATGCGTTGAATGCCAATGAACTCCAGGGTTTGCGCGGGCGCCCCTTCCACTTCGAGGCACAATTCGATTGCCTCACGAATTCGCTGCATGACCTCATCGAGGGTTCGCGCCTGCGTGTGGCATCCCGACAATTGTGGGACTGAGGCGACGTAATACCCTTCTTCGTCGCGCTCTATGATGACGTCGAACTGGCGTGGCAATGGATTGTCCTCAGGCCCATTTTACGTGATTCCAATGGTCGCGATCCTGGGCTGGCTCAGGCGCCGGAACGGCTGACGTGGATGTAAGCGCGTTTATCGGGAGTAATCTGCCCATTTTATAGACCTCCTTGATCTTGTCGAATATCCG
>OKRF01000320.1 GCA_900290315.1 Candidatus Sulfopaludibacter sp. SbA3 | reverse complement strand
CGAACCGTGCTTCCGGAAGAGACGCCTACGAGAGTATAAGCGAGATTCGCAGGAATTCTGGTTCAGCGAACTCTTTCGAGATGCGAGCGGCAGAGCGCCAGTTGACTCCTGTCGCGGTCCATCAACATACCGGGCCCGATGCCTTCGTCAAAACTCGCCCCAGCCGGGATGCCGCTCAGAGCGGCAAGGCTTTTCGTGTAATTCGCGGCCGCCTCCCGCCAGTGATCGCTCGCCTGGAGGCCGCCGAGCCCAGCGCGGCGGGCCCATGCGTCTCCGAGTTCCGACAGCGCCCACCCGTGGTGCAATCGCGCATCCAGATTGTTGGGATCGCGCGCCCGCGCCCACTCCAGATAACGCAGCGCCTCCCGCAGACGATCGATTACCTCCGCTTCGCGTCCCAGATGCTGCCAGGACGGTGCCGCGGTAATCAGCAGCTTGGCCAGTTCCAGCCGGGCTAGAAAGTCGTCCGGATCGGAAGCGCATATCTGCCGCAGAAGACGCGCGGCCCGCTCGAACTCCAACACCGCGACCTGCTCATGGCCGGCGTCGTGATGTTCCCAGCCGGACGCCACGAGGTCAAAATAGAGATCCATCTTGGGCTGGGCCGAGGTTGGGTCGGCGGCCGCGCGCTTCTCGTCGATGGCCACAGCTTGTTGGTAGCTCTCCAGCGCGGCGGCGCGATCGCCGGTGTGCTTGTACGCATCGCCCAAGCTGCGGTAGCAACGCGCCAGATAACGGATCGGTTGGGGTTCGCCCGGTTCGAGCGTGAGGGAATCCCGTGCAGCCGAGAGCGCCTTCTGCCACGCCGGCAGGTTTTCGGTGGCACTCCCGCCTTCAGCTAGCGTGCAGGCCCTGTCCCACAGTGCCAGAAACCGCAGCTTTCGGTCCTGGGGATGCCGCGTGGCCAGTCCGGCCGATATCTTATCGACTTCTGCCCGTATTTCACGCCACAATTTTGTGTCGCCTTGCTGCTGGTAAAGATCGCCGAGCCTGATGTCGATCTCCCGAAGCTGTTGCGTTTGCCGTTCCTCACCTGGGTCCGCCCGAGCGGCCGACACGGCGAGGCGCCGCGCATTTAGCTGGCTTTGCATGGCGGCGGCCGAATCGCCGGTGTTGGCGCGCCCCAGGCTGGTCTGCACGTCTCCCACGCGCATATAGGCGACCGCCAGTTCCGAGTCGAGTTCGCGACTGTTGCCGCCCGTCGCTTCGAGTTCCCTGAGATACTCCAGGGCCTCCTGCACCAAAAGCCGCCGCGCCACGGTGGAACCTGGCAGATCTTTGATGGCATCGTGCAGGTCGAATAGAACCGAGTGCGCCAGACGCTTGACCTGCTGGAAACGCATTTCGGCGCGCTGCCGCTCCTGCCAGGCTTGTCGCGCCTGCAAGACGGCAACGCCGGAGCCACCAATCATCGAGAGCACCGCCAGCATGATGGCGGCGCTCAGCGCCCTATTCCGGCGGACCAGTTTACCAGCGCGCTGGACCCATCCAGGCTGGTGCGCCGTGACTGGCCTGCCGTCGCGCCAGGCGGCGATGTCTTCGGACAGGTCGCGCACCGAAGGGTATCGTTCCTCGGGGTCCTTGCGAAGGCATTGCAGCACGATCGCCTCCAGTTCGCCCCGCAGGGCTTTCCGCCAGGGGACCGGCGCCGAACTCGGTGCGGCCGGCTCATCCGAGCAGACAGCCCGCATCACTTCCAGGGAATCCTCGCTTCCGCTCGCATAAGGCTGCTTCCCGGTCAGCATCAAATAGAGTAAAACCCCCAGGGCATGGGTATCCGTGGATGTAGTCACCGGCTTGCCGCGAACCTGTTCGGGGCTCGCAAAACGGGGCGAGAACAGACGTGTGCGGGTCTTGGTGAGTCCATCCAATCCCGGGCCGAGTAGCCTGGCCACTCCGAAATCCAGCAGCATGGCCTCGCCCTCCAGCGTAACCATGATATTCGCGGGCTTCAGGTCACCATGCACGATCAGATGCCGGTGGGCGTACTCGACGGCAGGACAAATCGACAGAAACACCCGCAAACGCTCTCCGAGGGACGGATTGTGGGCCAGCCACTCGTCCAACCGTTCTCCCGCCACGTACTCCATCACGAGGTACGGCGAGCCGTCTTCCATCGATCCGCCGTCCAGCAGGCGGGCGATACCGGGATGGCTCAAGTTAGCGAGGATCTGGCGTTCTTCGACAAATCGGGCGATGCCCGAGGAGGATTGCAAGCCGGCCGATAGGATCTTGATCGCGACACGCTGCTCGAAGGTCTTGTCGTCGCGGACTGCTTCCCATACAACGCCCATACCGCCGCGGCCGATTTCGCGCTCCAGCCGCCATGGTCCCAGCCGCCGGCCCACCAGCGGCGAAACCGGCGCCTCTCCCGCTCCAAGCCCCAGAGCGGCCGATTCTTCCAGAAAATCAGGCCATTGTTCGTAGCAGGAGAGCAACTCGGAAACTTCACTGGCGACCGACTTATCCGGGGTGTGCTGCTCTATCCAGGACTGGCGCTCGGGCGCAGCGACCGTAAGCGCGCCGTCAAACAGAGATCTGACACGTCCCCACTCTTCACTGGTCAATGGCCGCGCGCCCTTCCAGCAGCCGGCGGCGCAGCCACGTTTTCGCGAGAAGCCAATCGCGTTTTACAGCGCTCAACGAAAGGTTGAGTGCTTCGGCGGCTTCTTCGATGGACAGGCCGCCGAAATAGCGGAGTTCCACAACACGGCTCTGGACCGCGTCCAGTTTTTCCAGGTCGTCGAGTGCGTCGTTCAGGTCCACGACATCCGCGTCCATCGCGCCCTCGCCGGGCCTGCTGTATAGGGCCACGCGCAACTGTCCCGCATCGCGTTTGGCGGTGCGCCGCGCGCGCCCGTAGTCCACCAGGATTCCACGCATCACGCGCGCCGCAAAAGCGAAAAAGTGGGTGCGGTCTTTCCATTCGCGCCCGTTGGGGTGGCGGATCAGGCGTAGACAGGCCTCGTTGACAAGCGCGGTGCACTGGAGGGTGTGGCCGGCGCGTTCGTTGCGAAGACGTTGCATCGCAATGTCCTTCATGGAGGGATAGGCCGCTTCCATGAGACGATCGAGCGCCCCGGGCTCGTCTTCCCGCCAAGCTCTGATCAGACCCGTGATATCGGCATTCGGACTGCGCATTTCCGTGAGGGGCGTTCCCGCCCGGCCACCAATACTATTATTTCAGATCTGTAATTCGGTAAGTGGTCGACATGCCCAGCCTCGGGAGGATGCCCGGTTCGGTCCAGATAAAAAGCGTATCGAGGTCGCGGTGCGGCCGCACAAGAGCTCCGTGGCGATCTGTTCGCACTCATCAAGCGGCACCGGGTTACGATTACTCGACGAACGGCGGTGTGAGTTCATTCCCTGTGGGTTTTTTTCGCCTTCCTTCTGTAACACTTGTACACCATGCGCCGCGTGGACTGTCGCCGAACTTTGACGAGTCGTGCCGCCAAACCATGCGTTCCCGCGAGTCCATAGAATTCGGAACGAATGCGCGGGCCAAGGGCAATAGTATAACGATCGCGGTCCTGGCATAATGAACATACCCTTCGGAGTGGACGACGTTCTATGAGGTTAATTCACTGGACCTTCCTTGCGCTTCTTCTGCTGGCGCCCGCTGGATTTCGGGCGCAGAACAGCAAACCCTCGGTGGTTCTGGAGACGATGAGAGCGGAAATGGCCCGCTCGCTGGAACATTTCAAGGGAATGCCGAATCCGCCTTATTTTCTGGGAATTCCGGCTTTTGAGTGGTTGTAAGGGCTTGGGGGTGGACGGCGGACGGCGGATTCCG
>OKRF01000337.1 GCA_900290315.1 Candidatus Sulfopaludibacter sp. SbA3 | reverse complement strand
GCTCAGGATTTCTGCGCCGCGGGTGGGACAGACGATCGTTTTTTGTCGTCTGTCGTCTTCCCGCTGGTCGCCAACGTCGGAGAGCAATTTTCATCCCGCCTGAGCCGACTCTCTCGAAAAATGACGTATAACCCGAAGACGACAGACGACAAAAAACGATCGTCTGTCCCACGGGGCTAACGAATTCTCATCCGGGCGGGTGAGGCTTCGCCTCATGAGCCGCCTCTCTCGAAAATGGCGGGAGCGAGCCACAAAACCCCGGCCCCCGGCCCCATTTTTCATCCCACCGGGTGAGGCATCGCCTCATGCGCCGACTGTCACCGAATTAAACCCCCGGATTTTCGAGGGTGTCCGCCACCGTCCCGAATCGTTGCAACAACGGCGGTGCGGGTATAGTATTAGCGCCATGCGACTCCCTTTCTCTTCGACTGCTGTCGTGTCCGCGCTTCTGACAGGCTTCGCTGCGCACGGTCAGATTGCGGACTACCCTTCCGACAAGGTGGCGGGGATTCCGGTCAACTACACCGAAGCGCTGGTGGGAACTTATACGCTTCCGGATCCGCTCGTTCTGGCGAATGGAAAGCCGGTGCGCGACGTCAAGACCTGGAACGAGAAGCGCCGCCCCGAGATCCTGCGTTTGTTCGAAGAGAACGAGTACGGGCGCATGCCGGGGCGTCCCGCCGGCATGAGTTTCGACGTTTTCGATAAGGGTACGCCAGCACTCGATGGAAAGGCGATTCGCCGGCAGGTGACGGTCTTTTTCTCGAAGGACAAAAACGGGCCGAAGATGGATCTGCTGCTCTATCTGCCCGCCGGCGCGCAGAAGCCCGTGCCCGTACTGCTCAACATCTGGTTCACCGCGAATTCACTCTCGGTGGACGATCCGGGAATCAAGCCCGGCGAGATTTGGAACGCGAGGGAGAAGAAACGAGTGCCCGCCGCGGGTGGCAGGGCGTTCGGCAGGCTCTTGGTTGCCAAGTTTCTGGCGGAGGGAATCGGCGTCGCAACGGTTTACTACGGCGATATCGACCCCGACTTTCTCGGCGGAGTTCCATTCGGCGTGCGGCAACTGTATCTCAAGCCGGGGCAGACCGAGCCCGCTCCGGACGAATGGGGCGCCATCAGCGCATGGGCCTGGGGTTTGAGCCGCGCCTTGGACTACCTGGAAACCGACAAGGGTGTGGACGCGAAGAAAGTTGCGGTGACGGGCGTATCGCGGTTAGGTAAGACCGTGATCTGGGCGGGCGCACACGACCCTCGTTTCGGTATGGTGATTGCCAGTTGCGGGGGCGAGGGTGGTGCGGCATTGAGCCGGCGCAACTACGGCGAGACCATCGCGCACCTGGTTGAGCCGACGCGATACCCCTATCAGTTTGCCGCGAATTACGCGAAGTACGCGAACCACGTGGATCAGCTTCCCGTGGATGCGCACATGTTGGTGGCGCTGATGGCGCCGCGGCCGGTGTTGTTGCAGACCGGCAACACGGACAAGTGGTCGGATCCGAAGGGCGAGTTTCTGGCAGCAGTGGCGGCGGGGCCCGTGTATCGCCTGTTCGGCAAAGAAGATCTGGGTACCGACCAGGTTCCCCGCGCCGGCCAGCCAATCCTTCATGCCATCGGCTACCTGATGCATGAGGGCGGCCACGGCATGGTGCCGTCGGATTGGGACGTATATCTGCAGTTCATGAAGATGCATTTTCAACCCTAAACTCACATGAATTCTCGTAAGGCATTAGCCGGCGTAGCAGCCGCCTTGGGGCTGTTACTCCTGGTTGGCTGGGCGCTGGCCCAGGGTCCAGGCGACGCACTCGAAGCAGGTTTTAAGAATCCTCCGGACTCGGCCAAGCCGCGGACGTGGTGGCACTGGACCGGCGGCAACATCACCAAAGAAGGCATCACCAAAGACCTCGAGTGGATGAAGCGTGCCGGCATTGGCGGCATGCACCTGGCGGATGTCTCCTCCGGCTCCGGGCAGACTGTGGAGAAGAAGCTCGATTTCAGAAGTCCGGAGTGGCTGGATGCGGTCCGGCACGCCGCGTCCGAAGCTGATCGATTGGGCCTGGAAATGACCATTTTCAGTTCCGCGGGCTGGAGCGAGACCGGCGGCCCGTGGGTGAAGCCCGAGCAGGCCATGAAGAAGGTGGTCTGGAGCGAAACCACCGTGGAAGGTCCGCGGACCTTTGCCGGCAAACTGCCGCAGCCGCCTGCCAACAACGGACCGATCCGCAACCTGAGGACCGGCGGCGGACGCGGGGCGCCGCCGGATCCCACTTATTACGGAGACAGCGCCGTGCTCGCCTATCGTACGCCGGCGGAGGAAGCGGACATGGCGGATGCGCATCCCAAGGCCACTGCCAGTTCAGGTCCGCTGGACGCCGCCGCGCTGCTGGACGACGACCTCAACACCGGAGTCACCATCGCAGCGCCAGCAGACGGCGGCCCAGCCTGGCTGCAATACGAGTTCGCGCGGCCGTTTCAGGCGCGTGCCATCTCGCTTGCCGGCACCAATCGCGGTATACCCGTTGGCCGCGTGCTAGCCAGCGGCGATGGCTCGCACTTCCGCACCCTGGTGTCCATGCCGGGTCCCCAGGCTTATCGCGCGGGGACCGTCCGCACTTTCTCATTCCCGGAGACCACGGCCAGGTTCTTTCGCGTGGAAATGACGGCCGCGCCCTTGACACCCGCCGCCAATATGAACCAGGGTCCGATCGTGCCGGCGCGGGAATTCACGCTGACCGAAGCGGTGCTGCATTCGGGCGCCCGCGTGCATCGCTGGGAAGACAAGGCGGCGTACAGTTTTCTGTTCGAGTACGAGTCCGTCCCCACGCCGCCCGTTCCTGCCGCCGCCTGCATCGATCGCTCCGCCATCATCGACCTGACTTCCAGGATGGCCAAAGACGGCAGCTTGCACTGGGATGTTCCATCCGGTAAGTGGACCATTCTGCGAATGGGTTATTCCCTGACCGGCGCGAAGAACCGTCCGGCCACCGCGGCGGGCTTGGGGTACGAGGTGGATAAGCTGAGTCACCAATACGTGGAAGCGTATTTTCACGGCTACTTCGATCCCATCGCCCAGGCTTTGGGTCCGCTCGTTGGGAAGGATTTGCGATATTTCATGATGGATAGCTTCGAAGGCGGCGTGACGAACTGGACCGACGACATGATCGGCGAGTTCCGCAAGCGGCGCGGTTACGATCCCACCCCTTACCTTCNNCCAGCATGGCATGGGAATCTACTCAGAAGCCTCAGGCATCTCGCTCGAGATCATCGAAGACTCGCTGCTCAATAAGAGCAAAGTGGACATCCCCATGGGCGAGTTCTGGGTGCGGGCGCTGCATCCCGAAGCCATGTACTACATGGATGTCCGCGGAGCGGCTTCGGCCTCTCACATTTACGGCAAGAACCTGGTGGCCACGGAATCTTTCACCGGCGGGGGATATGAAGCTCCATACACCCTGAAGAAGATCGGCGATTACTGGCTTGCTCAGGGCGTCAATCGCCTGGTCTTTCACACTTCCGCGCACCAGCCGCTCGATACCAAACCCGGCAACACCATGGTAGGGACGCATATCAACCGCAACATCACCTGGGCGGAACAGGCTAGGCCGTATATGACCTATCTGGCCCGCAGCAGCTTCATGTTACAGCAGGGGCTGTTCGTGGCCGACTTAGTCTACCTGTTGAACGAAGGCGCTCCTTCGACCATGCCCTTTTGGGGGCCGGGCCTGACACCCCCGCTGCCGGAAGGGTATGACTACGATTTCATCAATGCGGATGCCCTGCTCAGCCGCATGTCGGTGAAAGACGGCCGACTGGTCTTGCCGGACGGCATGAGCTATCGGGTGCTGTTGCTCCCGGAAATCGACCGCATGACGCTGCCGGTACTCCGGAAGATCCGCACGCTGGTGGCGGACGGTGCGACGGTGGTAGGGCCGCGGCCGGCAAAGGCGCCGGGCCTCACCGGGTATCCCGATGCCGATCGCGAAGTGCAGGAGATTGCAAACGAAGTGTGGGGCGATCTGGATGGCATCAGCCGCACCGCGCATCTCTACGGCAAGGGCAAGGTGATATGGGGCCAGCCGCTCCCCGACATCCTCAATGCGGAGCATATATCGAAGGACTTCGAATACGGCTCGGCATTGAATTCCAGTGTGTCCTGGATCCATCGCCAAGCCGCGGATACGGACATCTACTTCGTGGCCAACCGTTCGGATCGCGGGCTGGACACCGAGGCGCGGTTCCGCGTTGGCGGCAGGGAAGCGGAACTCTGGCATCCCGACACGGGAGCCATTGAGCCGGCGGGATACACCATCGCGGACGGCCGCACTACCGTGTCGCTGCACCTGGCGGAACGCGAGTCGGTATTCGTGGTCTTCCGGCGGCCGGCCGCATCCCCAACGCGGACAATGCCATCGATGATCGGCACAACTCTGGCGACCGTGAACGGCCCCTGGAGCCTGAGCTTTCCACCCAACTTCGGGGCGCCACCGAACATCCCGGTAGCGCAACTGGAATCGTGGACGGCGAATGCGGATCCGGGCGTCAAGTACTTTTCCGGAACGGCTACCTATACTAAGACCGTGCAGGCGCCGCAGTCCTGGTTCCATCCGGGGGCCAGGATGATGCTCGATCTGGGCACGGTGAAGGATCTCGCCGAGGTCTCAATCAACGGCAAGGCGATGGGGATCGTTTGGAAAGCCCCGTACCAGGTGGACGCCAGTGGGATTCTGAAGCCCGGAACCAATCGCCTGGAAATCAAAGTGACCAACGAATGGACGAACCGGCAGATTGGCGACCGCTTGGGCCCCCCGGAAAAGAGAGTGCTGGCTCCCGCCGGCGGTCCGGCAGGCGGCCGCGGAGGCGGTGGAGGCGGATTCGGCAACCAGACGCCGCTCGAATCGGGCCTCATCGGCCCCGTGACCATACTTGCGATTGCGCACCGGTAAGCGCCAGGCCGCTACTTCCCCTCGTCTTCCACCGAGATCGCATTGACGATCGCGAATTCGGTGGAAGGCTCGAAGCTCAGGACGATCTTATCGAAGGAGTTTGGCTTGATTCCGCGAAACGTCTTGCACAGTGCCGTCACCGCCCCGCCCGCCTCACGCGATAGATCGAAATCGCGCAGCAACGGAGCATGATTGGCATACACGCTGAATAGACGCGGAGGCGAGGCTGGCGCCGCCCATCCGCCGAAGTAGTTTTCCGCGAAGTACAGCCGCACCGTATAACTGCCGCCGGATGGAACCGGGATGGAATACTGAAACGACCCGAAGCGCTCGCTCTCGTAAAGCCCCGGATCGGGAGTGCGCCCCACCACGGCATGGAATCGCGAGAACCTGCCGGCTTGAAAATAGCGATCCGCCAACCACAGATTACCCTCGTGGTCCGTATAAGGAGTCTCCCCCGCACGCC
>OKRF01000319.1 GCA_900290315.1 Candidatus Sulfopaludibacter sp. SbA3 | reverse complement strand
GCGTCGTAAAAGTAAGCCACGTCCGGGTCTTGAGTCGACAGGGCAGCCTGCTGTTCGATCAGACGGCTGCCCGGATAGAAGACATACCGCAAGCTGCCTGCGAAGATGCCCATGCGCATGCCGTCGAACGACACCTCTACACGGTCGCCGATGGAGCGGGCACGCGCGCTCTTCGGATGGAATTCCGCCAGAAATGCCCGGGTGCCCTCGGGCGCACCGGGCGGAAAATCGAAGAAGGCGTCCCATCCTCCCCGCCGCTTGCCCGTCTCGCACCGGTAGAACGGCTGGGCGCGCTCAATGACGTTCCTGCCCTCGATGGAAACGGCCGACAGCAGTGGCTGTCGCGGGTCCAGGGAAAAAGCCGCCTCCCACGCCCGGGCGTTCTCATCCTTCCAGTGCACTGTCAGGGTGGACGCGGCCGCATCTACAGTTATTGGGCCGGGCTTCACCGCGGAGAGGTCCACCGGCAAAGTCTGGGCGAACGAGGCCGGCAGGAGCAGTGCGGCCAAAGTCAGATTTCGAAGAAGCATGATGGATGCCTACTTATTTTACTGATGGTTCGCTTTTGCCGCCGGGCTGCGATATCGTGTAGGACACTATGAACCGCGTAATCGGTACATTTGGTGCCCTGCTCGTTTCGAGCATGATGCACGCGGCGAGCACGCCGGCGAATGCGCTGTTGGTATTGGCGAAGAGCGACAACACGCTCGCCATCGTCGATCCCGCCACGCTCAAGGTGGTCGCGCGGATGCCGTCGGGGCCGGATCCCCACGAAGTGATCGCGTCGTCCGATGGTAAGTACGCCTACGTGTCCAACTATGGCAGCGGAGCGTACAACACCATCACCGTGGTCGATCTGGTGGCGCAGAAAACGTTGGCTCCGATTGACCTTGGCCCCTTGCGCGGCCCTCACGGCCTGGTGTTCGTGGGCGGCAAACTCTGGTTCACCGCTGAAGCGGCCAAGGTGATTGGCAGCTACGACCCGGTGGCGCAGAAGATCGACCTGGTGCTCGGTACGGGTCAGGACAGAACCCACATGATCTTCGTTTCGGATGACCTGCAGCGCATCGTCACCTCGAATGTCAGCTCGGCCACCATTACCCTCATCGAGAAGCGAGCGGGCAGCGGCCGCGGACCGGGGCCGGGCGGGCCGGGAGGACCGGGTGGTCCTCCTCCTGGCATGCCGGGTGGGCGTGGCCCAGGTGGACCGGGTGGCCGCGGTGGTCCCATGGGTCCTCCGGGCGGCGATTGGAGTGAGACTGTGATCGCGGTCGGCAGGGGCGCCGAAGGCTTCGATGTCTCTCCCGACGGCAAAGAGATCTGGGCGGCGAATGCGCAGGATGGCACGGTCTCGATTGTCGACGTGGCCGCCAAGAAAGTGAGCCAGACGCTCGACGCCAACGTTTCCAGTGCGAATCGCTTGAAGTTTGCGCCCAACGGCAAGCTGGTACTCATCTCGACCCTCGGCGGCTCCGATCTGACGATTCTGGATCCCGCGACGCGCAGAGTGGTCAAGCGCGTGAATATAGGGCACGGTGCAGCCGGAATCGTGATGCAGCCTGACGGCGCACGAGCTTTCGTGGCTTGCACGCCCGATAACTACGTCGCCGTGGTGGATCTGAAATCGTTGGAAGTCACGAGTCACATCGACGCGGGTAAGCAGCCCGACGGGCTCGCTTGGGTGGTGTCGCACTGAGGTATTCTGTGCCCATAAAGGCAGCGATACTCATTCTGTTGGTGACTGCCGCGGCAGCCCAAACTCCTGAATTCCGTTCCGGGACACAGAACGCGCCAGTCTTGATCTTCAAGACCGAACCGGAGTACCCACTGGATGCCCAGCAAAACCGAGTGGAGGGCAAGGTGACCCTGTACGTTGTGGTTGGTACCGATGGGCGCATTCAAGGGAACATTCGAGTGCTCCGTACCCTGGGACGGGATCTCGACGAGAAGGCCATCGAGTGCGTCAGGAAATGGCGCTTCCAGCCTGGAACCAGGGACGGCATACCCATGGCGATGACGGCGACGATCGAGATCGCTTTTCCGCCCGGACCGCCGAACAAGGTCGTCCGCGTGTGACGTGTCCGAAAAAGGAAGAAGTTTGCTCTCAAGGCATCCTCTGGCGTGGATTTGCACCGCGTGGCGTGGGCGCGTGCGCCGGCGGCCAGCGGGTTCTTTGCCCGTAGTGATGCCAGGAGTATTCAGCCGCTGTTTCCGTTCGGACACCGCCTGTCTTATACCACATTCAGTTACGCCAATCTGGTGGTTGGGCCGGCGGGTCAGACGGTGGATTTCGACGTCACCAACACCAGCAGCGTAGCCGTGCGGAGGTTGCGCAAATCTACGTCGGCATGCCAGCCACAGCCGTCCCGCAACCGCCCGGGCAATTGAAGGCTTTCAGAGGCTGACCCTCCAGCCGGGCAAGACGGGGCACGTGCACGTGTCCTGGAACCAGCGCGCGTTTTCGTACTGGGACACGGTGACGCCTCGTGGCCCGTGGCGCCGGGCGCGTACCAGATCATCGCCGGTTCCTCTTCGCGGGATATCCGCCTGCAAACGTAAATTTCCATCAACTGGGTCGAAAAACCGGCCCAGCGACTCGGTAACGCCGGCGATCTTGTCGCCGGTCGGCGAGTACAACCGGCGGCGAGACCGCCGGCGCTACCAACTGCCGCTTTTTTCATCCGTTTTGCGGGGCGGTCCGCCCCTAATTGACAGATTACAATCAACGTATGCGACGTGAGATCTTAACCCTTGCCGCTTTCGCAGGACTCCTGAACGGACAGGCCGGCACAACTGGGCCCGATCCCAAGGAGATTCCCGTTCCTCCCATCGCCACATCGATGCGCGCGATGCCCGGCGCCGGCAAGCTTCCGGACCGGCCCGAAATGCCCGATGTTCTGACCATGAACAGCGGCCAAAAGGTGAAGACCGCCGCACAATGGAAGGCGCGGCGCGAGGAAATGAAACGAATCCTCGAATATTACGCGGTGGGTCAGGCCCCTCCGGCGCCTGGGAATGTGAAGGGCCGCGAGGTCATCTCACAATTGGTGATGAATGGCAAGGTCAAGTATCGTTTGGTCCACCTGACCTTCGGACCGAAGGAAAGCCTCAGTCTCGATATCGGCATCTTCACGCCGGCGGAAGGCGGGCCGTTTCCCACATTGATCTCGCCCTCCGGTTCGCCTCCCGGCGCAACGGCGCTGCCACGGCTGCCGCAAGGGCCAATGCAAGGCCGGGGGCTCGATGTGCTGCTCGTCGTGGGGCCTGCCCCTACCGGAAGCAAAGCCGCAACCCCGCCGGCGGGCCGCGGAGGTTTCGGTCCTCGTACCGCGGAATCGATTGCTTCCAGCAACCAGGCCCTGGCGCACGGCTTTGCGTTCGTGACCTTCAACAACACGGACTGCGGCGAAGATACCACTCTGCGTAATGCCGATGGCAGTTGGGCCTTCCGCACCACGCGATTCTATCCGGCTTACCCCAAGTACGATTGGGGGCTTTTGCAGGGTTGGGCCTGGGGCGTTTCGCGTATCGTGGATTATCTGGAAACGGATGCTTCCATCGATAAGACCAAGCTGATTGCCACCGGCGTTTCGCGAACGGGCAAGTCCGCTCTGATCGCGGGCGCATTCGACGACCGCCTGGCCATGGTTGCTCCGGTGGCCAGTTCAGGCGGCGGCACTCCGGCCTACCGGTTCAGCGGAGCTGAGCGCGGCGGCAAGGAAGGCCTGAGTGAGATGATGCGAAAGTATCCCAACTGGTTCTCGCCCCACCTTCACGAATTCTGGGGGCAGCCCGACAAACTGCCGTTCGATGAGCATTGGTTCGTTGCGCTGGCGGCGCCGCGGCCGTTCATCGCACTCGAAGGGACGCACGATCAGAATGTGAACGCGAATGGCGTGCGGCAGTCCTGGCTGGCCGCTCAGGCGGCCTTCGCCCTGTTCAATGCCACAGATCGGCTGGGTGTGAGTTGGGCCGATCGTCCGCATGGCATGGTGCAGGGCGATTGGGATGCCTTGTTGGCGTTTGCGGACAGGTTTCTGCTCGGCAAGCCGGTCAGCCGCCGATTCGATCAATTCCCGGCGGACGCGCCGCAGTGATACCATCGGCCCGTCGAGGGAACTATGACTTGTAAGCTCCTACTGCTTTCAGCCGCGCTGGTCTTGCCCGGCTTCGCCCAGGGCCCACGGGCTCCGCAACCCGCCGCCGCGCCTCAGGATGCGATCACCGCGGCTCTTCCGGTGATTCCGGTTGCCAAATTCAACCTCATGGATTACGGTGCGGCCGGTGACGGCAAGACGCTCAACACCGACGCCTTCAAAAGCGCCGTGGACGCCATCGCCAAGGCCGGCGGCGGCCATCTCATCGTGCCCGCCGGCACGTTCAAGACCCTGCCGTTCGTTCTTACCAGCCACATGGACCTGCCGTTCGTTCTTACCAGCCACATGGACCTGCACCTGGAGGCGGGCGCCATCATCAAAGCGCCGGACACCTTCGAAGAGTACGGCATCCCGGATCCCAACAAAGCCGCGCCGCCCCAGCCGGGCGGGCGTGGCGGATTCGGCCGGGTCGCGCCCCTGATCTCCTGCCCCACTGGCACCACGGACCTTGCCATCACCGGGTCCGGCACCATCGATGGGTCGGGGGCCATGTTCTGGATGTGGTCCGACAAAGCCGCCCGCCGCTATCCACCAGGCCGCGCGGTGGTCCCTCGTCCGGTGCTGGTTTCCCTGACCGGCGTGGAGCGACTGCACGTGGATGGCATCACGCTCACCAACTCCCCCATGTTTCACCTCGTGCCGCGCGGCCAGGACATCACCATCGAGAACCTGCGCATTGTGGCTCCCAGCGACGCTCCCAACACAGACGCCATGGACCCCGGCGGGCAGCGCATCGTCATTCGCAATTGCGAAATCGATACCGGCGATGACAACGTCGCACTGCAAAGTGGATCCCACGACGTTCTCATAGAGGACCTCACTTGCCTGCACGGCCACGGCATCTCCATAGGCAGCCCCACGCGCAACGGCTTGAGCCACGTTATTGTTCGGCGCTGCACCTTTAATGGGACCGACAATGGCCTGCGCATCAAGAGCTACCGCGGCAACGGCGGCGAAGTCCACGATATTCGCTATTCCGATATCGTGATGAAGAACGTCCGGCGCCCCTTCGACATCAACATGCTCTACAACGGCAATGCCGGCTTGGCGACAGACGTGGGCCCCCGGCAGGCCGCGCCTGGACAAACGCAAAATATCCCCAATTTTCACGACATTCACGTCACCAACCTGACTGTCACGCGGTCTCCCATGGCTGGCCGGATTCTCGGAATTCCCGAGCAGATGGCCAACGCCATCACCTTCACCAACGTCAAGATTCAAAGCACGCGCGGTTTCCTGGTGCAGGATGGCAAGGACATTGTGTTCGATAACGCGCGGATCGACGTCGCGATCGGCGAACCGCTGGTTCTGGACAACGCCTCGGTAAAATGGAACGGGACGCAGAAGAGCGGCTCCAGCGGCGGTCCGCCGGACCCGTTTTACTGATGCCCCAGATTGGACCGGCGGGACGAATTCGCGACTTTCGGCGGCGGAGGCAGGCGGGGCAGCACCGGTTCGTGGAGTCGCTCTATTGCTTATCGCGTCGAGCCCCCTGTGCGGCCAAGGCGTGACGGGGCGCATTCAGGGCACTGTGCCCACCCCCCGGCCCCCGGCGCGTGCTTCAAGCTAAAATCGTACTGGGAGATCCGTAAATGCGATCGCTTGTGGCCCTGGCATTCTTGCCCTCTCTGCTCTGCGGCGCGACCCCGCTGCAGATCGTTCAGCCCATCGTCAGCCAGTCGGAAGGCGGTGTTGCCGACGCCCCCGGCACCACCCACATCCCCGGCGAGATCCTGTTCTTCACCTGCCGGATTGCCAACTACGCCAAGACCCCGGAAGAGAAGATTCATCTGGCTTACTCCGTGCAACCCTTCGATCCGAAAGGCGTGCCTCTCGCCGAAATTTACAAGAACGAAATGACCGATGAAGTCAGCCCGCAGGATAAGGAGTGGATGCCGCGCATTGCCACCGAAGTGGCCATTCCACCGCTGGTGCTATCCGGCGACTACAAGATCGTAGTCAAGGTGGAGGACGTGATCGCCCATGCCACCGCCGAACTCACCGTCCCCTTCCGCGTGCGCGGCCATGAAGTGGTGCCCAGCGATAAGCTGGTGGTCCGCAACCTGCGCTTCTTCCGCGGCGAGGAGGACACCGAGCCCGTAGCCAAGGCCGCTTACAAACCAGGGAGCGTGATCTGGGTGAAGTTCGATATAACCGGCTACAAGTACGGTCCCGGCAACAAAATCGATGTCAGTTATATCTTTAAAGTGCTGTCCGGCGACGACAAGGTGCTCTTCACTAATCCCGAGGCCGCCGGCGATCAGACCGAATCGTTCTATCCCAAGAGCTATGTCACCGGCGAATTCAGCGTCCCCATTCAGCCCGCCGTCAAACCCGGAAGTTATGCCATCGCCGTGGTGGTGACGGACGCCGTGGGCAATCAAACCTGCGAAGTCAAGCACCCGTTCACGGTGGAATAAAATGCCCAACCTGGTGCTTGTGGGGGCGGAAGCGCTCCGCATTGAGGATGTGGTGCGCGTAGCGCGCGAATCTGCCGAAGTGCGTCTCACCGGCGGAGCGCGAACCCGCATCGCCAATGGCCGCGCCCATCTGGAGGAGTTGCTGGCGCGCGGCGAGCGCATCTACGGCGTCAATACCGGAGTCGGCGGCAACATCGGCATCTCACTCGCTCCGGAGCAGATGGATACCCTGCAGCACAATCTCATGCGCCACATGGCCTGCGGCACGGGCCGGCCTCTGCCCAACGATGTGGTGCGCGCCGCCACTCTGCTGCGCATCGTCACCTTCGCTACCGGCACTTCGGCTGTCCGCAACGTCGTGGTGGACGCCCTGGCCGCCCTCTTGAATCGCGGAGTCACTCCGGTGGTGCCGCGCTATGGCTCGGTGGGCGCGAGCGGCGACCTCATGCCGTCTGCTTATATCGCCCGCGTGCTGGTGGGCTTCGGAGAAGCCGAGGTGAACGGCCGCCGTTTGCCGGCCGAAGAAGCGCTCGAATCGGTGGGGCTGCGGCCCATCCACTTCGCGCCCAAAGAAGGACTGGCTCTGGTCAACGGCACCACCGTGATGACCGCCGCGGCTGCGCTGTTATGGATCGACGCCTTCTACGTTCTGCGCGCCCTGCTGGCCGCCATCGCGCTCTCTGTGGAAGCCCTGCAGGCGCCGCTCATGCCTTACGAGCCGTGGGTCCACCAGAGCAAGGGCCATCCCGGCCAGATCGCCGTAGCGGCGTTCCTGTTGGATCTGCTGCGTGACTCCGCTTACGTGCAGGCCACCAGCGGCCAGACCAGCTATTCCCTGCGCTGCGTGCCGCAGGGCCTCGGACCCGTGTGGGAGGCGCTTCAGGATGGACGCGCCGTCATCGAGCGCGAGATCAATTCCGCCAATGACAATCCGCTGATCGATCCCGAGACCGGCATCCTGTACAAGGCCGGCAACTTTTATGGCGGTCACATCGCGCGCCTGCTGGACACCTGGAAGATCGATTTTGCAGCGATGGCGAATTGGGGGAACGCGCTGATGGCGGTACTGGTGGACGATAAGTTCAACTCCGGCCTGCCGGCGAATCTCACGCCCCAGCCGGGCGTGAACTGCGGATTCAAGGGAATGCAGTTGAGCGTCACCAGTCTGGCCTGTGCGGTGCGCCACCTGGCCGGTCCCAGTTCCATTCACTCGCTTCCCACCGACCAGTACAACCAGGATGTGGTCAGCCTGGGAATGCACGCCGCCGTCACCGCCATGGATGCGCTGGAGTGCGTACGCCATCTGGCGGCGATGCTGCTGCTCACCTCGGCGCAGGCAGTCGATTTGCGCGGCGGGCCAGCCAAACTCGGCCCGGGTACCCGCCGCGCTTACGATGCCGTTCGCCAGGTCGCCGCCTTTCAGGATAAGGACCGCGCCATGGAGTACGAGCTAGCCGCGGTCACGGCCAGGATCCTGAGCGGCGATTGGTAACTACTTCTCCACGACCATCGGCAGCAGCACTGGCGTGTTAATCGGTGTGACATCGCTGGTCACCAGTTGCGTGTTGCCGTTATCGTCGTTGTAGATTTCCATCGTGGTCTTCACCGGGCAGCCGGCGAATACGACGGGTGTATTGGTGCCCGTAGTGGCTGACACCGGGCTGGTCCGCACCACCCCGCGAATGGCGAATCGCGGCACGCTGAGGTTCGGCGCCTCCTCGCGCTTGAGGCTCAGGGACGCTGCGGTTCCGGGTGGAACGTTGGTGATCACCACCTGTTTCAGCAGGCTGTTGCTGCCGTCAAAGAACTGCAACTCCACGGTACAGATGGTGGCTGTGGCCGCCGGCGTGCCCGCCACCGGGTTCAGATTCACCACGTTGAGTTGGGCCGTTTGGTTTAGGGAGAAGCTGACGATGCCGGTGGACACCGCCTGCACGAAGGTTGGGGTAGTAGTAGTTTGCGCCATCAGGGGCGCGCTGAGTGAAACCAGGCCGATGAGCGCACATCGGCACACGGACAATGACTTCATACTGCCTCCGCAATTCTTAGTTTAGAACCGGCCCGAATGGACGCGCTGTCTTCGGCCGGCCTTGCAGAAGCGAACCCAGGAGGCGAAAGAAAGTAGCGAAAAAAACGCGCCAGGCCACCCGGCGGCGGTTGTGTTGTAGCGTACGAAATAAAGGATGCCCGCATGGCTTGGTCTGGGTAGCGGCGGCGGTCTTGCCGCGGGCATCTATCGAGCGGGTAAATCGGGTGGTTGACCGGTGACGAGAGCGCCGGCGTTACCAGCCGGAGGTGCCTTCGGATGTGATCCCCCTACGATGTGCCTGTGCGCGGCAACTCATCGTTAGCGCGTTCCTGCACGTGCTCGGCGATCCGCTGGTAAATGGCGACCGCGGCGCGCAACTGGCGTACTTCCTCCAGCAACTCGGCTTTTTCCCGTGTCAGCCGGTCGATGGTGGCCAGCACCAGATCGCCGGACACTTTGGGTTGCTTGCTCCGCCTAGGGCTCTTGATCATAGAGGCACCAGTCTTATGCGATCAGCGTGGAAACTCCGGTGTACCCCGTCCTCAACAGGCTGCGTTCGTTCAGGAAATCTTCGCTGCTATCGGTGTACAACAGGCTCACCAGGTGGCGTGCCAGTTCCTGTGGGCACAGGAAGGCATCGTCACAGTAGTCTTCAACGGCTTTGCGGCTCATCCCAACCTCCACAATAACGGGCTCGCAATCTTCCGATACCCACGTTCCGTGGATATTGGTGAACTCCATGGCGTCATCGCAGCCTCTCACGGCAACACGCAGGGTCTGCTCAGTGCGGGAGAGGGTGATGCCCTCGATGGCGTTTCCGTTTTGGTATCTGATCTTCATTAGCGCCTCGTTCTGCACCTCCATAGTGCAACATTCCAGCCCGACAAACCAGAGATGGGCGTACCAGCGGTGTACCAGACTTTGCCATGGAACCTACCCACCATATCGTTAGTTATCAGAGTTAGCAGGGGATGCATTAAACCAAAAGTCAACGTTGCGGCGGAGTGTCCCGGGCCACGGGGAATATCGCGATAAGTTAATGAACTACTAGGACCTTTCTTGCAAACATCGTGGTACGTCCCAATTGGTACGGGTCTTTGGTACGACCGGAACTGTCGCAGCGCCCGCACCCATGGTTCAATCGACCCATGGTGATTTCAATCTTTCTGTTCGTCGGCACGTTCGGCGGCGCCTTCGTCGCCTTGAAACTGTTCCTGGAAATCCGCCGCCAGCGCGTGGAAGCCCGTATGGGCCGCGCCATCCGGATGGCCTGCATACAGTAATGAGGGAAACAACTGCCATGGTGCCAGATCTCATGTGGAAGTCCTTCAAGCTTTCGGCCGCCAGTCATCGGCTCCCCATCACTGCCGAGTGGATCGGGGACCTGTCCGTGGAGCGGTATCGCCCCATGTTGCGCCTGCTGGACGAATCGGACCTCCAGTTCCTCAGCGGGCAACCGGGCTTCGATCGCGAGATGGCCGCGCGGCTCCGCGCGCAGCGCTGTCATATCTTCGGCTGCTATCTCAACAGCCTCCGCGATGACTTCCGGCAGACGTGCCAGGCCTTGCGGGTCCTGATGGTCCATTCGTCCGAAGATCGTCCCGACCTGGCTGCACTCCTGCTGCGCAGACAGATGCTGTTCGGGCTGTGCCTGGTGCGGGCGCGCTGGCGGCTGCTGCTCTACCGCTGGGGCATGGGCTGCGTCGACATCCGCTGCCTGATGAAGCTCTTCGATAGTGTTTGTGTCGAACTGCAACGCCGCGTCCTGAAGCCTCGCGCCGGACAGGCATGACCATAGTACTTGCCTGGCCGAGCGTCCATAACTAAGGTTAGGAGCTCAATGATACCGATGGACAGGTTAAGATTCTTGCAACGAATTAGCAGTTGGAGGCACCATAAGGTTAGGGGAAGGGACGCTATGATCATCGAATATCAGGACGGCAAAACGACGGAAGGCTTTCTCCTGTCGCGGCAGGAAAACTCAATGCGCGTGGCCCTGGAGGGCAGTCAGGATGTGGTGGAGTTCGTCGAGATCGATGGACACTGGGTGGGTGAGAACCTGGAACCCGTGGAAATCACCTTTGAGTGGCAGCGGCAGCCCAACGCGCAAGCGCTGCTGACTGACGCCGAGTTCATTTGCCCCAAAGACCTGGCGGCGCACCTGGTGCGCCTGCTGGAGACCGATAGCAAAGAAGAAGCGCCTGCGCCGCGATACATGACCGCCGGCCAGAGCATTATGTAAGGATTCGCTCCGAAACTTCACGAAAAACAGGGGCCGCGTAGCGACGGCGATCTTGTCGCCGGTCCGGCGCGAAGCGAACTGTCAGTGCCGGAGTAAAACACCCGCAGTATTGCCGGTTTTGACGACGGCAACAACCGGC
>OKRF01000431.1:161-4539 GCA_900290315.1 Candidatus Sulfopaludibacter sp. SbA3 | reverse complement strand
GGCACGGATTTGCGGCGGACACACGGCTCGGGATTTTCGAGGGTGGCACGGATTTGCGGCGGACACACGGCTCGGGATTTTCGAGGGTGGCACGGATTTGCGGCGGACACGCGGCTCGGGATTTTCGAGGGCGGCACGGATTTGCAGCGGACACTCGGCTAGGGATTTTCGAGGGTGGCACGGATTTGCGGCGGACACACGGCTCGGGATTTTCGGGGATGGCACGGGTTTGCGGCGGACACTCGGCTCGGGATTTTCGAGAGGAGGTATAGTTTTTGATGTGATTCTGGCGATCGATATTGGAGGCACCAAGTTCACTCTGGCCGCCTTCGGTGACAATCAGATGATCCGGCGCGAATCGCGCGCCACCGATGCGGCGGGCGGCCGCGAGTGGATGCTGGCGCAAATCGGTGAACTGATTCAAAGCTGGCGCGACCTGCGTTTCGAGCGTTGCGGCATCGGCTTCGGTGGTCCCGTGGATTTCGCCGCGCAACGTGTGGTCCTCTCCACTCACGTGGGCGGTTGGCGCGATTTCGACCTGGCAGGCTTCGTCCGCGATCTCACCGGCGCGCCGGTGACGCTGGATAACGACGCCAACGTGGGCGCCATCGGTGAAGCGGAGTTTGGGGCCGGAAAAGGATACTCGCCGCTCTTCTACATGACCCTCTCCACCGGCATCGGCGGCGGCATCTATGAGGCCGGGCGAGTCTGGCGCGGCGCCGATTCCTACGGCGGCGAGATCGGCCATCTCACCATTCGTCCGGATGGGCCGGAGTGTCTCTGCGGCTCTCGCGGCTGCTTCGAGCGCATGTGCTGCGGCCTGCACCTGGCGCGCGATTACGGAAAGCCGGCCAGGGAATTGATGCAGGACGCCGCGTTCGTGCAGCGTTATGTGGTGGATCTCGCCCTGGGCCTGAAAGCCGCCATCATGCTCCTCAATCCCCAGCGCATCGTCATCGGCGGCGGCATCAGCAAAGCCGGCGACAGGCTCTTCGTGCCTCTTCGCACGGAGTTGCGGCGGCAGATCACGGCATGGTCGGGTGCTCGCATCGATTTAGTTCCGGCCGTACTGGGAGACGATAGCGTTTTGTGGGGTGCATATCGTCTGGCCCAACTGTAACGTGTACGGAAACGGACACCATAGTTCCGCGATAGATTGAGTCATTGGCATCCTTATTTGTATCCTTGACCAGGGAGTCTCATGCCATCCAAAAGGGGGTTGCAGAGCGGCGATCGCAAATTCCGCCTGCTCTTTGAGGAAAACCCGCTGGCCATGTGGGTTGTCGACGCCGGCAATCAGGCCATCCTGGAAGCCAACGCTGCCGCCGTGAAACTCTTCGGCTACTCAGCCGTCGAGTTTCGCGAACTGTCCATCGTCCATGCGCCGGGCATCAGCCGGCACCGCACCAAGAGCGGACGCATGATCGATGTCGAGGTGGCCGCACACGAGATTGTTTATGGCGGCCAGCCCGCCGAGCTGTTGGTGCTNNGTCGGAATGCTCGCGGGCGGCATCGCGCACGACTTCAACAACCTGCTCACGATCATCACCGGCTACAGCCAGCTCGTGCTTAACACCCTGTCGCCGCGTGACCCCAACCGCCATTCCGTGGAGCAGGTGATCAAGGCCGGCGAGAATGCCGCGGCCCTCACCCAGCAGCTTCTGGCCTTCAGCCGCAGACAGGTGCTGCAACCCAAGGTGCTCGACCTGAATAAGCTGGTCATCGGCCTCAGCGCCATGCTGCGCCGTCTGATCGGCGAGGATATCGATCTGCGCCTGGAGCTTTGCCCGGAGCTCGGAAGAGTGAATGCAGACCCCAGCCAGCTCGAACAAGTGGTGATGAACCTGGTGGTGAATGCCCGCGACGCCATGCCGAAAGGTGGCACCCTGACCCTGGAGACCGCCAACGTGATGCTGGATGAGAACAATGCCGTCCTGCTGGCGGTGAGCGACAACGGCGCGGGCATGGACGAGGCCACGCAGGCGCGGCTGTTCGAGCCCTTCTTCACCACCAAGGTATCCGGCAAAGGCACCGGCCTGGGACTCTCTACGGTGTTCGGCATCGTCAAGCAAAGCGGCGGCAATTTGCAGGTGTACAGCGAGCCGGGCCGCGGCACCTCGGTCAAAGTGTACTTGCCGCGCATCCATCAACTCGCCGCCGTCGAACCACGCGAAGCCCCGAAGGCTGTGCGCCGCGGCACCGAGACGCTCCTGCTGGTGGAAGACGACGACATGGTCCGGAACCTGATGCGCGAAACTCTGGAGCGAGCGGGTTACCATCTGTGGGAAACCGCGGACCCCGTGGAAGCGCGCCGCATTTCGGAAAATCATTCTGGCCAGATTCACCTTCTGATCACCGACGTGGTGATGCCCAAGGTGAGTGGCACCCTGCTGGCAGCGCAACTCAACCAGCGCCGCCCCGATATGAAAGTGCTCTACATTTCCGGCTACACCGACAATGCCATTGTGAACAGCGGCTTGCTGCAAAAGGAGGTCGCCTTTCTGCAAAAGCCCTTCACCCCTGCGGCACTCATCGAAAAAGTCCACGAAGTGCTCGAGGGCAACGGCAAGAAGCGCGGCGCCGGCGAGTAAACGCTCAAGCAAGCAGACAGGCCACGAACTACGATGGCCCGTCCTACTCCTCCCGCAGCGCCGCGATCGGATCCAACCTCGCCGCGCGCCGCGCGGGAAGCCAGGATGCCGCGACGGCCACAGTGGCCAGCAGCGCGATGCTGAAAGCGAAGGTCTCCGGGTCGCGGGGCTGCAAGCCGAACAGCAGCGCACCCGCGGCCCTGGTAGCGGCCAGCGCAATCACTGTCCCTGCGACGATTCCGAGCCCAAGCAGCAGGGCAGCTTCCCGGAGCACGATCCGCATCACGTCGCCTCTGGCGGCGCCCAATGCCAGCCGGATTCCGATTTCGTTCTTGCGCCGCGCCACCATGTAGGACATCACGCCGTACAGTCCGATGGTGGCCAGCAGCGCCGCCAGAATGCCGAAGAAGCCGGAGAGCGTGGCCATCAACTGCTCGCGCTGCAGCCTCTGACGAACCTCATCGCGAAACACGTGGAATTCGTAGCCGATCCCGGGATGAATCGCCGCGAGCGTCCGCTTCAACACAGGAATCAGGGCCGCTGGAGACAGGCTGGAGTGAATCACCACGGGCAAGTAGGAATCCGGCTCGGGATCCTGCGCGGTTGGGAGATAGGCAGCCGGCGAGAACGCTTCCCGGATGTCGACGTATTTGGAATCGCGGACCACGCCGACCACCTCGCACGCGATGGGGGCGTAGTTATGGGGAATGCGGAAGGTCTGGCCCAACGGATCGCCACGGTCCAGATATTGCCGCACGAAGGATTGGTTGACGATCGCGACTTTGGTGGAGTTCGCCGAATCGCTATCGGTGAAGTCGCGCCCCGCCAGCAGAGGAGTCTGCATGGCGCCGAAATACCCCGGGCTGATTCGTTCGAAATTCGTGGATCCCTTCTGAACGTTGCCCACGATCACGCCCTCCGTCCAACGCGATCCGCTCAGGGGCATGATACTGATGTGGCCCGCGGAATCGACTCCGGGGATGGCCGTCACGCGCCGAATCAATTCCCTGTCGAAGGCGTGGGTTGCATCGGCGGAGAGTTTGAGCCGGCTGAAATCCACGTCCGCTTCCAGAATCCCATCCTGTCGAAAGCCCGGATCGATGCTCACCAGGTTGCGGAAACTGCGCACAAAAAGCAGCGCGCCGACCAGCAGCACCAGGGAGAGAGCCACCTGCGTCACCACCAGCGCGCGCCGCAGGCCGAAGCGTTCGCGGCCAGTGGTGATGCCGCTGGACGTGGCCTTCATCACGGTGCATGGCGCGGTGCGGGTGGCGCGCAGGGCGGGCGTCAGGCCGAAAAAGACGCTGGCGAGAATGGCCAGTGCCGCGGTGAATCCGAGCATGCGCCAATCGGGAGCCAGGTCGAGATACACAGCGCCGAAACGAGAGCCGAGGTAGGACACCAGCCGGCCGTTTAGCGTCGCGGCAATCCATGCTCCTGCCAGGGCGCCGGCGCCGGAAAGCAGCAGGCTCTCGGCTAGCAACTGCCGGATGAGGCGGCCGCGCGAGGCGCCCACCGCCAGCCGGATGGCGATCTCGCGTTCGCGCGCGCTGGCTCGCGCCAGCATGAGGTTGGCCAGGTTGGCGCAGGCAATCAGCAGGACCAGTCCGGTGATGGCGAGCAGGATGCGGAGCGCGACTGCGTAGTCGGTGCGCAGGTCGGAATAGCCTTGCGCGCCGGGCAGTGCTCGCAGCACGAAGCCGCGATACGTCTTGGCCAGGTCCGCATCGAATTTGGGGGGCACGGTATCTTCAAAGATGCCCGCCGAAATCGTCGCCAGGTGGGTC
>OKRF01000431.1:0-152 GCA_900290315.1 Candidatus Sulfopaludibacter sp. SbA3 | reverse complement strand
TTGGGGGGCACGGTATCTTCAAAGATGCCCGCCGAAATCGTCGCCAGGTGGGTCGATGCGCGTTCCACCGTCCACCCCGGTTTCAGCCGTCCGGTAGCGGCCAGCCACCAGCCAAAGGATTTGTCGATCACGCTGTACGGCCCTTGCATCTG
>OKRF01000317.1:12538-17873 GCA_900290315.1 Candidatus Sulfopaludibacter sp. SbA3 | reverse complement strand
GCCCACCGCCCCCGCCTGGCTGTATGCCGCCGGACCGGCGGCACTCCATAACATCGCTATGCCGCAGAACGTGGCGGCACATCTCAAAAATCGTCTCCAGTTCCTTTGCATTTGCCGAAACCCCTTTCGCAATCGAATTCCGTCTTCCGCGAACGCAGTGAATCGCTTAACTCGCGGTTAAACCCCGATGGGATGGAGTGTAAGCGTTACCAGGCACGTTGTCAAGGGCTTTTTGAGTAAAGTCCGATGTCTAGGATTGCATAGAATTTATACGTTCTAATCCCCTTCACCCAGAAGTGGCGCAGAGTCTCCACGCTGCCGGGTCGGCCCTGGTACCGCCCCCACCCAAGGAGCGACATCTTTCCCACGTTTGAAGGTTCGCATGCATCGTTGGGGTGACTTCCCGATGCGCGGCGGACGCCATCTTGGACTTGGCTGCGTCGCGCATGATGCTGCCAGAATACACAGGCGTTACATCATCCTTCGAACCCTGTCCGAAGGGCTGTTTAACGCTTGACTGCGCTCCTGGCAGCGCTTACAATACCTCCAAAGCGAATAGGGTTTCCCACTTTGGGTTCTTCGTACTGAGCGTTCAGACGTTGGAAGAGGGGCAAAATGAGGACCAACCGTCGTCGTACCATCATGACATTTCTACTGGCAATCGCGCTCGCCGCCGTTTGTCAAACTGCGTTCGCGCAAGTGCGCATCGTCGGCAACATCGCTGGCAAAGTTCAGGATTCTTCCGGTGCCGTCGTGCCCGGCGCCACAGTGGAACTGAAGGACGAGGGAACCGGCATCACCAGATCGGTCACCACCACCGGGGAAGGCACCTTCACTTTTCTCGATCTGGCGCACGGCCTGTATCAACTCACCGCGACCGCAACAGGGTTCCAGCAAGCCATCGTGGCCCACAACGAAGTCGCGGCCAGCCAGACCACCGACGTCACCATCGTTCTGAACATCGGCAAAGCCACCGAAAGCGTCACCGTCGAAGGAACCGCGCCGGTGCTCGAGACCACGTCGAACCTGGTTGCCAACGCGCAAGACCTCAAGTTAGTCAATGAACTGCCCACCGGCAGCCGCAGTCCGGGGCTGGCCTTCGCCGTGTTGACGCCCGGATACACCGGCGGACTCACCGGCGGTGGCCGAGTCGATAATACCGCCGGCGGCGCCGTCAGCACCACCGTTGACGGAATCAACAACGCGTCGAACGGCTACAAGAGCGGCGGCACGGTCTGGTATGGTACGGTGCCTGTCCGCCTGGGCGCCCTCGAAGAGGTCAGCGTGGAAAGCGGCGGCCTGGGCGCCGATGCCGGTGCCGAAAGCGGTGTGAACGTCAAGATGGTACCCGGCGCGGCACCAGTGCCTATCACGGCAGCGCCTTCTACCAGCCCATGAGCGAACAGTTCAACGCCAATAGCTGGGCACGCAATGCCACGCCGGGCCAGGGATTCCGCGTCTATAACCGTACCCATAACTTCGGCGGAAACCTGGGCGGCAAACTGGTTCCCTTCGGCTATCTGAAAGACAAGCTCTTCTTCTTCGTGAACTACGAGTACCAGTGGATTCCTTCGGTCAACGCAACGACGACCAACATCCTGACGCCAGCGGCGGAGACCGGTGTCTACACCTACCTGATCAACGGCACCACGAATCAGTTCGCTTCGGTGAACGTGCTGACCCTGGCCGCGGCTGCCGGATACCCATCGAAGATCGATCCGGTCGTGGCGTCATATATGGCGCTGAACGACAAGATCAAGTCGGCTGCCACCCAGACATTCACTACCGACCCCAACCGGCTATCATACGTGTGGAAACAGGCGAACAGCAACCAGTATTACTATCCCACCGCCCGACTCGACTATTACATAACGCCCAAAGAGCAACTGACGTTTTCGTGGAATCTCGAACATGAGTGGTTTCCAGGCAATCCCCGGTTCCCGTTCGCCGACAGCCCTTATCAGAACCCGTTCCGCATTGGAGGGTACTTCGTTTGGGCCGCCGCTCTGCAATCCACTTTCAGCGCCAGGACGTTCAACGAATTCCGCTACGGAGTGCAACACAGCGGCGACTCCAACGCCTCCGCCACTGCCGGCTACGGCTCCTACAACACCTATAACAACCAGGTATTGCGAATAGGGACCGCTCCAAATGCCACCGCGAACCTGCCATTCGGTACGGTGACGCCGTACGAGGACCAGCAGAACACCACCGGCCGTCACTTCATTACCACCGTCTATGACACGGCCACTCACCTGGTGGGCCAGCACACCATCCGCTTCGGCGCCAATTTCCGTAACACCATCTGGAAGGATATCTGGGAGGTGTTCCCATACTCCATCTACACGATGGGCACTCCATCCGGCGACCCCATACCGGGCAACCTCTTTACGGCAGCTAGCCTCCCTGGAGATGTGCCGGGTGACTTGGGGAATGGCAGCGGCGCGGCGGCGCTCTATAACCAGTTAGTCGGCAGGGTAAGCCAGGCCACTTTCCGCACTGTTGTCAACCCGGATACCAAGCAGTACGGTAACTTCGTTGCATATAACTGGACTCAATCTTACATGGGGGGCCTCTGGGCGCAGGATAGCTGGCGCGTGACCCCGACTCTCACGTTGAACTATGGCCTTCGCTGGGAGGTCCAGGGTAATATGTTTGACCCGCAGGGTTTGAGCACCACCCCCAGCCTGAGGGATATATACGGCCCTTCGACGTCTCTCTTCACTCCTGGCAGCCTCAGCGGCAACAATGACCCGATCGCCCAACCGGTGGACCGCACCTACAACCCCGATTACCTCAACTTTGCGCCCAACATCGGCGTTGCCTGGAATCCCACGGTTACTCAGGGTCTCCTCGGCAAGCTGATGGGCGGCGCCAAAACCGCGATCCGAGCCGGCTTCTCGATGAGCTACTTCGATGAAGGCACCCTGAACTATTCCGGCGCGTATCAATGCGGCCCCGGCCAGGGAATCGGCTGCAATGCCGGCAAGAACGCGCAACAGACCATCGTAGCCGGCACCAGTTCCGTGCTTCCGCAATTCACTACGCTGAGCGACGTGGTAGCGAATCCGCTGGTCCAAGCCAACTATCCGGCCATCGGAACTTACAACACGATCCTTCACCAGAACACCCAAACGTTCGCAACCAGTTTTGCGGGTATGAAACCGACCCTGGTGGCGCCCTATCTGGAAACATGGAACCTCAGCGTGCAGCGCGAGTTGTCCAAGGGCACGGTGCTGGAAGTCCGCTACGCCGGGAACGCCACACACCGCCAATGGCGCACGTTTGACTTGAATGAAACCAACATCTTTGAGAACGGCTTCCTGAATGAGTTCCAGGCCGCTCAGAACAACCTGGCCATCGCCAACGGTCTGACGGTAGCCCAACTCACGGCGCAACCTACCATTCCCTTGAAGACCACCAATTTCTCTAATCAAGGTCTGCCGGGCCAGGTGAACCTGCCGATTATGTCCTCGGCTTTCGGTGCTCGCGGAACCGTTCCCGCCATCGCCGCCAGTTCCGGCTTCAGCAGCAGCACTTTCGCAGGCTACCTGGAAAACGGCGCAGCCGGCAGCTTCGCCTCCTCCCTGAATTCCAACACGTATTTCTGCCGCATGATGGGCAACAGCTTCAGCCCCTGCCTGGGCCCCAATAGTGGAGCTGCCGCCGGCCAATCGTATAACGCGGCAGGCGCGGGCTATCCCATCAACTTCTTCCGCCTGAACCCCTACACCACCAGCATGAATTACGTCGACGATGTCGGCTGGTGGAATTACAACGGTCTCCAGGTGCAACTCCGCAAGAGCCTGGCGCATGGCCTGGTCACCACGGTGAATTATTCGTTCAGCCACGCCATGTCCAACACCGGGGCCGACAACGCCACCAACGGTCAGAACTTTATTACGCTCCGCAACCAGAGGTTAGATCGCCGCCTTTCTCCCTTTGACCAGCGGCATACTATCTCGTCTTATACCACTTACGAATTGCCTATCGGTAAGGGCAAGCTGGTCAATCTCAGCAATAAGTGGTTGGACTTGGCCCTCGGCGGATGGACTAACTCCCACATCTTCCAGTTCGCCACCGGCACCCCGGTCCTGATCGGCGGCTCGTACGCCACGTTCAACAACTTCTTTAACAGCGGCGTGCAGCTAGGTCCGGGCGTAACGTTGCAAGACGTCAGCAACGCCCTGCGCAATACGCCGTACCAGAAGATCGATCAGGTGGGAAATACCGATTCCCGTCTCAATCGCGGCAACTCCACCGACCTGCAGCGCCTCGCAGTTCCGCTCGATTGGGTTGCTTCCGACGGCCGAATCAATCAGAAGTACATTACCTGGGATACTACGCCAGGCACCCTCGGCCAGCAACTGTATATTCCCAACATCAACCACTGGGCGTGGAACGTGGCCCTCATGAAGAACTATCGAATGACTGAGCGGGTCAAGATGCAACTCTACGCGGAGGCGCAGAACATCATGAATCATCCGACTTGGGGTCTGCCCACCGTAACGCCGAACAACACCAGTTTCGGAGTGGTGGGCGCCCCCTCCGGCGGCCGCACCATGACCTTCCGCGCGCTCCTCAGCTTCTAACGAGCAGGGAAGATGACAGACGACAAAAAACGATCGTCTGTCCCACGGAGCAGCGGAGCCGCACCCAAATGCCTCGTGCTGGTAGTCAGTCTACTGAGTGCCAGCACGCCGCAGGCGCAACTCTTCGAACGTGGCGTAGCCGAACTCAACGCCGGTGATTACGGCGCCGCCGAGCGCGACTTCGACCAGGTGCTGGCAGCATTCCCGAACCACGCCGGCACGTTGCAAAACCTGGGCCTGATCTACTCCAGGACGCAGCGCTTCGATCAAGCCATCGCCATGTATCGCCGCGCTCTCGATCTGCGCCCCGGCAACGTGGCGCTGCTGCTCAATCTCGGCATCGCCTATATCCGGCGGGAGTCTTTCACCGAAGCGCTTCCTGTTTTTCAGAAGCTGGCGCCGTCCGGGTCGAGCGATCCCGGCTTGCTGTACCTGCTCTCCGCCGGGTACCTGAGACAGAATCCCGGACCTGCCGGTCACCGCGCCGTGGAGACTCTGCTGAACAGCCTCCCCGCGGCGCCTGCCGCCTTCGTGCGCTGCCGCCTCGAATTCGAGAACGGGCGCTTCGAAGAGGCGGCCGCCCAGTGCCGGAAAGCTCTCCCACTTCCCGGCGCGCACCGGGAACTGGGCAAAACCCTGGTCAGCCAGCGCAGCCCCGAAGCCGAGCCCGAACTCGCCGCCGCCATCGCCCAGGACCCCGCCGATTCCGTCGCCGTCTACTACTACGGTCTGGCCTTGCTCCA
>OKRF01000317.1:0-12528 GCA_900290315.1 Candidatus Sulfopaludibacter sp. SbA3 | reverse complement strand
CCCCGCCGATTCCGTCGCCGTCTACTACTACGGTCTGGCCTTGCTCCAGGACGGCAACGCCACCGACGCCGCACCGCAGTTCGAGCGCGCTATCCGTCTCGATCCATCCTTCTGGGGCAGTTACTTCTACCTGGGCAAGATGCGCCTCCAAACGAAGCAGGCCGGCCAGGCCGTGCCGCTGCTGCGCCAAGCCGCCGAACTCAACCCCGCCGCATCGGCCGTATTCTATGAACTGGGCCGCGCGTTGCTGGCCACGGGCGAGACCGCGGAAGCCGAAAAGGCCATGCAGCGTGTGCGCGACCTGCGCGCCCAGGAACTGGAACGCGACGTTCAAAGTCTGCGAAAGAAATGACGCGACGAAGCCTGCTGGCCATCTTCGCAGCCCTATCCCGTACCGCGCGCGGGCAAGGAATGTCGCGCCGTTCCGTAGCTCCCACCCCGCGCAGCAAGCCCTCGGGCCGTCCCTTTCACGCCACATTCACCGACGTCGCAGCCGCTGCCGGACTGCACGCGCCTGTGATCTACGGCGCACCCCAGCATAAGCAATACCTTACCGAAACGGTCGGCTGCGGTGTCGCTTTCCTCGACTACGATAACGATGGCTGGCTCGACATCTTCGTTCTTGGCGGTTCGCTGCTGGAAGGCGCACCCTCTGGGGGCGGCAATCGCCTGTACAAGAACAATCGAGACGGCACCTTCACCGACGTGACCGCCAAATCCGGTCTGGGCCACACCGGCTGGGCCTGCGCGGTCGCCGCCGGCGATTTCGATAACGATGGTTTTGACGACCTCTTTGTCACTTACTGGGGCGGCTGCACGCTCTATCACAACAACGGAGATGGCACCTTCACCGACGCCACCACCAAAGCCGGCATCGCCCTCAGCCCCACCCAGTGGGGCTCCGGCTGCACCTTCGTTGACTACAACCGCGACGGACTGCTCGATCTCATAGTGGCCCACTACACCGATTTCGACTTGAAGTCCGTCCCGAAATTGGGCGAAGCCGCATCCTGCAATTGGAAAGGTGTGCCGGTCCCCTGCGGCCCCCGTGGCCTTTCCCCTGGCGGCGTCCGCCTCTACCGCAACAACGGCAACGGCACTTTCACCGACGTCACCACCGCCTCTGGCGTCTCCGCGGCAACGGGCAGCTACCCCATGACCGCCGTCGCCGCCGATTTCGACAACGACGGCTGGCCCGACATCTACATCGCCTGCGATTCCACCGCCAGCTTCCTTCTGAAAAACAACCACGACGGCACCTTCCGGGAGATCGGCCTCGAAGCCGGCGTGGCTCTCAACGAAGACGGCATGGAACAGGCCGGCATGGGCTTGGCCATCGGCGACTACAATCTGGACGGCAACCTGGACATCTTCAAAACTCACTTCGCCGACGACACGCCGGTCCTCTATCGCAACAACGGCAAATGCGATTTCGAGGATGTGACGGTCCCATCCGGCCTCGGCGTCGAAACGCGATACACCACCTGGGGAGCCGCCATGATCGATCTCGATAACGATGGCGAGCCCGATCTCTTCTGCGTAACCGGCAGCATCTATCCCGAATTGAACCTGCCCGCCTACCCTTTCCGCACGCCCCGCGTGGTCTTCCGCAACCTGGGTGGCGGAAAGTTCGAGGAACTGCTGGACCAGGCCGGCCCCGGCGTCTCCGCCGCCCACTCCAGCCGCGGCTGCGCCTTCGGCGATTTCGATAACGATGGCGATATCGACGTGGTGGTGATCAATCTCAACGAGCCTCCTTCTCTGCTCCGCAACGATGTCACCGGCGGCGGCCACTGGCTGAAAGTGAAACTCGTCGGCACGAAATCCAATCGCAGTGCTATCGGAGCCACCGTAATCGCCCGCTACGGCGGTAAGCAACAGGCCCAGGCCGTCCTCAGCCAGTCCAGCTTCTATTCCGTAAACGATTTCCGCCTCCATTTCGGCCTCGGCACCGAACGCGCCGGGGACCTCGAAATCCGCTGGCCCAATGGCGCCATCGAGCGAATCGCCGCCGTGGCGTGCGACCGCATCGTCACCATCCGCGAAGGCAGCGGAATTGTAGGGTAAGCTTCAGCTTGCCCATTCAGTACCCGTTGCTGCACTTCGCGGGCCGAACGCCTGCGCGGCTGGTTGGGATAAAGGGGCAAAGCCGAGCCAGGCACGAAGTTTCGCAAAAGCGGCGAAATTCGAGCCTGGCACGGTTTTGCGGCGTATGCCGGCTCGATACGTTAAGGAGGCTTTACTCCCAGCGGAGGGCGTTCATGGGATCGATTCCGGTGGCCCGGCGCGCGGGGATGTAGCCCGCGAGCGCCGTCACTGCCGCGATTCCGAGAGACGCAGCGGCCATGGTCAGCAGGTCGGTGGGCGCCACTCCGAAGAGCTGCGCCTGAATCAGCCGCGTGACCCCGTAGGCGCCGGCAAGTCCGATCGCCACTCCGATTGCGGCGAGCGTCAGCGTTTCCCGGAGCACCATCCACACCACCGAGCCTTTGCCCGCGCCCAGCGCCATGCGGATGCCGATCTCGCGCGTGCGGCGCGCCACCATGAAGGCCATCACGCCGTAGAGACCGAGCGCTGCCAGCAGCGTGGCCAGACTACCGAAGACGGTCGAGAGAGTAGCCAGCAGGCGCTCGGTAAGCAGCGAGATTTCCATTTGGTGATCCAGCGTGCGCATATCGTACATCGGCACACCGGCGTCCACACTCCGCACCGCCGCCCGCAGCGTATTGAACATCAGCGCCGGATCGCCCGGAGCTCGCACATAGACAGTGCCCCCTTCCGCCTCCCCTTTCTGCGCGTAGGGAATGTACACCTCGTAGGGGACTTCGTCGCGCATGCTTTCATATTTCGTATCACCCGCCACGCCGACGATCTGGATATCCAGCTTGGTGCCCGGGTCGATGCCCATCCCAATGTGACGGCCCAGCGGATCGGCATTCCCAAAGTATCGTTTGACGAATTTCTGGTTTACGATCGCGACTTTGGGTCCGCCGCCGACGTCGCGGTCGTTGAAGTCGCGCCCCAGCAGCATCGGAATCTTCAGCGTTTGGAAGTATCCCGGGCTGCAGAACTGCACGTGCGGATCGGGGCGCTCATCCTGCTTGGCCGAGTAGCCCTCGATGGTGACCCAGTTGTCCCACTCGTCATCTTCCAGCACGGGGACGACGGCGAACACCTGCGATTCCACGCCGGGGAGTGCGCTCAGGCGCTCATGCAGACGGCGATAGTAGTCCGCGGTCCACTTCGGATCGTAGCGGCTCATAGTCGGGCTGACATCGAACGCCAGCAGGTTCTTAACTTCGAAGCCAGGGTTCAGCGTTTTCAGATTGCGCAAGCTCTGCAGGAACAACCCCGCGCCGATCAGCAGCAGCAGCGAGAGCGATACCTGCGCCACCACCAGGCCCTTGCGCAATCCGGCCGAGTGCCCGCGGATGACGGCCCCCGCCTGGTCCTTCAAGGTATTCGCCAGGCCGGGCCGCGTCGATTGCAGCGCCGGCACCAATCCGAAAATCGCTCCCGCCAGCAGGGAGATGATGAAGGTGAAGCCGAGCACCGTCCAATCCGGCGTGCTGGTCAGCGAGAGCGGGGTGCTTCCTGTGGGCAGAAAATCGATCAGCGCCTGGTCGATCATGACAGCGAGGGCAACGCCGAGAGCCCCGCCCACGGCGGCGAGCAGGAGGCTTTCCACCAGGAGTTGGCTGATCAGCCGGCGGCGTCCCGCGCCCAGTGCCAGGCGCACGGCAATCTCCTTCTGCCGTGCCGAAGCCCGCGCGATCAGTAGATTCGCCAGGTTCGAGCAGGCAATCAACAGCACCAAGCCGACGATCCCCATCAGCGCGAAGAGGGGTTTCGAGTACGTCTTCCGCAGGTTGGAGCGGCCCTTCGACCCAGGCATCACCTCCATCCACATTCTTAGGAACTCTGCCTTGACGATAGGGGACGCTTTGGCAAATGGCTTCTCGGTGACTTCGCGGCTGAGGATCTGGTGGAACAGCGGCTGCAGACCGGCCTGTGCTTTCTCCATCGTCATCCCGGGCTTGAGGCGGCCGAAGACTTCCGTCCAGCGAAATCGGTTGGTGTTCAAACGTCCGAAATCCGAGCGCGGCAGGTCGTCTTTCATGGTCATCGGGATGCGGATCTGCGGCGCACGGCCCGGCTCCACGCCATCGAAGCCCGCTGCGCTCACACCGATGATGGTGAGCGACCGTCCATTGACCACAATCTGCTTGCCCACGATCCCCGGGTCCGCGCTGAAGCGCGCGCGCCAATAGCCGTGACTGAGCACGGCCAGAGGATGTCCTCCTTGAATGAGGTCGTCGGAAGCGGTGAAAACGCGGCCCACCCCTGCTCCCACGCCCAGTACCGGGAAGTAGTTGCCCGAGACGAAATCGGCGCCGATCAGCTCCGTGCGGCCCTGGAACGATGCGCTGACGGTGGCCGGATAGGTGCAGAACATGCCGCTGAAGACCTGGTTCTTGTCGCGGATCTCCTGGTACATCGGGTACGAAAGCCGATCCATCCCGTTGTTGCCGCCATAGTGCTTGCCGCGTCCCGCCAGCATCACCAGTTGCTCCGGATGGCGTACGGGCAGCGGCTGCAGGATGAGTTGATCGATGAGCGTGAAAATGGCGGTGTTGGCGCCAATGCCGAGAGCCAGAGAGAGCAACGCTACAGCTAGAAAGACGGGCGACTTGCGCAGAGTGCGCAGAGAATATCGGAGATCCTGCAGTATCGCAGCCATTAAACGTTATACTGCACGGCTCGTGAAAGGTTACGCGGTTTTCGGACAAAAAATCGTGGAATTATTCACAATTGACGGCATGTGCAACCGGGGCTAGTCTATGCATAGAGAATCTATGATGCCGGCGAATGCAAAAACGGAAATCCCACCAGGAACGCTCGATATGCTGGTGCTCAAAACACTCAAGCGCTTTGGTCCCATGCACGGATACGGAATCGCGAAATCGATTCAGTCCACCTCGGAAGACGTACTGAAGGTAGAAGAAGGGTCGTTGTACCCCGCGCTGCAGAGAATCCTGCTGAAAGGCTGGGTGACGGCCGAGTGGGTGCCGGCCGGCCCCAAGCGGCGCAGCCGCATCTATCACCTGACAGCGGATGGCCGCAAGCAGCTTTCGGCGGAGATCTCCGAATACCGGCGCGTCTCGCTGGCCATCGAGCGCGTGATCGAGCCCGCATGAAATTCCTGCGCCAGTTGCGCCGCAAGCTTGCGGTTCTCTTCCATCGCGACCGCTACGATTGCGACCTTGCCGAAGAGATACAGAACCACCTGGACATGCAAGCCGAGGAGAACCGGCAGAACGGTATGAAGCCCAGCGCAGCACGCGCGGCGGCGAGCCGGCAGTTCGGCAACCGCACCGCACTGGCCGAGGAGAGCCGGACAATGTGGGGGTGGAACGCGCTGGAGCGCCTGGCACGCGATATCGTATTCGCCCTTCGTCTTCTGGCGCGGAATCCGGGCTTCACGGCGGCCAGCGTGCTCACTCTGGCACTGGGAGTCGGAGCCAACAGCGCCATCTTCAGCGTGGTGGATGCGTTTCTCTTTCGGCCCGCTCCGGTGAAGGACCCGGGTCGCCTGGTGTCGCTCGCCGGCCGCACTCCCAAGCATGCGGGCTGGCCGATCTCCTACCCGAATTTCCTGGACTGGCAGCGCGAAAACAGCGTGTTCGAACGGATGGCTGTCTATCGGACACACTCCTTTGTCTTTGCCGATGACGTCGGCGCGGACCGCGTGCCCGGCATGGAAGTCTCATCCGGATTGTTCGACGTGGTGGGGAGTGCACCTGCGCTAGGCCGCGCGTTTACCGCCGCGGAGAACCAGTTCGGCGGACCTCCGGCTGCCATGATCAGCTATGAACTCTGGCAGCGGCGCTTCGCTGGCGACGCCTCCGCACTGGCCAAGACAATTGGTGTTCGCGGAGAATCCATGCCGATCGTCGGGGTGGCGGCTCCGGGGTTCCGGCTGGGGCCGCGCGCGGACGTCTATGTGCCGCTGGAACGCGGTTTGCGCGAAGCCAGGGGCAGCGCGAACTCCCTGTACGCCATCGGGCGCCTGAAGGCTGGCGTCACGTTGGGACAGGCGCGCAGCCAGATGGATGCCATCGCCACGCGGCTCGAAGAGATGTACCCCGCAACCAACAAGAACAGCCGTGTGGATGTGTTGCCGTTCGGCCAACTCCGGCGGTCAGAGATCCGTGCGCCGTTGCTGATGCTGCTCGCCGCCGTGGGCCTGGTGATGCTGATTGCCTGCACCAACATTTCCAATCTGCTGCTGGCTAAAGCCACGGGCCGCGGGACCGAGGTCCTCATCCGCAAGGCCCTGGGCGCGAGCCGGGCGCGCCTTGTCGCCCAAATGCTCACCGAAAGCCTGGTATTGGCGGCGATCGGCGGGGCTGCCGGTCTGCTTTTCGGTTTTTGGGGCTGCCGCGCGCTGCTTGCGCTGGTGGGCGATCTGGATCGCGTGCCCGGTGGAGCGCCGCTGGGCGGCATAGGAGTCGATGGCCGCGTGGCCGCATTTACACTGGCGGTGGTGCTGGTCACCGGCTTCGCGGTGGGACTGGTGCCTGCTCTGCACACTTCGAGGGCATCGCTGGCCAGCCGCTCCGCCACCAGGGCAAGCCGCCGGACTCTCGACTTCCTGGTGTGTTCGGAAGTGACGCTTGCACTCGTTCTGCTTTGCGGCGCCGGCCTGCTGACACGCAGCGTGTATCACCTGCTGACCGAAGACCGGGGATTCGACGCCACGCGCGTTCTGGCCATGAGCCTGGCGCGCGCCGAAGGGCGCCAATCGGAGGACTCCTGCCGCCGCATCCTGGAAGGGGTGAGCGCCCTGCCCGGCGTACAGACAGCCGCGGCGGCGTTCCCACTCCCGTTCGGACACGGAACTTCGGCGGACAATCTGCTGGCGGAAGGCAGCCCAGACCCCGGGCGGGAGCACTATGTCAAAGCCGGGATGCACTACGTCACGCCAGGCTATTTCCAGACTCTCGGCATGCATTTGCTGCGCGGACACTGGTTCGACTCCTCGAGCAGCCCAATCCAATCCGCCGTGATCAATGAAGTGCTGGCCCGCGAGGTGTGGCCGGGCCGCGACCCCATCGGCCGGCGATTCCGGCTGGGCACTCCCGTGCCGAACTCCGCCTGGATCACTGTCGTCGGGGTGGCAGCGAACACCCGAGAGCATGGACTGGACACCGATCCGGGCCCGGACATCTACGTGCCCACATGGGCCTTTACCGACATCCTGATCCGCTCGGCCGCGGATCCGCTGAGCCTGGTGCCTGCCATCCGCACCCGTGTTCGAAGCGTGGACCACAGCCAGGCCCTTTTCGACATCCATCCTCTCGAGGAGCGCATCGCGGAATCGGTAAGCGGTAGCCGAACGCTCGCCTGGATGCTGGGGACATTCGCCGTTCTGGCCGCGTTGCTTGCCGCTGTGGGTATCTACTCCGTGATCTCCCACTCGGTCAGCCGGCGCACGCGCGAGTTGGGAATTCGCATGGCGCTAGGCGCGGAGCCGCGCGATGTGCGGGCCCTGGTATTGCGCAAGGGCATGCTGCCGGTGCTGGCTGGAGTCGCGCTGGGAATTGCAGGCGCATCGGCGGCGACCCGCGTCTTGCGGAGTTTCCTGTTCGGAGTAGATTCCGCTGACCCCATGACGTTCGCAGGCGCCGCCCTGCTTTTGGCAAGTATCGGACTGCTGGCCTGCTACGTGCCCGCACGCCGCGCCACGAAGATCGATCCCATGGAGGCCCTCCGTCATGAATGAAATCCGGCGCCGGCTACGCGTCCTCTTCCATCGCGACCATTACGATTGCGACCTTGCCGAAGAGATGCAGAACCACCTGGACATGCAAGCCGGGGAGAACCGGCAGAACGGCATGAAGCCCAGCGAAGCACGCGCAGCGGCGAGCCGCCAATTCGGCAACGCCACGCTGCTGAAAGAGCGGAGCGGCGATGTATGGGCGTGGCTCCGCCTGGAGCGTCTGGTGCAAGACGTGCGATTCGCCTGGCGCGCCATGCGCCGTTCACCGGCGTTTTCGGCCGTCGCGATTACCACTCTGGCATTGGGCATCGGCGCCAACACGGCAATCTTCACGCTGGTCAACGCCTTTCTGCTGCGCCCGCTTCCATTCGCGGATGAGCACAGGCTGGTGCTTGTCTCGGCCGAGAACAGAGCCAGGGGGCTTGCGGGCGTGGTGTCATTCCCTACCTACCTGGAATGGTCGCGCAACAATCGGCCGTTCGATCTCGTGGGAGCCTATGGAGCGAGCCAGGGCTACCTCACCAGCGTGGACGAGCCGCAGCGGATTACGGTGTGTTTCGCGACCGCGACACTGCTTGACATGCTGGGCGCCAAGCCGATTCTCGGCCGCCGCTTTCTAGCCGCGGAAGATTTTCCCGGCGGCGCGCACGTGGCACTGTTGAGCGAAGCCTTCTGGCACAAACAGTTCGGCGGAAAAGCCAGCGTGCTGGGGACGCAAGTGCGCATCGATTCCACGTCCTACACAGTCATTGGTGTGCTTCCGGCATCCTTCCGAATGTCGGCCGAGCCCTTCGATGCGTGGATAGCGGTAGGCACGCAGAACAGCGATCCCAACAGCAGCTTCCTGACCGTGATCGGGCACCTGAAGCCGGGCACAACGCTGCCGCGGGCGCAGGCGGAGATGACGGCGCTGAACAATGCCATGCCGTGGTCGAAATCGGGCTGGCGAGTGGTGTTGTCAGCGCTACGCGAGAGCTATGTGGGCAGCGTTCGGCCAGGACTGCTGATCCTTCTGGCGGGCGTGGCCATGCTCCTCTTGATTACCAGTGCCAACGTGATGAACCTGCTTCTGTCGCGGGGGGCATCGCGCCGGAAAGAGATGGCGCTGCGGACATCGCTCGGCGCCGGACGCGCCCGCCTGGTCCGGCAGATGCTGACCGAATCCACGCTGCTGTCGCTCGCGGGCGGCGGATGCGGATTGCTGCTGGCGCGCTGGGGAGTCTCGGCCTTCAGCGCCCTCATGCCGGCGGCTATGCATCCTCTAGGCGGCATCCACATCGATGGCGCCGTGCTCACATTTACTGCCCTGGTCTCATTCCTAGCCAGCTTCGCTTTCGGACTCGCGCCGGCGCTCCGCGTCTCCGGCCTGGACCTCAACGCCACGCTGAAGGATGGCGGCGGGCCAGTCTCTTCCCGCATTCGCGGGAACCTGGCGCGATCGCTGGTGGCATCGGAAGTGGCTCTCGCGCTCATCCTGCTGATCGGCGCCGGGCTGCTCATTCGGAGTTTCGCGCGCGTCTTGCAGGTCGACGCCGGGTTTCGAACGGACCACCTGCTAACGATGGAAACGGGGCTGTCCGGCCCGAATTTCTCTACGGCGGGCCGGGTTGTCGACTTCTATAACCGGCTGGCAGAGCGCGCCGGTACGCTGCCCGGCGTGCAGTCCGCGGCCGCTGTGAACCTGCTGCCGATCGTCGGCATCCGCTCTAACTACGGCCTGCGCCTGGATGGGCTGCCCGATGCCAGCAGCCATCGCGTGGCCGGCCTGCGGGTCGTGACCGCCAATTACCTCCAGACCATGGGAGTCCCCATCCGCAAGGGACGCGGCCTCACCGCCGCCGATCGCGACGGCGCTCCGTCGGTAGTAGTGATCAATGAGACCATGGCCGCCCGGTTTTGGCCGGGGCAGGATCCCCTTGGCAAGCGCATTCGCATCTATCGCCGCGAGTCGCAATATCAGATCGTCTCCGACGTCGTTGGCGTGGCGGGAAACACCAAGTACTTTGGCCTGGAAGGCGAGGAGTGGCCGGAAATGTTCGTGCCGTTGGCGCAGTGGCCCTCGTGGAGTATGCGGCTGGTGGTCCGCACGAAGATTGAGCCATCGGCCATGGCGGGTACTCTGCGAACACTCATTCACGATGCCGCCCCCGAGGCTAGGACCGCGGATGTACGGACGATGGACGAGATCCTCTCGGAATCCTTGGCGCCACGCCGCTTCACGGTTTTGCTGCTCGGCGCATTCGCGCTGCTGGCGCTTTCGCTTTCCGTCATCGGACTGTACGGCGTGATCGCCTATTCCGTGGCGCAGCGGCAGCACGAAATCGGGATTCGGATGGCCCTGGGCGCGGAACGGCGCAGTGTGGTGCGGCTGATTCTCGGGGAGAGCCTGGTACTGACGCTGGCCGGTGTGTTCCTTGGCATTGGCGGAGCGCTCGCCCTCACCAGGCTGCTGGCGAAGCTGCTCTTCGGCGTGAGCGCGCGCGACCCCGTCACGTTCGCCTTCTCATGTTTCACCATCGCCGGCGTAGCGCTGCTGGCCGCCTATATCCCCGCTCGCCGGGCGACCCGGATCGATCCCATGGAGGCGCTCCGCTATGAATGAACTCTGGCAAAAGCTGCGCGTCCTCTTCCACCGCGACCGTTACGATCGCGACCTCGCCGAAGAGATGCAGAACCACCTGGCCATGCAGGCCGAGGACAACCGGGAGAATGGTATGGACCCTAACGAAGCGCGCCATGCGGCCAGCCGCCAGTTCGGCAATGCCGCGCTGCTGAAGGAAGAGAGCAGAGATGAGTGGGGATGGCGAGCGGTGGAACAGTTGGGCCAGGACCTGCGATACGCCGGGCGCGTGCTGCGCAACAATCCGGGATTCGCCACCGTGGCCGTCCTTTCGCTCGCCCTGGGCATTGGCGCCAACACCGCCATCTTCACCGTGGTCAACGCCGTCCTGCTGCGCAGCCTGCCGGTGCGCGATCCCGGACAGCTTGTGATTGCGAGCTCGACCACCGAGTCCACGATCGCGGGACTCTCCCGGCGGAATTCCTACGACCACGCCGACGCCGCAGCCGGGCGGTGGTTCAACAACACCTTCCCTCTGGCGGCCGTCCANNGAATCGGCGTGAGCGAAGGCTCCGGCAGCCGTCCCGCGTTCCTGACTCTGGTTTCGGGCAACTTTTTCGAAGGGCTCGGAGTGCCGCTCGCGCTGGGACGCGGACTGCTGGACAGCGACGATCAACCGGGCACCACGGCCATGGTGATCACGCACAGCTTTTGGGAGCGCTCCCTGAACTCGGACGCCGCGATCCTTGGCAAGGTGCTGCGGCTGAACGGCGCGCCCATGACCGTAGTGGGTGTCACGGAACCGGCTTTCCACGGCATCTCCGCCACGGGATTCGACGGCCCTGCGGATATCTTCGCGCCCTTGAGCGCCATGGAAACCATCGTGCCTCTGGAATTTCGCCCGTCCGGAAAACCCAAAACCGCGCCCGACTATTGGTGGCTTCAGATCATGGCCCGGCGCAAGCCGGGAGTCACGCTGCAAGCCGCCGCCACGCGCTTGACTGCCGTGTTCCGAGGCGTACTGGCGGACTCCGGAGTACCTTCGCTGCAAGCGGCAAAGAACCCGCGCATCCTGCTCGACCCCGGCGATAGAGGGCTGAGTCCGCTGCGCGACAAGGTGCAGCGCCCGCTCTTCATTCTGCTGACGGTGGTGGGCGTGGTGCTCCTGCTGGCTTGCGTCAACATGGCTACGCTCCAACTGGCGCGTTCCGCGGCGCGCCAGAAAGAGATCGCGGTGCGTCTCTCGCTAGGGGCTGGCCGCGCACGAGTGATCCGGCAACTGCTGATTGAGAGCCTGCTGTTATCGGCGCTCGGGGCCGTCGCCGGCGTGGTATCCGCCGTGTGGGGTGCCCCTGTGGTTGCCCGTTTCCTGACGGCAGACCCGAGTTNNCACGGGCGTGGATATCGCATCGAATCTCAAGGACCAAACCCACGCGGCCACGCGGCGCAGCGTCTTCAGTCTCGGCAAAGTGCTGATCGCGGGGCAGGCTGCGCTGTCGCTGGTCCTTCTCGCCGGCTCCGGTCTCTTCCTGCGCACGCTCGGGAACCTCTACAACCTGGACGCCGGGTTTCACCGCGACCACCTGCTGCTGTTCCGCCTCGATTTAGGGCAGCTTGGCTTCAAACCGGAACAGGCCGGTGCGATGTACGACTCCATCCTGCGATCCATCTCAACCACGCCCGGAGCCGGCTCGGCCACGGCCATGTCTCATCCACTCATCGGCGGCTGGAACAACTACACGGCGCTTTCTTCTTCGGAGACCGGCTGGCTGCCGGTAGACGTCTTGCTGAACACAGTCACTCCGGAGTTTTTCACCACCATGCGCATGCCGATTCTGGCGGGCCGGGCCTTTTCGCCGCCTGATTCCGCGTCGGCCCGGCCATTGGCCATTCTGAACCAGTCGGCCGCGCGGCAGTTGTGCGGCGGCCGGCCGGCAGTTGGGTGTATGATCCGGCAGCACACGGGAAGAGACCGCGTTATCGACGTGGAAGTGATCGGTGTAGCCCGCGATGCCAAGTTCAGTAACCTCCGTAGCGCGATAGAACCCACGGTGTTCCTTCTTTTCCAGAGTTCCTATCGGTTCACCGGCAGGGCCATCGCCATCCGCACTGCGGGCGATCCACTGGCAATGATTGGTTCCGTCCGCCGCGCCATCTCCGCCATCAACAAAGACCTGGTCATGAT
>OKRF01000316.1 GCA_900290315.1 Candidatus Sulfopaludibacter sp. SbA3 | reverse complement strand
ATACCGCAAACATCGAATAGGATCGAGCTTCGCCCCGCCGTGCCGGAATCAACCCCGCCGCCACCGCGACTCCCACCAGCAGCGCCGCGCAGCCGAGGAAGATCGGAGTCTCGATCGCGTCCACGCCAAACAACAGTCCACGCAGCAGCGGCGCGAGCCGATAGGCGGCCGCCAGCCCGAGCGCCGCCCCGGCCATCGCCAGGAGGCAGGCCTGCCGCAGCACGCCGCCGACCACGCTCGCTCGCGACGCGCCCAGAGCGATGCGGATGCCGATCTCGTGGGTGCGCTGCGCCACCGCGTAGGAAAGTACCCCGTAGATTCCCACGGCCGCCAGCACCATGGCGAAAGCGGCGAACAGCGTCATCAGGATGGCCTGGAATCGCCGCGGCGCAATGTTATCGGCCACAAGCTGCTTTAACAGGGCCACGTGGGTGACCGGCTGGTCCTTATCGATGCGCCAGATCTCGCTCTTCACGGCCGGAATCAGGGACGCCGGAGGCGCGGTGGAGCGAATCGCCAGGCCGAAGTCCGGCGGACTGAACTGCGCGAAGGGCAAATAGAGGTACGGGCGGATCTCGGCGTCCACGCCGGACGCGTGCGTGTCCTCGACGATCCCGACCAGCGTGACCGGCGGCCTGTCCATCAGGCGGCGGCCGATCGGGTCGGCGACACCCGGCCAGAGGCGGCGGGCGGCGGTTTCGCTCACGATCGCCACTGGGAGCGTACCGCGGTCGTTATCGGTGAACTCGCGGCCGGCCCGCAAACGAATCCCGAGCGTGCGGAAATAGGCGGGCGTCACGGCGCGGACGCGGGCCATCACATAGGAGTTGGGGTCGGGATTGCCCTCGGCCAGCAGTCCCCAGCCTTCCGCCTCTCCGCTGAGCGGCAGGGTGCTGGTGGCCGCGGCGCTGGTCACACCAGGGAGTGTCGCGCAGTTGGCCGCCAGGCGGCCGATCAGAGCGCTCCGGCGCTTGTCGTCATACCGATTCGCCGGCAGGGAGAGTTGCATGGTGAGGACGTTCTCCGTGCGGAAGCCCAGCGGGATCTCGGAAACCGTGATAAAGCTCCGGGCCAGCAGTCCCGAGCCGATCAGCAGGACCAGCGAGAGAGCGAATTCGGCCACCACCAGCGCCGCACGCAAACGCGACGGTGCGGCAGTCATGGTGCGTCCGCTGATCTTCATCGCATCGCCGGGTGCGCGGCGTGACGTCAGAATGGCGGGCGCCACTCCAAACAGCAGGGCCGTCAGCAGGGCCAGGCACAGGGCGAATCCGAACATGCGCGGGTCCAATTGGGCGGATGCAATCCGCGGAATTCCGGCCGGCGCGATGGCGATCAATCCGCGGATCCCGGCCCATGCGACGGGCAATGCCACGCCGGCTGCGCAGACGGCCAGGGTGAACGCTTCCGTGAGCCCCTGCTGCACCACGCGGCCGCGCGACGCGCCTAGCGAGAGGCGGATGGCGATTTCCTCCCGCCGCCGCAGTCCGCGCGCCAGCAGCAGGTTCGCCACGTTGACGCAGGCGATCAGCAGCGCCAGCGCCACCGCTCCCAGGAGAATATGAATGGGAGTGCGCACCTTTCCGGTGATGGCATTCTGGAGATTGACTACGGCCACGGGAGACTCCTGCTGCGCGATCTTTGGACGCCCCTGGCGATTCAGGATCCGGGTCAGTTCCGCCGTAGCCTCTTGGGCCGTTACGCCGGTCCGCTGGCGCACCAACATTCCGAAGTTGAAGCAGCCCTTGCAGGTACGCTCCCAAGCGGCCAGCGCCATGGGCCGCCACATTTCCGCCGGCGGGAATGGTCCGACCGTATCGTGGTGCTCCGGCCCTTCCGGGAACTGGAAGCCTGGCGGCATCACACCGACCACCGTGTACGCCATGCCGTTCAAGCTCAAGGTCCGGCCCACGATGCCCGGATCGCCCCCGAAGCGCCGCTTCCACAGGGCGTCGCCAATCACGACCACCTGATCGTGGCCTCTCTGATCCTCCTCGGCGGTGAAGGTGCGGCCGCGCTCCGGCATCACCCCGAGCAACGGGAATAGGTCGGCCGAAACGCGGGCCGCCGGGATCCGCTCCGGCTCGCCCTGTCCGGCCAGGTCGAAATACCAGCTTGTAAACAGCGCACCACTCTCAATCGAGCGGGCTTCCTGGCGGAATGCTTCGTACAACGGCCCGGTGATCGCTCCGCCTACCGACACCGTGGCCAGCCGTTCGGGGTGCGCGTACGGGAGCGAGCGCAGCAGAACCGAATCGGTGACGCTGAAGATGGCGGTGGTGGCCCCGATTCCCAGCGCCAGCGACAGGATGGCGGCGGCGGCGAACTCCGGGTTCTTGCGCATGGACCGGAAGGCGTACGCCACGTCGCGGCCCAGGGTCTCAAGGGGCGGTAATCCGCGTTGGTCGCGATAGCGATCCTTGGCCGATTCGATCCCGCCGGATTGCAGGACGGCAGCCCGCCGGGCCCGCTGCGGCGACATCCCCAGCCTGAGGTTGTCTTCGGTCTGCATCTGAAGATGAGACTCGATTTCGTCGGTCAGTTCGGATTCGTGACGGGACCCGGTAAGGGTGCCCATCAGCCGGATCCACGTGCGACGCATCCGCTTCATCTGTTCCTCCTATTGGATTCCCAGATGAAGTATGGCATCACTCCCCTGGGAAAGCAATAGGACAATCGGGTCCGGGATAGCGATGCACAGTGTAACTCAAGGCAACAATTTCTGGTGCGAATTTGTGTGAGGCATGCTACAATTTGTGGCTTCCTGAAGAGGCGATTTCCAGGCCAAAACCCTCGTTTTAGGACCTTTTGAATCTTATTTGAATTCCGATCTGCATATCTCTTATACTGTGTGGTCGGTTGTCTTCGGGTGAACTCGTGTCAGTCTCGGTCCTCGCGGGCGGACGGAACGCCTGGAGGGGGCCGCTAATCCGTAAGTCTGGAGGAATTTCTCCCATGCTATCGCTCAATGGCACTATCGGTGCCGCGCGGCCCAAGTTGATACTGCGCATCCTTCTCAGTTTCCTCGCCCTGGCAGTTCTGAGCTGTCCACTGCTGGCTCAGGAAGCCGGGGGAGGCGAAGCCAACCTGAAACTCCCCGATCTCAACTCCGCTTCCTTTCTAGGCGGCATCAGTGGCGGAACGCTACTGATGGGAGGCCTCGTCGTTAGTGCCCTCGGGCTTGTCTTCGGCCTGATTATTTTCGTACGGCTTCGCAAGATGCCGGTACACTCGTCCATGCTCGAAGTTTCCGAGCTGATCTACGAAACCTGCAAAACCTACCTCGCCACCCAGGGCAAATTCCTGATGATCCTGGAGTGCTTTATCGCGGTAATCATCGTGTTCTATTTCGGGTTCCTGCAGGGATTCGAAGCGTACAAGGTGGCCATCATTCTGGCCTTCAGCGTGATCGGCATCAGCGGCAGTTTCTGCGTTGCGGCCTTTGGCATGCGCGTGAACACGTTTGCGAATTCCCGTACCTCTTTTGCGGCGTTGCGCGGTAAACCCTTCCCGTGCTACGAGATTCCGCTGGAGGCGGGCATGAGCATCGGCATGTTGCTGGTGTCCGTGGAACTGTTCATTATGTTGTGCATCCTGCTGTTTATTCCGGGTGACCTGGCAGGCGCCTGCTTCATTGGCTTCGCCATAGGCGAATCGCTCGGCGCCGCGGCCCTCCGTGTGGCGGGAGGCATCTTCACCAAGATCGCCGATATCGGCAGCGACCTGATGAAAATCGTCTTCAAAATCAAGGAAGACGACGCGCGCAACCCCGGCGTGATCGCCGATTGCACCGGCGACAACGCGGGCGATTCCGTGGGACCCAGCGCCGATGGTTTCGAAACCTACGGCGTCACCGGCGTCGCGCTCATCACATTTATCCTGCTGGCCGTCAAAGACCCCGTCGTCCAGGTGCAACTCCTGGTCTGGATCTTCAGCATGCGCATCATGATGGTGATCTCTTCGGCAGTCGGCTACTTCATCAACGGCGCCATCGCCAAAGCGCGCTACGCGGCCGTCGACAAAATGAATTTCGAAGCCCCACTTACCACGCTGGTGTGGCTCACCTCGATTCTTTCCATCGTGCTCACCTACATCATCAGCGCGTTGATGATTCCGACCCTGGGCGGCGACAGCACTTTATGGTGGAAACTCGCCACGGTGATCAGTTGCGGCACACTGGCGGGCGCGCTCATCCCCGAGTTCGTCAAAGTGTTCACTTCCACCAATTCGCGGCATGTGCGGGAGATCGTCACCAGCTCGCGCGAAGGCGGCGCTTCGCTCAACATCCTGTCCGGCTTCGTGGCGGGCAACTTCAGCGCTTTCTGGCTGGGCTTCGCCATGCTCCTGTTGATGAGCATCGGCTACTTCATGAGCACCATGGGCTTTGCCAGCCTGATGCTGGCGCCGGCCGTATTCGCCTTCGGTCTGGTGGCTTTCGGATTCCTGGGCATGGGCCCGGTGACTATCGCCGTGGATAGCTATGGCCCGGTCACCGATAACGCACAGTCCGTCTACGAACTCTCCATGATCGAAACCCTGCCCAACATCGAGAGCGAGGTGCAGAGGCAGTACGGCTTCAAGCCCGATTTCGAAAAGGCCAAGGAGAATCTGGAAGAGAACGATGGCGCGGGCAACACCTTTAAAGCCACGTCCAAGCCCGTGCTGATTGGCACCGCTGTAGTGGGCGCCACCACCATGATCTTCGCTACCATCGTCGCGCTGACCCATCATTTGGCAGACAACCTGGAAAAGATCTCGATCATGCATGCGCCTTTCCTGCTGGGCCTCATTGCCGGCGGAGCGGTGATCTACTGGTTCACCGGCGCCAGTGCCCAGGCCGTCACTACCGGCGCTTACCGCGCGGTGGAATTCATCAAGAAAAACATCAAGCTGGAAAGCGCCGAAAAGGCCTCGGTTGCCGATTCCAAAAAGGTAGTGGAGATCTGCACCAAGTACGCCCAAAAGGGCATGCTGAATATCTTCCTGGTGGTCTTCTTCGCGGCCTTGTCGTTCGCCTTCCTGGAGCCATTCTTCTTTGTGGGCTATCTCATCTCCATTGCGCTGTTCGGCCTGTATCAAGCCATCTTCATGGCCAATGCCGGCGGCGCATGGGATAACGCCAAGAAAGTGGTCGAGACCGAACTCCGCGCCAAAGGTACCCCGCTGCACGACGCCTGCGTGGTGGGCGATACCGTGGGCGATCCGTTCAAGGACACTAGTTCCGTGGCCTTGAATCCGATCATCAAATTCACCACCCTGTTCGGATTGCTGGCCGTCTCCCTTGCCACCAGCCTGAGCGCTTCGCAAGGCAACACGTTCACCACCGTCCTGTCGGCAGTCTTCTTCCTGGTAGCTCTGGTCTTCGTCTACCGCAGCTTCTACGGAATGCGCATCGAGAGTAAAGACTAACAACTCACCGCAGAGCCGGGGAGGACGCAGAGAGTAAACGCAGAGAGCAACTCCGAAATTCTTCTCTGTGCTCTCTGTGTCTCCTAGGAAACAACCGCCTCTGTGTTGGTGGGCACCATCGTATAACCCAGCATCCGCGCCTG
>OKRF01000315.1 GCA_900290315.1 Candidatus Sulfopaludibacter sp. SbA3 | reverse complement strand
TGCCGGCGCCGGCTCTCGACCCCGCCACGCCGTACAAGTCACCCGAAGTTCTGGATGGGCGGCCGGCCGATACGCGCAGCGACGTCTTCTCCTTCGGCGCCGTGGTCTACGAAATGTTGAGCGGCAAACGCGCGTTCGAAGGCACCGACCGTGGCGGCATGCCGCCATCGGGCAGCCAGGCGGTGGATCGCATGCTCAGCGGCTGCCTGGCGATCAATCCCGCCGCTCGCGTCCAGCGGCTTCAGAAAGTGATGCTGGCTCGCGTCCAGCGGCTTCAGAAAGTGATGCTGGAACTGAAGCTGCTGTCGGTTTCCGCCGCTCGCGCCGCCGCCCCAGCCCCCGGGCGCCGCGACCCGGGCGCCGACGACCAACTCCGCGCCGAAATCCAGCAGGTGGAAGCGCGCATGGCTACCCGCCTTCAGGCAAATGAAAGAGCCTTAGCGGAAATGCAGCGGCTGGCCGCCGAGGTACTCAGTCACGATTCCAGCTCCGAGTCCGCATTACGCACCGAAATGCTGCAACTCGAAGCGCGTGTGGCAGGTCGCCTGAAGGCCAATGAGAAGGTCATTTCCGACATGCAATTGGCCGTTGCGGAGGCACTCGGCCGCGAACCCGTTCCCGCGCCCGACGCGGCACTGCGCGAGGAACTGAAACAGATGGAGACACGCATCACCAGCCGGCTGGGTCAGATGGAACAACGGCTCGAAGAAGCGCTGCAACGCATCGAACGGTTGGAGCAGGTGGAGCCCGCGGTTCCCGACAACACCCAACTGGAACAGGCTGTGGAGGGAATCCGCCGCCAGGTTACCGAACTGCGCGATCTGGTGGCCGAAGACTTCGTGAACTTTGAAAAGTCTTTGCAAACTCAGGCCACCGCCATCGATGCGGCGCGCACCGCCATGGCGCAAACCGACGACCTGGTAGAGCGCGTGGTGGAAGCTTTGGAATCTCTGCAGTCGACCGTACTCGAAAATTCCGAAGATCGCACCCTGGCCATCAATTAAATGCGGTTCGCATGATACGGTGACAGTCGGCTCATAAGGCGAAGCCTCACCCTGTGGGATGAAAACTCGTTAGCCCCGTGGGACAGACGATCGTCTTTTGTCGTCTGTCATCTTACGAACGGCACGGCCATTTTCGAGAGAGTCGGCTCATGAGGCGATGCCTTACGCGGTGGATGAAAATGGCGGGTAAAACGCGTCGGGATTTCGTAAGGGGCAAACTCGAACCAGGCACGAAGATGCGCCAAGGCGGCGAATTTGGAGGGTGGCGCGGGTTTGCGGCGGGCTCACGGCTCGGGACTTTCGAGAAGGCTACATAACCTCGAAATTCGCGAAAGGGATTTGCGAGCGAAGAAGCACGCTCCGGACTACAATCTGGGGCTTCGGACCAGGCTTCGCCCGCGCCAGCCGGCGGCCAAGTCGCGCCTCAGCGTTGTGTACGAATCCGTGACTGCCGAGCGGGCGGCCAGCGACGGTGGACTGGCGGATTCGCTCCATCAATTCCGCGTCTGCAATTCCCGCTCTGAGCGCCTCGTTCCACCTGTCCGCCGACCAGCATTCGCGCCATTCGTCCCAGGCCAGCAGGTTCCGAGGATCTCGACCGAGTAAGTGCGCTTCAGCGCTGGACCAGGGCCAGTCGGCTGCATATCGCACGAACCCGGCGCGCACAGGATTCAGTTCCACGTAGCGGAGTGCCTCCCACCGTCCGGCGTCGTCCAGCGGGCAAGAATAGAAGCGATTCTGCCAGAGATGCCCCGCTTCGTCCCTGCGCAGATGGAGCCAGCGGGCGTAGTCGTTGTGGGTTCTTCCGAGGGCATAAGACAAGCTGGCTTCAGTCGACGGGATGGCCAGAATGTGCACGTGGTTCCCCATCAGGCAGTACCCACCGAGGGCGACGCCATCTCGCTTGCAGTGACCATGCAGAAGATGCAGGTAAAACTGGCGCTGCGAATCGTCAAAGAAGACCGTCTGGCGGTGGTTACCCCGCTGTGTGACGTGATGCCAGCAGCCAGGCAGCACGACTCGCGAAATCCTTCCCATTTAAGGGAGATGGTGCCGTCGGGGCCGAGGACTTCTCAAGAATAAGAATAATTCGGTGTCAGGCTACATAACCTCGGAATTATCGGGGGAATTCCGAGGTTATGTAGCCTGACACCGAATTGCCACGACCCGCAGGCGGCGGTAGTCCGCGACCCAGCCCTTCTCGCTCCGCAGCTTCTCGGATGCGAAGCGCTCGACGAGGCGGTAATACTCCGGCAATTGCTCCGGACTGAGCCCCTCCACCAGCCGCTTGCCGAACATTTCGTACCAGCCGGCCAGCCCGTGATCGAGCGGCGTGGGACGATCGAAGAGCGCGGCGAATGTCACTTCCAGGCCGCTCCGCTCCAGGATGGACGTGTATTCGCTGACGCTCGGGTAGTACCACGGATGGTAGCGCTCGGGATCGGCCACGCCCAACTCTCGCAGCGCCCGGTCGGAGGCTGACACCAGCGCCCGCACATTCCCGCGACCACCCAACTCCACCACCAGGCGGCCGCCGGGCTTCAGGGACCGCGCCATCGCCGCCGCCGCTTCCTCGGCCTGTGGCACCCAATGCAGCACCGCGTTGGAGAAGACCGCGTCGAACTCTTCGCGATACGGCAAGCGGCACACGTCGTGCACCTCGAAGTCCAACCCCGGAGCGTTGCGCCGCGCCTGCTCCACCATCGCCTCGGAACTGTCGATGCCCGTCACCACCGCGCCCGCTGCCGCGATTTCCGCGGTGAGTTGCCCGGTGCCGCATCCTACATCCAGGATCCGCTCGCCGGCCCGCGGCGCCAGCAGACCCAGCAAATCCCGCCCATACTGCCAGACGAACGAATACCCCGCCTCATACTGTGCCGCGTTCCACGCCATCCTCACAGGATAATGCGTTACAATTTCTGCGTGGCTTCTTTCATTCAAAACCAGTTTGAGCAAAACGTCATCACCACGTCGGTGGATCATGTGTTCAACTGGGCGCGCAAGTCGGCGATCTGGCCACTCACCTTCGGGCTTGCCTGCTGCGCCATCGAAATGATCGCGGCAAGCACTTCGCGGTTCGACATTGCGCGCTTCGGCGCCGAGGTCTTCCGCCCCAGCCCCCGGCAGAGCGACCTGATGATTGTCGCCGGCACCGTCACGCTGAAGATGGCCCCGGTGCTGAAGCGCATCTGGGACCAGATGCCCGATCCGAAGTGGTGCATCTCCATGGGCGCCTGCTCCAGCGTGGGCGGTCCGTTCAACACCTACGCCGTGCTGCAGGGCGTGGACAAAATCGTCCCGGTGGACGTGTACATCACGGGCTGCCCGCCGCGTCCTGAGAATCTCTTCTACGGCCTGCTCAAATTGCAGGACAAGATCGATCAGATGACCACGCTGGTGAAGCGTCCCACCGAAGTGCGGCTCGACGAGAGCATGCTGGAGGAGTTCAAGCAGCAGATCCGCATCGCCCAGGTTCAGAATCCGGCGTAAACCGTGTTCTACCTGGATTCCCGCCAGATCTATCGCGCCAGTGAACTGGATTCCTTTGGCTGGTTGCAGCACGGCTTCGGCACGCGCCATGCCGGCGTCCCCGCGCTTTTCCCGCAACTCGCCACAGTGAAGCAGGTGCATTCCGCCGCGTGTGTGGCTGCTGGAGGCCGGCCAGGGGTCCTGGGAGAGGCCGATGCCTTGCTAGAGAATCGGCCCGGCGCCGTGGTGGCCGTGAAGACCGCCGATTGCATCCCCATTCTTCTGGCCGACGAGAGGAATCGCGCGGTGGCCGCGGCGCATGCCGGATGGCGCGGCACCGCGGCGCACATCGTGGAGCGGGCCGTCGAGGCCATGGGCACGCGCTTTGGCACCGCGCCCGCCGATCTGCATGCCGCCATCGGACCGGCCATCGGCAAATGCTGCTATGAGGTGGGACCGGAAGTGGCGGCGCAATTCGGCTTGCAGGGCAGGGTGCATCTCGATCTCGCCGCGGAGAACCTTCGCCAACTCGCAAATACTGGAATCCCAATCGCGCGCCTGTACGTCTCTGGACTTTGCACCATGTGCGGCGCGCAGTTCCATTCCTTTCGCAGGGACCGGGAGTCGGCGGGCCGCATGTACTCCTACATTGGAATAACCGCCGTACACTAGGAAAGAGGATCGAGCATGTTCACGTGGATCTGCCCGCAGTGCGGAAAGGAAGTTCCCCCGGCCTACACGGATTGCCCGAATTGTGCAGAGAAGGCAGCCCAGGCCCCTCAACCCGTCCCACCGGCCCAACCGCCGCCGGTTCCCGGGGTGCAGCCCGCACCTCCGCCGGCATACGCTCCACCGCCGCCGTACCCGCAACCGGCGCAGCCGCAGGCGTATCAGCCGCAAGCTCCACCACCCCCGCCGTATGCCTATCCGCCACAACAGCCGCCGCAGTATGCACCACCGCCGCCTCCGCCGGGATACTGGATGCCGCAACCGCCCAGCCGCGGTTTGCCTACCTGGATCCTCACTGTGTTGGTAGCCGCCGGGACCACGGCCGTGATTGGCGGCGCCATCTGGCTGTTCTCCAGCCACGGGGAAACCAAGCCCTCCACCGCCGTGGAGAGTCCCGCCGCCAAGCCCGGCACAGCCACCAATCCCATACAGAGGAACATCGAAGTATCGGGCATCCGGTTCGATGAGGACCCCAAGAGCAAGGCGAAGACGATCGTGAAATTCGTCCTCACCAACCATTCCGGCATGGATCTGGCCGGTCTTGCCGGCAACGTCACCATCTGGGCAAGCACGCATAAAAGCGACGAAGAAGCGCAGGGAACATTTTCGTTTGCCACCAACCTGCGGCCCTTCGAATCGAAGGAAACGGAAGCTCCGCTGAACAGCAAGTTCAAGATCTACGAAATGCCGGACTGGCAGAACGTGACTACCGACGTCCAGATCACCGCCCCTGTACTGCCTGGAGGTTCTGGCGGGCGCTAAGCAGCGTGGGGTCCAGGCGCAAGGCGCGCTCGAAATCCTGACGGGCGGCGTCGGCTTGGCCCAGGGCGGCGAGTGCCGCGCCCCGGTTGTTATAGGCGGCGGCGTCGCGCGGATTGAGGGCCAGGGCCCGCCCGAACTCGCTGAGCGCCGCGGCGGGTTGGTTCTGCGACAGCAGGACTTTCCCGGTCTCCATAGCAACATTGGGATCGTCGGGAGCCTGTGCCTTCGCGGCGGCCAGCAGTTGCAATGCTTCCTGCGCAGGAACGGCCCGCGCCAGTTGAATTTTGGGACGGACCTTGTCCGGCGCACGGCGGACCGCCTCGCGCCAGAGCGATTCGTCGCTCGCCCACACTTGGGTGCGAGCGAAGGAGAGCCCGGTCAGCAATGCCAGGACGATGGCCAAACCGCTTGCTGACGCGCGCGGCTCAGATCCGAGCCACGACCGTAAGGGAGTGTTCCATAAGCTCACCCCTGCCGCCGCGAAGGCCAGCAGCGGAAGGTACATGCGGCGGTCGGCAGCCAGGTCGGCGGCGGGAAACAGGGAAGAGCTCGGCAGAAGCAGCAGCAATCCGGCGAGTATCCAGGGCCCTGCCTCGCGACGCCAGGCGAGCACCACGACGGCCGCCAGCGCCGCCCACGCCGCCAGGCCCAACCACACCGGCGGCACAGCGATTTCCGGATCTACTGTAAAGCCCCACGGAATCGCCATCAGCCGGAGATATCGCCAGATCACGACGCCCTGCGCCAGGAAGTAATGCCACGGAGAGATGCCCGCCTGCACGCCGGCGGGAGCGCCCGAAGTCACGGCGAGGGCCCAGACGACGCGCACACCGGCGGCGAGCGAGAGCATACACATGGTAGCGATAGGCGGCCACGCGCGGCGTTCCTTTCCGTTGAGCAGCAGCATCATCAGCGGAAAGGCTGCGACTTCCTCTTTGGCCAGCAAGGCAGCGAGGAACCACGCCACGGCCTGCCAGCGGGCGCCGCGCAGCCACGCCAATAGCGATGCCAGGCACAGCAGCGATGCCAGCACGATGCTGCGTCCCCAAACGTAGTCCACGGATTCAGCCTGCAGCGGATGGACTCCAAAGATCGCGGCCGCCAGCAGTGCGGCGCGCTGGGGCAGAAGGCGGCGGAGGCACTCGTACGCCAGCATCACAGCACCCAGGTGCAGCGCCAGATTGAGTGCGTGAAAGCCAAAGGCGGAGTGCCCGGTGTTGATCCAGAACGTGAGATAAGTGAGCGGACGAGTCTGCCGCAGCGTCCAGATTTCCAGCCAGCCCCGGGGACTGTTCAGAGCCGGGTCGGCGAAAATGGCATAATCGTCAAAGTGAAAGCCCGAACCGAGCGAAGCGCCAAAAGCCAGCAACGCCGCGGTGAGCAGAACAAGGCGCTCCCGCATGACCTTGTACGAGCTTACGTGAAACGTCCAAAAAACGCAGCCGAACGCAAGCAGCGAGTCGCCGAGATCCTGCAGCGGCTCGACAAGATGTACCCCAACGCCACGTGCGCGCTGCATCACGAGAATCCCTGGCAACTGCTGGTGGCCACCATTCTTTCCGCGCAATGCACCGATAAGCGCGTCAACGAAGTCACGCCGGGACTGTTCGCCAAATACCCTACGCCCGCCGACTTCGCCGCGGTGCGGCCGGAAGTGCTGGCGCAGGATATCCGCAGCACGGGGTTCTTCAACAACAAGGCGAAATCCATCGTCGGCGCGGCGCAGCGCGTGACGGGAGCGTTTGGCGGCAAGGTGCCCAAGACCATGGAAGAAATGCTGACCATTCCGGGCGCCGCTCGCAAGACCGCCAACGTCGTGCTGGGCACGGCTTATGGGATCGCATCGGGTGTGGTGGTCGATACCCATGTGCAACGCCTTTCGGCGCGCCTCGACCTGACCAAGAACACCGACCCCGTGAAGATCGAGCAGGACCTGGTGAAGATCATCCCGCAGGATAAGTGGATTCTGTTTTCGCACCAGATCATCCTGCACGGCCGGGCCTTGTGCCAGGCGCGCAATCCGCAGTGTTCGGCGTGCGAGCTGAACTCGCTCTGCTACGCCAAAGACAAATCGGTGTAGCTCTATTTAGCTACCTTTGTGATTACCAACCTTTACAAAAACCTGTACACCTACAGCTTCTCTTTCTCGTTCTTATAGGCAGGAGGAACAGAGAAATGAACTCCAGGATGTTTGGAATGCTGCTGATCAGCGCGACGATGATGCTGGGTGCCTCCAAAGAGGCCAAGCCCCTGCCGGGGACTGATGAAGCAATTGCCGCGCAGGTGCGCCATGAAGTCGTGATGTACCCGCGGTACACCATTTGGGACGACGTGAGCTTTCGCGTATCGGGCGGCCAGGTGGAACTGATCGGCTGGGTAAGCCAGCCGTATAAGAAGGATGATATCGAACGGCTCGTCCGCCACGTGCCGGGCGTAACCAGCATGAGCGATCAGATCAAAGTGCTGCCGCTCTCCACGCAAGATGACCGTCTGCGCCTGCAAGTGGCGCGGGCTATCTATCGCGACCCGGTATTCACCCGTTACGCGATGATGCCGCTGCCGACTATCCACATCATTGTGGACAACGGCCAGGTGACCTTGAGCGGCGTGGTGCGAACGGAAATGGAAAAGCAGGTGGCGGGCCTTCGCGCCTCCACCGCTGGTTTGAGCTTCGGTAACGTCGTCAACAATCTCCAGGTTGAAAACCCACCCGCCAAGAAGAGTTAATCCCGCCAAAACCCTACCTATCTGAGGCAGCCGGTGAGAGCCGGCTGCCTTTGTCGTTTGAGTCAGAAGAAGAACAGGGTTGAAAATCCGGTGAGACAACTGGGTAACGGCGGCGATCTTGTCGCCGGTCGGCCAGTTCAACCGGCGGCAATACCGACGGCGCTACCCGCTAACCGCGCCCAGTGTCCCAGTCGACTGTTACAATCTCTGTTCGTGCTTCGATTCTGCCGCAGCGCCGCACTGCTGCCCCTGCTTTTGTCAGGTTGCGCCCGACTGCCGGAAAGCTACCCGCCGCCGGCGCAGAGAGCTTCGCTCGAAATGGAGTCGTCCGGCGGACCGGGCCACTTCGTCGCCATGAGCGATGCCAATGCGGACGTCTACATCGTGGCGGGCTTTCGCCAGCAGAGCGAGGGAGCCTGGCGATGGGCGAATGCCCACCCCGCGCTGCGGTTCTATCTCCCGCGACTGGTGCGGGCGAAATTCGTCATGGCGTTTGCTTTACCCGAGCAGCACTTCCGGTTCACCGGTCCCGTGACATTGACCTTTTCGGTCAACGGGCACGAACTGGATCGCGCGCGTTACGAGAATCCAGGCGAACAGCAGTACACGCACGAGGTGCCTCTGGAATTCCTGAAGCCGGACAGCATCAATTTCGTCGCAATCGAACCGGACAAAGTCGCCGCACCGATTCCGGGGGAGAAGCTGTCGTTCGTGCTCATCCGCGCCGGGTTCACGGAGTAGGGAAGTGCAGGCGCTCTCCATTCTCTTCGGCGCCGGATTCACCGTTGCCGTGGCACTGGCTCTCGGCGGTATGCTTCTCGGCGACACTTGTGGCGAATGGCCGGTGCGCTTCATCACGGGAGCGGCCATGCTCAGCACGGCGGTGTTTCTGCTCTGCGCGGCCGGCTTCGCGTACACCTGGAGCTTCCTGCTTTTGGGCTGCGTGGCCTGCGGGGCAGGCCGCAAGCACCTGATCTGGAGCCGGCCAAAACTCCCCGAAAAGTACCGCATTCTGATCTTCTTTTTCATCCTTTACTTCATCCTGTATTTCTTCAGTTCCATGGCGCCGGAATCCAGCCCGGATGGAGTCACCTATCACTTGGGATTCGTGGCGCGATATTTCCGGGAACATGGCTTCCACCGCATCACATGGAACATGTATGCCAGTCTCTCGGAGGGCCTGGAGATGCTGTTCCTGTTCGCATTCGCGTTCGGCCGGCATTCCGCGGCGTCCATGGTGCACTTTGCCTTTCTTGCGGCCCTCGCCTGGCAGATGTTCCGATATGGGCAGAGCAATGGTTTTCCGCTGGCGGGAGGGTGCGGCGCGCTTCTGGTGTTTGCCAGCCCAATCGTCGGGATTGACGGCACCAGTGCCTATAATGACGTGGCGCTGGCGGCAATCGCGTTCGCGCTGTTCTATCTGCTTCAAGCGCTTCACGAGAAATTGTCACCTAATCTATTGATTGCAATTGGCTTCATCGCTGGATTCTGCTTTGCGGTGAAGTACACCGCATGGCCTGGCTTGGTGTACGCATTGGCATTGATTTTGTGGAAGACGCGCAGGGTCAAATCCGTCGCGATTGTGGCCCTGGCAGCCGGAGTAGTCGTGGTTCCGTGGCTGGCCAAGAACTGGATCTGGCTGCAAAACCCGGTCTCGCCATTCTACAACAAATACTTTCCAAATCCATACATAACTACCTCTTTCGAAGAAGGTTATCGAAAGGACATGGAGATGTATGACCTGACCAGCCGCAGCCAGATTCCGATGGCCGTAACCACTAATGGCGCTCTCGGCGGACTCCTCGGGCCTATCTTCTTATTATCGCCGCTGGCGCTGCTGTCCCTGCGGCGGAAGGAAGGCCGCCAACTGCTTCTGGCAGCGGCAGTCTTTGGCTGCAACTATTTCAGCAACATCAGCCCCCGCTTCCTGATCGCGCCTCTGCCCTTCGTCGCTTTGGCCATGGCACTGGCACTGAGCAGCATCCCGCAATTGATGCTGGCCATGGTGATTGTCCACGCGATCCTCTCCTGGCCGGCATACATTCCCAAGTACTCGGGGCCGTATGTCTGGCACCTGACCAAGGTCCCGTACCGGGAGGCGCTGCGTCTCAAGAACGTGGAGGAGTATCTGGGTTCGCACGTGTTCGATTACGNNATGGTGGAACAGTTCACCGCCCCGGGAGCGACGGTGTTCACGTACCGTCCGATTCCGGAGGCATACACGTCGCGCCGGATCCTGGTGAATTATGAATCGGCCTCTAATCAGATGGATGGATTGATTGTGCAGCAGGCCTGGAATCCCCAGTTGATGCCCACATGGCGTCTGCGATTCTCCTTCGAGCGGCGGCCGCTCCAGGCGCTTCGCATCGTGCAGACCAACACTGCGGACGACCTTTGGAATATTCACGAACTGCGCATTTTCGACGGCTTGCGGGAATTGGCGCGCGACCCCGCCTGGCGGCTCACGGCACAGCCTTATCCATGGACCATCCGGGACGCCTTCGATAACAGCCTGGTCACGCTCTGGCGCTGCGGCGAAACGGCGCGGCCGGGGCAATTTGTACAAATCGATTTTCACGGGACGGAAATGGCCGACGCGGTGTTGGTGGAAGCCGCACCGGACCAGCCGGGAATCCGTCTGAAACTGCAAGCTCTGGATGCCGCCGGGCAATGGGTCAGCCTGTCGGACACTCCGCGGATCTTCGACGCCGCCCCTCCCCTGGGATTGCGCCGCGCTGCCATGGCGGAGCTACGGCGCCGCGGCGTGGACTACATCCTCAGCTTCGAAGATGAGGCGGAGACCAAGGACCTGCGCGCCAATCCCGATCTCTGGGGCCTGCGCCAGGTGGCCCAGTTCAAGGAGACGAAGCTGTATCAATTACCATGAGATTCTTCCTGGGAGTGGATGGAGGCCAATCCGGCACCACTGCGGTGATTGGCGACGAGAACGGCCGCGTGCTCGGCGAAGGCGAGGCCGGCCCCTGTAATCACGCCGGCGCCGGCGAAGGCCGGGCCAAACTGGAACGGGCCGTGCGGACCAGTGTGCGGGCGGCCTGCGAGTCCGCCACATTGGATGCGGACACCATTGAATTCGCCGCCGCCTGCTTCGGCATGAGCGGTGGACCGGACGACAAGCAGGAGATTCTCGCCGCGATTCTGCGTACTGAGCGTCTGGTGGTGACCACCGACGCGGTGACGGCACTCGCGGGAGCGACTGCGCGAGGGCAGGGAATCATCACCATCGCCGGCACCGGATCGATCGCCTTCGGGCGCAATGCCGCCGGAAGCACGGCGCGTGCCGGTGGCTGGGGCTACATTTTCGGCGACGAAGGCGGGGCGTTCGATCTGGTCCGCCAGGCGCTGCGCGCCGCGCTCCGCATGGAAGAAGGATGGGGCCCACCCACAAGTCTGCGCACCGTGTTGCTGGAAGCCACCGGAAGCGCCAGTGCCAACGAGATGCTGCATCGCTTTTATTCCGACGAGTGGCCCCGGTCGCGCGTGGCCACGCTGGCGCGATTGGTCGACGGCGCGGCTCTCAACGCGGATGGCGTAGCGATGGAGATCGTGAATCGCGCGGCGATGGAACTCGCCCTGCTCGCGGCCTCGGTCCGAAACCAGTTGTGGAAGCCTGGCGAATCGGTGGACGTGGCGTACATCGGAGGCGTCTTCGAGAGCGCCCCGTTGCGCGAGCGTTTCCGCATTCTGGTGGAGATGGAGGAAGGGAATCGCTGCGGCCCTCCGCTGCATGGACCGGCGGAAGGAGCGTTACTGGAAGCGTACCGCGCTGCCGGTATCCAGCCCGAATTAGCCAAGCGGTGAACGGGAATTCGCTGTAGAATCATCTCAAAGGAGACTGATCTTGATGCGGATCTCTACGGCTTGCCAAGCCTCCGCCTTCCTGCTGTTCAGCTTGCAGGCTTGGGCGCAGTATCCGCC
>OKRF01000307.1:174-11790 GCA_900290315.1 Candidatus Sulfopaludibacter sp. SbA3 | reverse complement strand
GAGCCAGGCACGAAGATTCGCCAAAAGGCGGCGAATTTCGAGCCTGGCACGGATTTGCGGCGGGCACATGGCTCGGGGTTTTCGAGGGTGGCACGGATTTGCGGCGGACACGCGCCTCGGGATTTTCGAGGGTGTCGTTTTGGGTTTACGAAGCAGACGATGGAGCCACGGCCTACAATAGCTGGTTCGTGGCGTGAGGGCTACACCATGTGGAATGACACGATATTACAGCATGACGTCGAGAGAGAAATCTGCTGGGAACTGAGCGCCGGACTCACCCAGATCAGCGTAACCGTCAAAGGGGGAGCCGTCGAACTGGCCGGGCACGTCGACAGCTTCTGGGAAAAATGCGCCGCCGAGCGCGCCGCCTGGCGCGTGGTTCACGTCAATCATGTCATCAACGGGATTCGGGTGGTCGTTCCCTTCGACAGGCAGCGGGGCGACGACGATATCGCACTAGCGGCGATGGGCATCCTGGAGTGGAACGGCCTGGTGCCAGAGACGATAGCGGTTCAAGTGGCCGATGGGTTGGTGACCCTTGCGGGCGGCGTTGAGCGGCAACAGCAGAAGGAAGAAGCCGAGCGCGCGCTGTGTACGCTGATTGGAATCACGGGCATCCGCAACGACATCGTCATCCAACCCGCGGTGGGTCTGGGAGACATCAGAGCGCCCATCGAAGCTGCCTTGAAGCGCAGCGCCGTAGTCGATAGCAGCCATATCAAGGTGCATGTTGCCCATGGAGTGGTAAGCCTGCGAGGCGCCGCCGGCTCGCGCGCTGAATACGAGGAAGCGATGCACGCCGCCTGGTCGGCTCCGGGCGTCACGAAGGTCGAGGATCACGTCACCATCGGCTCTGTCAGAAATGAATAGCTGGGTCCGGGTACAGCTTCCCATCAGCGTCTCAAGGCATCCAGCATTTCTTTGGAGGGGAGGTAGCCGAAGCGCTTGATTTCGGTGCCCGATGAATCCAGCACAATGACCGTCGGGTAGCCTTCCACGCGATATCGCTTGACGAGATCCTTTTCCAGGTCGGCGTCGAGTTTGACTCCCACGTAACCAGCATTCAGGACGGCGGCCACTTCGGCGTCGCTCCAAATCCATTCGTCGAGCGACCTGCAGGGTCCGCACCAGGTGGCCCAGAAATCAACGATCAGTTTGCGGCCGGACTCTTGGGCCCGGGACATTCCCTGATCGAGATTGCTCTCTATCCAAGGAAAGGGCTGCGGCGCGCGAGGCCGGGCGCGCTCGCCGGCAAGCGTGTCGTCTGGAGCGCGATCTTCCGCCTTCGTTACGGGGAGGTCGACGATGGCGAAGTTCAGCGATCGACCGTCGGGAGTGATGCCGCGGAATTCAAGGACAAGGTCCTTGCCGCCGCCCTTTTCCACGAACATTAAGCGGCTGGCAGGCCGGGCTTCCTTGATGGAGAGGACGCGTCTGGGAGCGTCCTGCCCAGATGCGGCCAGAACCGACCACCTGTCCTTTGCAGTAAAAACGGCATCGTTGTCCGAATCCATGACCGCAACAAGAGCCTCAACGCCCTCGACGTTGACCTTGCCACTGCGCCACGAGCCGACCGAATAGCGGATGATGTTCGGCGTTTCCTCTCCTTTCCGCACCGTCCAGAAATTGACCATGTAGGGTTCGACGATTGCGGCACCATACGGAATGGGCAGTACTGCGCCGTTAAAGCTGGACCACCATGCCTTGGTTTTTTCATTCAAACCCGGCTTCGCCATTAGGGCCGGACCGTCATCGCTGAAATTGCCGTTGCGGTCGGCGTCGATGTAAAGGCGGCATAAATCCCGCGGGTGAGCGGAATCCGACGTAACTAGGATTTTGATCCATGATTTCTGGTCCGGGCCAAGCTGGAGCGTGCCGGTTTTGGCCGGTTGGGCGGCGCCTTCCGGAAGCTGCGCGTTCACCGGCAAATCGGAAAGCTTGACCTGGGTCCCATAGGGGCTGAAATCAGGACTCGGTCCGCTACCGGGCGCCTGATAAGCAAGGTCAACCCGGATGACTCTCTCTTGTTGTCCAGCCACCCGATGGGCTGCAGCAAAGAGAATGCTCACGCACGCCAACACCCGCAATATTTTCGTGTTCACGAATCAATTCCCTTCGCTCACGCAATGCCAGAACGGCCATACAACATTGCACCACCCTGGCGGGGATCTGGCAATTCTTATGTACCGGTAATAATACAGATCTCGGCGCGAGTTTGTGTGGCAGGGTTAGTCGCCGGTCCGGGGGCATTTAATGAGGTTCGCATAGTACGGTGACAGTCGGATCATGAGGCTATGCCTCGCCCGGTGGGATGAAGATGGGGGGGAAACGCGCCGGGATTTCGAGAAGGGGCAAATTCGAGCGGGCAACGATGGGAATGAAAATGGACGATTGGGTACGGTTGCAAGCTCCTTCGCCTCTTTTGAAAATGCCCGCATAGCCTGAAGAAGACAGACGACAAAAAACGATCGTCTGTCCCACGGGGCTAACGAATTTTCATCCGGGCGTTGGCCCGCGCCGGCCACCTCCGGGCGATCGGGGGCGATTTTCGAGGGTGGCACGGATTTGCGGCGGAGACGCGGCTCGGCATTCAGGAGAGAGGCAACACGGTCCGGGGCCTTGGGACAGGGACGCCAGTCACCGTATCATGGGAGCCTCATTAACTGCTCCCGATGCTGGTTGCTATCCAGTACTATCCCAGTACCGACGTGCCGCCCTGGACCAGTTCGCGTTAACTGAAGGGAATATAGTGGCACAACCTCTTGACCGTAGAATTACTCCACTATGACTCCCGATCTTGACTGCTCGAAAAACTACGGCGGATTACGGGCATATGTACCGCATATCCTGACCGCTCTCGCTTTCTCTCTGGTTTTCCTGGGATGGGTGATCTTCGTACCCAATTCCGAAACGCAGCCAGTGCTGGCCGCCACGACATCGACGGCGGCGCAGAGGGACGCTCAAACTTTGGCGTACTACGGGGACGGGAAGCTCAAGGTCCTTCAGTTTTACGCCAATCCCACTGAAACAACCCGGCCCGGCAGCCGCGCATTAGTTTGCTACGGCGTCTCCAACGCTGAGAGTGTCACAATTGAGCCCTCCTTAGGAGAGACTTGGCCCTCGACTGGCCGCTGCCTGGAAGCGACGCCGGCCAAAGACACGGAATACACACTGAGAGCCCGCGACAACGCAGGTCACGAGCAGGTTCAGACCGTGACTTTGCGCGTGCAGCGCTGAGCAGTCCAAACGCTGTCACATCCCGGACAAACTCCAAACCAGGACGGCGAGGACGACGACGCTGAGTGCGACATAGACCCTGTCACGCTGGATCGCAAACGCGATCACGGAGAATGCAACGCGGGCGATGGGCGTGGCAATCAGCAACAGCAATCCGAACTGAATCACGCTGCGCGGCTGCAGACGGAACACGCCACCCAATACGCCCATCACGCTGCGCAGGTCCCGGGGCTCGCCGTGAAACGTCTGGTAATTCGGGATCAACATGCCGAAGCGGGCAAGGTACCAAACGCCTCCGGCAAACACCACGGAGGCAGCCGTGATCACTCCAACGCGAAGCATGACGCCGATGGTGCGCTCCACGCGTTCTTCATTCCGTTGCATGCATCAGATCTTTCCACTGAGTCCGTTGTAAATCATTTCGACTGCGAGGACTCCGACCACCAGTCCAAAGATGATCCGCAAAACGCGGGTGTCGGCGCCCGAGAGGTGCCGCGCGCCCAACAGGGAACCGATTGAAACGCCCAGCATCACGGGCATTGCCAGCACCGGGTCAATGTAGCCGCGATTCAAATAGACTCCGGCACTGGCTGCGGCGGTGACGCCGATCATGAAGTTACTGGTGCTGGTTGAGACCTTGAAGGGGATTCGCATGGCGTGATCCATGGCGAGCACTTTGAGGGCTCCGGAACCGATTCCCAGCATTCCGGAGAGCGCGCCGGCTCCAAACATCATGCCGAATCCCGTCTTGACTCGCTGCACCCGGTAAGGCTGCCAGCCGTGCGGAGTCGGGTAGGTGGAATCCAGCATGAGCCGGTCGGCGAGCGGATCTGAGCGGGCACCGGTGTGCAATTCGGACTTCGGCCTGGTGGAAAGGAAAGCGGAGTACAACAGCACGAGTCCGAGGATCACGCCGAGGGCCGACGTGGCGATCCTGGTCGCCAGAAAGGCGCCGGTGATTGCTCCAAAGGTGGTCGCAATCTCAAGAAACATGCCGATTCGGATGTTGGAAAAGCCTTCTTTCAGAAAGGCCGAAGCCGCCCCGGAGGACGTGGCGATTACCGATACCAGGGTGGCGCCGATGGCGTAGCGGATGTCGACTCCGAACAGCAGGGTCAGCACCGGGGTGATGACGACTCCTCCGCCGAGGCCTGTCAAAGCTCCCAGAAAGCCGGCTGCGGCGCCGAACAAGCCGACGATCAGACTGAATTCGAGTGAGTTCAAGCTGTGTCCCATTAGCCGACCCGGAAGAGACCTTCCACTAACATTTCGAAATCCATGATCCGCAGGAACCAGGCCAGCAGCAGCAGGATTGGCGTCTCGGGCCGGTCCGCCGCACCNNAGCGGTAGCGGACACCGGAGTCGAACGATACCCAGCCTCCGCCCGTCCAGCAGGGCAGGAACTCCGCGATGATCCGCTGCGGGTCCTCCTCGCTACAGACCGTTACACGCGGGTGCAGCTTGGCGGTGTAGTGGAAGGTCAGTCTCTTCCCGTCGAACCCGCCGGTGGAAGCCGCGGGCGCCTCGCGAAACAGGAGCCAGCCTGCCTCGGCTCCCTCGTGGCGTAAGACGAAAGGCTGACCCTCCTGATCCGGGTACTGCCAGATCAGTTCGCGGACTTTCAATTCGGATGAAGTCGTCATTGCGGTTGTCCTTCAAACAAAGAACTGGGTGATGTATCTGAGTGCCAGACCCGTCACCAGCAGCCCCAACAGAAGCCGGATCGAACGCTCCGGCATATACATCTGCAAGCGCGCTCCGCAGTAGCTGCCGGCCAGCCCGCCTACGCCGAACAACAGGCCCAGGGCCCAGTCGGGACGCACCGCGAAACTCGCGGCCAGGCGGGTCGCGCCGAGGATCTCGAAAGAGCCCACGCCGGCAATTGACGTGACCAACGTGCCGAGCAGCGCAGCACCGGCGACGGTGTAGGCCGGCAAGCCCAGAATGGTCATGGCGAACGGTGCGATCATGGCCCCGCCGCCCACTCCGTAGATTCCGCCGATGACACCGACGACGAGCGAGACAACCGCCAGAGTGACTGGCCGGAAGGAGTAACTCTGGCCTTGGAACTCGAACGCGATCAGACGGGCGGATGCGAGTACTTTCGTGACGGCCGCTCCCTCCGCAATCCGGCTGACGATCCGTGGGCGGCGGGCGTCATTAAGGAGGCGGACGCCCAGATATAAGAGGACGCATCCGACAAACAGTTTGCAGTATCCCGGATCCGGTAGATAACGAATGCGGACTGCGGCCCCCACAAAGATGCCGGGCAGCGTTCCTACGGTAATGACCCAGGCGATAGGCCAGACCATGCGATGATCCTTGATGTATTTGCCGACCCCGCCCGGGACGGAGACGATGTTATAGATCAGGTTCGTGGGTGTGACCGCGGGACTCACAAACCCGAGGACGCTCATCTGAAACGGCAGGAGCAGAAACGCGCCGGACACTCCGGCGGGAGTGGCCAGCAGGGCGACGATGAACGCTACGACCGGTGGGAGCCAGAGGGAGCACTCGACGCCGGAGACGGGAAAATGCATTCAGGCGCCTCGCGTTCAGCCGTGAAACAGGGCCTGGTTGACCCATACCAGGGCCCCAAGCAGAAACAGGCCCAGCACTATGCTCCAGAGCACCAGCTTCTTCTCTATCGGAAGAAGTGGCTCATACGGCATTTTTTCCAGTTCTTCGGAGAGTTTCGGCTCTTCGACAGGGTGCGTCGTTGGCATATTTTCTCCTTACATGACTGGCGGCTTGACTCCGTGGAAGAAGATCCACGAGATTGCCAGTCCAATCCAAATGATGAAGCCAAACAGGCAGAGGACATAGACCAGAGCCAGTTTCCCAATACCTTCCTGCCACAGTTTGCGGAAGTCGGAAATCACGCCGATGGTAAAGAAGGTCATGACGAAGAAGATTCCGCGGAATACGTTGGCCTGAGTCATGGCGGCCTTGGCCTTTGGAACGAGTGCTGGAGCGAGCAGACCAACCGCCAGGATGATGGCGAATGTCGCCACGTAGCCCAGAATGAACTTGGGGAAGCGTTCCCAAATCTCAATGACCTTCACTTTTTCGCCGCGCTTGGGATCGATCTTCGCGGCCCAGATCCAGGCCAGGACGAAGGCCCATATGCCGATGAAGATGTCGATGAAAATCTTGACGGTGGTGGTGACCCCCATGATCCACCCGGGCTTGTATTGAATGCCGTACTCGGCGAGCGCCCGCGCCCGGATCAGCGCATCGGTCACCGCGCCGCTGGTGACTGCCGCGCCATCGGTCTTCACGGCGAGCCCCATCCAGGCCCCCGCGACCATCGGCTGATGGGAGAGGAAAGTCTGGGCCAGGAACGGGAGCAGCAGCAACTCCATGACGGCGAAGATGACCACCAGGGACGAAACCATCACCGGAACCACGGGACGAGCCCGGATGGCCGACCCGGTAGCGATGGCTGCCGAAACGCCGCAGATGGAAATTCCGGAGGCCAGAGGCGCCGACCATTCCCGGCTGAATTTGAAGTAGCGGCGCGCGACGTAGTACACCACCGCCCAATAGATCAGGTAGGCCTCGATGATGGCGCACACGCCGCGGAACATCACGGAAGTGGCGAGTCCCAGTTGCTCGGCGGCGGTGATACCGAGAAAACCGCCCAGGATCACAATGGCGGTCTTGATGTAGAGCTCCGGCCGGATGGCCTCTTTCATCCAGGCGGCGAGTCCAGGGAAGAAATTGCCCACCACGAGGCCAGCGATTAAGGCGACGATGTAACCCGCTTCGTTGGTCAAATTCAAGGACCAGCCGATGTGAAAGGCGGCGCGCTTATCGGGCGTGGCGGCGATGTACGCCCAGCTACCGGCGAACCAGGAGAGATACGCCGCGCCAAAGACGGCGGTGAATCCCTTCGCGAAGCGTTGGAGATTCAAATGCAAAGCCCTGGCCCCGATAGATGTGAGTGCCAGGAGAAAAACATAAGTCAGCAGCAACGCAACCGGGCCGGAGAGAGAGTACGCTTTGGAAGCGGGAATCAGGAGTACGCTTTGGAAGCGGGAATCAGGGCCTTCCCTGGGCTGGTCCAGACCGAAGTGGTCACGGCCCAACCGAGGGCGTCCCCACCCCAAAACGTGGCGAGAGAGAGCACGAAAAGAAAGAGCCCGAAACAAACCGCCAGCCAGTCTTCGTTGAACTTAGGCTTCATGGAGCACCTCCACCCGCGTTGCCGGCGCGGAAGAAAACACCGGCGCTTCGCGAACGGAGAGCGCAATCTTGTACAGGACGGTCAGGATCAACGATCCGGCCGCCCAAATTGCCAGACAAATGAGGGCCTCAGGAAGAGTCGGAGAGTATTCCGTGACTGCGCCGACAGGCGAAGGAACGAACGCGGCCACAATCAGACCGATGCCCTTATCAATCCAGAGGGAAATAAAGACCATGCCGCAGGCCACGGCGAGCAGCCTTTCGTTCTGGCGATAGCGCGGCGCCAGCAGCAGGACGAGGGAAGCCAGAGCGAGAATCATGGAAGTCCACATCCAAGGCGCCAGCCCGGTGCGGCCATCGATACCCACAAACATGTAACGGAGCGATTCGGTGTGTTCGGGGATGTGGCTGTAGAACGCCGTGAAGAACTCCATCAGGACGAAGAAGACACTGATCACCATGGCGTAGGTGACAATGACAGCGAGCTTCTGAATGGCCTCGCGGCCGGCGGAAAATCGGGTGAGCCGGGCGAGGAGCAGGCACAGCAGAATCAGCAGGGCCGGGCCCGAGGCAAACGCCGACGCCAGGAATCGCGGAGCCAGGATGGCGGTAAGCCACAGCGACCTGCCGGGAAGTCCGCTGTACAGGAAGGCCGTGACGGTGTGGATGCTGACCGCCCAGGGGATGGAGAGGATGATGACCGGCTTGATCCAGCGCGGCGGGGTCACGCCTTCGCGCTCGGCGCGCAGGGTCACCAGGGCGATGACCGCGTTCAGCGCCAGGTACCCGCCGAGCGAAATCATGTCCCAGAACATCATGGAGTGCGGAGTGGGATAGAGCAGAACATTGAGTACGCGGGCCGGCTGCCCCATATCCACGAAGATGAACAGCATGCACATGATGACAGCGGCGATGGCCAGGAATTCACCGAGTATCGTGATGCGCGCGAACGCCTTGAAGTTGTGCAGGTAATAGGGCAGCACCACCATCACGGCGGACGCGGCGACCCCCACCAGAAAGGTGAACTGGGCGATGTACAGGCCCCAGGTAACATCCCGGCTGAGGCCGGTGATCATCAATCCGAGATGCAACTGGCGCAGGTAGCAGGCCAGGCCGAACCCCATGACGATCGCCAGAAGGCAGATCCAGAGCCAGTATCTTCGGCTGCCCACAATTGCCTTTTCAAGCATGAACATGGCGGATCCTCACGTGAGATAAAAAACATCCGGGCCGGTCCCCAATTCGGGTCTTCGCCGCGTGTGCTGGCGCGTCTCCAGCAGTTCGCGAATCGATGAATGGGGATCGGCCAGGTTGCCGAAGACCAGCGCCTTCTCCGTGCATGCCTCCACACAGGCTGGCGGACGGCCCACGGCGAGGCGCTCGGTGCAGAACGTGCACTTTTCGACCACGCCCTTGGTGCGCGTGGGGAATGCGGGATTGGGATTGTGGATGTAAGGGCGCGGGTCCATCCAATTAAAGCTGCGCGAACCATAAGGGCACGCTGCCATGCAGTAGCGGCAGCCGATACAGCGGTGCCAGTCCATGGCCACGATGCCGTCTTCCCGTTTCCAGGTGGCTTGCGTGGGACAAACACGCACGCAGGGAGGATTCTCGCAATGATTGCAGAGCAGCATCGCCGGCGCGGCGCGCAGCGGAGAATATTCGTCTACCTGTCCGGGAAAGGCGTGCTCAAAGGACTCCCTCCAGACCCAGCGGACCTCGTGGGCGCGGTCCGGTATCGACGGGACGTTGTGCGCCTGGTGGCACGCGGCGATGCACTTGGTGCAGTTTTCCTGCTTGAGGCACTTCGCTACATCCACGGCCATGCCCCAGCGTGTGCGGGTGATTGCGGCGATGGCTTTTCGCCCCGCGGCAGCGAGAAACGAAAAGCCGGTCATGCGCAGGAATGCCTGCCGCGAGATGGTCATAGTGCGTTCCTCAACACCGCCTTGGAATCGAGATGGCAGTTCCAGCAGGGAGGCGAGACGGCGGCATAGTTATGGCAGCGGTCGCAGAAATCGGCCTTCGCGCCATGGCATTGTTCCAGGCAAGTCGGCGTCAGGCTCATGTTGTAATGCTTGCCGCCGGCCGCGGTGAAGTCACGGGAGTCCGCGCGCACCACTGTCTCGCGCCAGTCCATGAGCAGCTTCATGTGAGAGGTCCGCATGTACTCCAGCGGAGCGACGCATTGCCTGGCGCTCACCGGGCGGCGGACGTCCGGCCCCTTGGCCGTGACGTGTGCGGAGAGGTTGTGCCACGCCGGAAAGGTGATCAGCGCCAGGACCAGAACCAGCCCGGAATAGATTACGCCGCGGTCACGCATGCGCTGCCTCCTTTACCGCGATGGGTTCACCGCGCAGATCGGTAGAGCGTTCCTTTTCGCCGCGCATCACCAGGGCATTGCCCACCAATTCGTGGACCCCTGCGACGTCCACACCCGGCACCCAGTATTCGAGCAGGGGCGGCAGCGTGGCCTTATCGATGGCGCAGATGCAGGCCAGCAGGTTCACGCCGTGTTTGTCCCGCACGCTCTTGACGGCGTTGGCGCGCGGCAACCCGCCGCGCATGCGCATTTCGAAATTCTCGTCGGTGCCCAGCCCCGAGCCACTTCCGCAACAAAACGTCTGTTCGCGGATGGTGTTTTCGGGCATTTCGTGAAACTGATGGCAGACGTTGCGGATGATGTAGCGGGGCTCTTCCAGCAGGCCCATGGAGCGCGCCGGATTGCAGGAATCGTGGAAGGTCACGTTCCAGCGATCGTTGCGGGAGGGGTCGAGGCGGAGCTTGCCGTTATGGATCAGGTCCGCGGTGAACTCGCAGATGTGGACCATCTTGGTGGATCGCGCATTTTCAAACCGCGTGCCAGTGACCGGGGAGACGGGCGGCTCCAGGAAGTCCGCGGGACCGTTCATCGTGTCCATGTACTGATGAAGCACGCGCCACATGTGGCCGCATTCGCCGCCGAGAATCCATTTCACTCCCAGCCGCTTCGCTTCGGCGTAGACCTTCGCGTTCAGCCGCTTGATCATCTCGTGGGAATTGAACAGGCCGAAATTGCCGCCCTCGGAGGCAAAGGCGCTAAACGTGTAGTCCACGCCGACCTCGTGGAGCAGCGCCAGGTAGCCCAGGAATGTGTAGTAGTGCGGCGTCCCGAAGTAGTCCGCCGAGGGGACAATGAACAGCACCTCGGCTCCCTTGCGATTGATGGAAGCATCGACGCGAACGCCAGTCAGTTCCTCCAGTTCATCCACCGCGAAATCGACGCTGTCTTTAAACCCATGGGGCTGCACGCCCAGGTGGTTCCCGGTGCGGAAGCAATTGGCGGCAGGTTCCAGAACCCAGTTGATGTTGCAGCCGATCAGGTTCAGGAGTTCGCGGACGATCATGGTGATCTCCGCGGTGTCGATTCCGTAGGGGCAGAAGACGGAGCAGCGGCGGCACTCGGTACACTGGTGGAAGTAGTAGAACCACTCCTTAATGACGTCTTCAGTAAGGTCGCGGGCACCGGCCAGGCTGCCGAACAGGCGGCCGCTGAGAGTGAAATAGCGGCGGTACACCGAGCGAACCAGTTCGGCACGGAGCACGGGCATGTTCTTGGGATCGCCGGAGCCGATGTAGAAGTGGCACTTGTCCGCGCACGCGCCGCATCGCACGCAGATATCCATGAACAGGCGGAAAGAGCGGAACTTGTCCAATCGCTCCCGCATGCCATCGAGGATGATGCGTTTCCAGTCCAGCGGGAGCTTCCAATCGGCGTCGAAGGGCTGCCACTCCCGTGGATTCGGCAGGCCCAAGTAATTGAGGTTTTTGGCAAGCGCGCTATAGCAGAAAGTGCCTTTGCGGAACTCGACCGCCGGGTCCATCCAATCCTTCGGCGGGGGCTGGTACTGGATTTGTACGAGTTCTTCGGGTTTCGGGTTAGCCATGGGTCAGTGCCTTTCGACCGGCAATCCGGCCGCCTCGATCTTCGCCCGGAACTCGTCCTCCCACTCTTCGTAGGTGTGCACCTTGACCGGAGCGTTCCACGGGTTCACATGCCGCTTCATGCGATTGTTGTTGGCCAGGTTGCGCGTGGGGCTGAGGAAGATGCCGCCCGCATGCATCAGCTTGCTGAACGGCAAGTAAGCAGCCAGCGTGCTGACCAACGCAAGATGCGCAAAGAACAACGCACTCAAGTTCTTTGGCAGAGAT
>OKRF01000307.1:0-164 GCA_900290315.1 Candidatus Sulfopaludibacter sp. SbA3 | reverse complement strand
CTGACCAACGCAAGATGCGCAAAGAACAACGCACTCAAGTTCTTTGGCAGAGATGGCGAGAAGACCGTCAGAGAAAGGGCGAGTTGCTTCACGGCCACGGCATCCACTCTGGCGAAGTAGCGCATCCAGACGCCCGAGATGACGATGCCCAGCAGGAGGAACAG
>OKRF01000368.1:48675-52378 GCA_900290315.1 Candidatus Sulfopaludibacter sp. SbA3 | reverse complement strand
CGAAAACCCAGCGCGATCCCCGCGCCTTTAACGCGTACCGTCACGGCCTCACCGGCCAGGTCCGCATCATGACCCCCGAAGATGAGGCCGCCTATCAGGCCCACTGCCAAGGGATGGTCGAATCCCTCGCACCTCTCGGGCACTTCGAGTGTGACCTCGTCCAATCCATCGCCGACGACCGCTGGCGCCTCAAACTCGCCGCCGTCATCGACAACAACACCTTCACCCGGGGACTCAACGATCCCGACGACATCCACACCCAGCACCCCGAAGCCGACGCCGCTCTGGCCCAGACCAGAGTCTGGCTCACCGACTCCCACAAACTCGGGCTCCTGACTCTCTACGAAGCCCGCATCCAGCGCAAGATCGAAAAGAACCTCGCGATCCTCCGCCAGCAGCAGCAGGACCGTCAGGCCGCCCTCGAAAAAGCCGTGGAAGAAGCCACCCTCCTGGCCCAACTAGCAGCAGCCAAAGGAGAATCCTTCGACATCGAACGCGACTACCCCCGCGAATTCCTGCCCCCTCACGCTGTTTTTTCATACCCCGAAATCGCCCGCCGCGCTGCCATGAACCTCCGCCTCGCCGAGGCCAGGAAGCGTTTCGAGGCCCCCAAGAAGGGCTTCCGCAAGGCGGCCTGACGCTAAATCTCGGGAAAATCCGATGTCTTACAAAAAAACAGACGCGCGAAGCGCATCCAACACCGCCACTAACCCCCAAAGCCGGCGTCGAATTCCAACTTCACCACCAGCACCGTGTTCGGCATCTCATTCACCGGCAACTTTCGCAGGCGGAGATATGCTTTCTGCTCCGTGTGGTCGCTGGGCGCCAGGTCCAGTGCGAACGATACGGGTTGACCGGTATTCAGCAGCGTGGCACGGCGCGGAGCTACCGCCAGAGGCTTGAGCTTCACCGATTCCGCCAGCGGATCGCGGTGTAGGTGGACGTACACCACATTCCCTTTGCGTGTCAAAAGGATGTTGCGATTGGCGGTAAGTTGGGACGCGGGCGTTGCGCCTTCCAGCGATTCTTTCACCGCGCCGTACCACTTACCGATGCGCTGTAAGATCGCCGCCGATTCCGCGGGGATCGTGCCATCCGGCTTGGGTCCGACATTTAATAAGTAGTTGGCATCCCGCGCCAGGTACTTATCGATACTGCGCAGTAAGTGGCGGTCGTCGTAGTAATCTTCGTCCTTGCGGTAGCCCCAGCTTTCCGATCCCACCGACTGGCATGCCTCGGTGCGTTGATCAAAGGTCAACGCAGCTTCGCCGCTGGTGTCGGTATCGCGTTCGGGAGTTCCGAAATCGCCGGGATCGAATCCGCGGTTGTTGATGACCGCTTTCGGCTGCAACTGCCGCACCATCTGGTTGATGGAGGGGTCCACATGTTTATCGACGTTCATGTCCCACCAGATGCCATTGATCTCGCCGTAATTGGTGCACAACTCGCGCACCTGTGCCTTCAGATACTCCAGGTAGCGCGCCAGGTCGGGCTGGTCGCCTGGCTGCGGTGGCAACTCGTGCGAGCGGCCTTGGTTCGGATAGTTGGGCTGGTGCCAATCGGCGATGGAGTAGTAGAGACAGAGCGGCACGCCGCGGCGATGGCAGGCATCGGCCAACAGGCGCACAATGTCTTTGCCGTAGGGCGTGTTCATGGTGTTGTAGCTGGTCTGTTTGGTGTCCCAGAGGCAGAAGCCGTCGTGATGTTTCGTAGTGAGGCAGACATACTTCATGCCGGTCTGCGCAGCGAGATCGAGCCAGGCGTTGGGGTCGAACTTCACGGGGTTCCACTGCTGCTGTAGCTTCACATACTCGCTGCGGGGCACGCGCAAGCGCCACTGTTCCTGTTCGTGATAGCCGTGGATGGCGTAGAGACCCCAGTGCACAAACATGCCGAAACGTTTTTGGAACCACCAGTCGCGGCCGTCGCCAAAGCGGGGCGCAAGTTTAGGCCCCGTGGCCGGCTGGGGTGCGGACCAGGCAGCGGCGGCGGCCGCAGTGAGGCAGAAAGCTCGTCGATTCATGATTACTCTCTCGAAATTCCCGAACCGGGTGTCCGCCGCAAACCCGTGCCAGGCTCGAAATTCGCCGCCTTTTGGCGAATCTCCGTGCCTGGCTCGAGTTTGCCCCCTTGCGAAGTCCGACGCGTTTTCCCCGCTATTTTCATGCCACCACTCCCACCACAGTAAAGCGTCCCGCGGGAGCTTGCAAGTGATAGAATCGGGAGCACCAGGAGGGTTCGGGGATGTTTCGTCTGGACGCGGATCGCCCGGTAGAGTTTTGCGACGGCCTAAGACGCCGCGACTTCCTTCACGCCGGATCGCTGGCCACATTGGGGCTCACGCTGACCGATTGGTTCGGCCTGCGCGCGCTCGGTGCACCGAATTCCGACGTCAATTGCATTCTACTCATGCTGATCGGCGGGCCTTCGCAACTCGATACGTTCGACATGAAGCCCAACGCACCGGCCGAGATTCGCGGGCCTTACAAGCCCATCAAGACCAATGTCCCGGGCATCGAGATCTCGGAGAATTTCCCGCTCACGGCCCGCCACGCCGACAAGTTTTCTATTGTTCGCAGCGTGTACCACACAGCCGCGGCGGTCCACGATACCGGCCATCAGATGATGCAGACCGGCCGCCTGTTCCAGGGCGGCGTCGAACATCCGCACATGGGCTGCGTGCTCAGCAAACTGAAGGGGCCGAAGGGCGACGTACCGGCGCACGTGCTGCTGCCACGGCCCATCGGCAACACCGGCGGCAACATGCCGCATGGACAGAACGCGGGATACCTGGGCAAAATGTACGACCCGTTCGTGCTGAATGCGGACCCCTCCGACCCGAATTTCAAGGTGCCCGATATGCTGCCGCCCGACTACCTCACCGCGCTGCGTGTGGACCGCAGGCGCAACTGGCGCGAGATGGTGGATAAATCGGTGAGCGAATTCGAAACGTCGGCCGACGCGCGGCTGCTGGATTCCACCTTCCAGCAGGCCTATACCCTGATGTCGTCCCAGAAGGCGCGGGCCGCCTTCGAGTTGCACCAGGAACCGGAGGCCACGCGCGAAAAGTACGGCATGAATCGCTTCGGCCAAAGCTGCCTGCTGGCGCGCCGTCTGATTGAAGCGGGCGTGCGCTTCGTGACGGTCAACATGTTCGAAACGGTATTTGACGAAATCACTTGGGATATTCACGGCTCCAAACCCTTTAGCCCCATCAGTTGCTATCGCGACCTCGTGGGCCCCATGTTCGATCGTGCGTATTCGTCGCTGCTCGCCGAATTGGCCGAACGCGGCCTGCTGAGCAACACCATGGTGGTGGCCACCGGCGAGTTCGGGCGCACGCCCAAGATCAACCCCGCGGGTGGACGCGATCACTGGCCGCAATGCTGGAGCCTGCTGATGGGCGGGGGTCCGCTGAAGGGCGGGATCGTGGTGGGCTCGTCGGATGAAATCGCCGCGGCTCCGAAGGATCGTCCGGTGACACCGGCCCAGGTAGCGGCAACCGTGTTCCGCGGCCTGGGGATGGACTTGCAAACGGAGTTGCCGGGCGGACAAGGGCGTCCGATTCCGCTGGTCGATCGCGGCACTGAGCCCATTCGGGAGCTCCTGTAGTGCCTCTCTCGAAAACCTCGAACCGGGTGTCCGCCGCAAACCCGTGCCACCCTCGAAAATCCCGAGCCGTGTGTCCGCCGCAAATCCGTGC
>OKRF01000368.1:37642-48665 GCA_900290315.1 Candidatus Sulfopaludibacter sp. SbA3 | reverse complement strand
GCCCCTTCGCGAAATCCCGACGCGTTCCCCCCCATTTTCATACCCATCGTTGCCCGCGTGCGGACCCCCCAACAGGCTCCCAATTCGCCGCTTTTTGGCGAATCTTCGTGCCTGGCTCGAGTTTGCCCCTTTGCGCAATCCCGACGCGCTTTCCTGTCCCTTCTTATCGCCCTGCCGGCCTTCGCGCAAACTCTTGCCATTCTGCCCCCAACCACCGAACTCCGGGGCCCGGAAGCACGCCAGCAACTACTCGTCGAAGCGACCCTCGCCGATCATCAGGAAGACTGGACGCGCGCGGCCGATTGGGCGTCGTCCGATCCCAAAATCGCCACTGTGGACGCGCACGGCATCGTGCAGCCCGTAAGCGATGGCGAAGCCCGCATCACCGCTCGCGCCAAAGGCCGCACAGCTACCGCGGCCGTTCGCGTGCAGGGTTCGCACGCCGCGTTCCAGTGGAGCTTCCGCAATCACGTGATCCCGGTGATGACCAAAATGGGATGCAACCAGGGCGCATGCCACGGCGCGCTGGCGGGCAAGAACGGATTCAAGCTCACGCTGCGCGGCTACGACCCGCAAGCCGATTACGACACCCTGACGCGCCAGTCGGTAGGCCGCCGCGTCTCCCTGGCCGATCCGTCAGCCAGCTTGATCCTACTCAAGCCCGCCTTCGTCATTCCGCACGGCGGCGGCAAGCGCTTCGCCAAGGATTCGCTGGAGTACCGCGTCATTGAGGAATGGATCGCCGCCGGAGCGCCCCCGCCCACCGACAAGGACGCGCAGATCGCCGGCCTGGAAGTCTTCCCCGCTGCTGCTGTGCTCGCGCCGGATGCCGAACAGCAGATCGTAGTCCGTGCGCGCTATTCCGACGGCCACACCGAAGACGTGACCCGCTGGGTGAAATTCAGTTCCACCAACGAAGGCGTCGCCACAGTCGACGATAACGGCCGCGTCAAAATGACCGGCGCCGGCGAAGCCGCCATCACTTTGTGGTACTCCAGCCGTGTGCTTTATTCGCGCCTCACCGTGCCGTTCCCGAACGCCATCAGCACCTCTGTGTACGACCAGTTTCCGCGCCGCAACTTCATTGACGATCTGGCCGCGGCCAAATGGAAGAGCCTGCGCCTGGCGCCGTCCAAGATCGCGGGCGATGCCGAGTTTCTGCGCCGCGCCTACCTGGATGCGGCGGGCATTCTACCCACATCGGAAGAGGTCGAAAACTTCCTCGCCGACCCATCGCCCGACAAACGTGCGCAGCTTGTCGATCGTCTGCTGCACCGCGACGAATTCGTGGACTACTGGGCCTACAAATGGTCCGACCTGCTGCTGGTCTCCACGCGCCGCCTGAATTCCACGGCGATGTGGGCCTTCTACGATTGGATCCGCGATTCGGTCAAGCACAACAAACCCTGGGACCAGTTCGCCAAAGAGATTTTCGAAGGCTCCGGCAGCACCCGCCAAAACGGCGCGCTCAACTACTTCGTGCTGCACAAAGACCCCATCGATCTCAGCGAGAATGCCACGCTCGCGTTCACCGGCCAGCGCATCATGTGCGCGCGCTGCCACAACCATCCGCTGGAAAAGTGGACCCAGACGCAGTACTACCAGATGGCCAACCTGTTCGCCCGCATCGGCGTGAAGAACGGAACCATGGGCGACAACATCGTATTCGCCAAGGCCACCGGTGACGTGCTGCACCCGAAACTCGCGAGGCCTCTGCCGCCTACGCCGCTGGACGGGCAGAGCATAGCCATCGATGCGCCAGGCGACCGGCGAACGCTCTTCGCCGAGTGGCTCACCAGTCCGCAAAACAGCCTCTTCCCGCGCACCATTGTGAATCGCGTGTGGGCCAACTTCATGGGACGCGGCCTGGTGGACCCGGTGGACGATGTGCGCGCCGCTAACCCCTCTTCGAACGAAGAGCTCTTCACCGCGCTCAGCAAAGACTTCGTGGATCACGGCTACGATGTGCAGCGGCTCATCCGCACCATCATGAATTCCAGCGTCTATCAACTCTCCAGCGAGGCCAATGCCACCAACCAGTCCGACAACATGTTCTACTCCAAGCACATCATCCGGCGTTTGCCGGCGGAGGTGATTCTGGATGCGATGTCGCAGGTGACCGGATCGCCCACCGCGTTCGGCGGCTATCCCGCGGGCACGCGCGCCCTGCAGTTGCCGGACACGCAGGTGAAATCGGAGTTCCTCACGTCCTTTGGACGGCCGGCGCGCATCAGTTGCGATGCCGCCGAGCGTGCCAGCGACTCCACCATCGCGCAGGCACTGGCGGTGATCAACGGCGACACCCTGAACAAGAAACTCAGCGCGCCAGACGGAACCATCGCGCTGTTCCTGAAGCTGGGACTCTCTGACCGCCGCATCCTGGAATTCATGTACCTCTCGGCCTTCAGCCGCTATCCCACCGACGCCGAGCGCGCTGCCATGGCCGATGCGCTGGAGAAGGCCAAGCCGGCCAAAGGCACCGAAGAGGCGCGCCGCGATGCGCACCGGCAAGCCCTGGAAGATATGGTCTGGGCGCTGCTCACTAGCAAGGAGTTTCTGTTCGACCACTAATGATACCGGCCCTACACTTTCTGATTTACTCCCTGGCAGTCCAGCCCGGTGGTGGCGCCATCGCTCTGGGCGGATACAAGGAAGTGCGCATCGTGGACGCGGCGTCGCGCAATCTGCTGGCGACCCTTCCGGATCACGCCGACGCGGTCCGCGCCGTGGCCTTCTCGCGCGATGGCAAACTGCTGGCGGCAGCGGGCGGACTGCCGGCGCGCCGCGGTGAAGTGAAAATCTGGGACGCGGCGGCGCATACGCTTTCCGCCACCATCACCGGCCACTCTGATTGCATTTACGCCGCGGCCTTTTCGCCCGATGGCGCCATGCTCGCGACCGCCAGCTACGACAAGCTCATCAAGCTGTGGGACGTCCGCACAGCTCAAGAGATCCGCACTCTGCGCGACCATATCGACGCGGTGTACGCCGTGGCCTTCACCCCTGATGGCGCACGCCTCGTCTCCGGCTCGGCGGACCGCTCGATCAAAGTCTGGAGCGTCGCCACGGGAGACCGGCTCTACACGCTCTCCGGGGCCACCGACGGAATCAACACTATCGCCGTCTCTCCCGATGGCGCACGCGTGGCCGCGGGCGGCTTCGATAAGACCATCCGCGTCTGGCGCCTGGGCGAAAAGGAAGGCACGCCGGAGAACTCCTTGATCGCGCACGAAGACGCGATTCTGAAATTGGCGTGGTCGCCGGATGGGACGATGCTCGCTTCCTCTGCCGCGGACCGCACCGTCAAACTATTCCGCGCCGCGGACCTGGGCGAACTGCGCACCATCGCCAACCTGCCCGACTGGGCCTTCGGCCTGGAATTCGCCGCCAATTCCAGACAACTCGCGGCGGGCATCTTCAACGGGACGCTGGAAATCTACGAGGTGGATCATGCCAAATCGCCGGCTTCGAAATAGCGCGCTTTGCCTCGTGTTGTCGCTCTGCGCGGCGCTGGCGGACTCCGGCGAGCGCTCCACCGGAAACCGCACCACCCCGCCTACCCTGGATAGCGTCTCGCCGCTCGGCATCGCGCGCGGCACTACCGTGGAACTCACGGTGGAAGGGCTCAACCTGGCGCGCGCCAGCGCCATCTACTTCAGCGACCCGGCTGTCACCGGCCGCATTCTGCGCGTAAAGGAGCTGCCCGATCTTCCCGACGTCCGCCTGGGCGCGAACGGCACGCCTTCTTCTATCGATCTGGGTCCCTTGCCGCCGCGTAACCAGGTGACAGTGGAAGTCGACATCTCTCCCGATGCGGAAATCGGCCCCGTGCGTTTCCGCCTGCTGACACCGCTCGGCACCAGTCCCGAGGGCCGCTTCCTGGTCGAGCCCTATTACGGCGAAGCGCCCGATCGCGAACCCAACGATACTCCCGAACAGGCTTTCGAAACCTTCCTGCCGGCAATTCTCACTGGCGCCATCTCTAAGCCCGGCGATGTGGACTATTACCGGATTCAAGTGAAGGCCGGACAGGAGGTCTCCTTTTACAACGGCGCCATGCTGATCGGCTCCTCGCTGCAGCCCGTGGTTACCATTCTGGATGCGGACCTGAACGTAGTGCGCGAGTTTGGCACCAACGGCGGCACCGAGCAGGTGATGTTCGCGCACCGCTTCGCCGCTGCGGGCACTTACTATGTGCGGGTAACTGACTATCAGCATGGCGGTCGCGCCGGACATATCTACCGCATCATCGCGGGTGAGTTCCCCGTGGTGTNNCGCTGCGCGGCTTCCACATCGCCCCCAAACTCGCGGTGGATGGCAAGCCCAACTCCGGTTCCGAGGATAGCGCGACGCTGCGGCCCGGGCATGCCTTCAATCAGGTGAAAGTCGCAGTGAGCCCGGAGCCCGAAGTGGAATCGCAGGGCGGATCCGTCTCCTGGCCCGCGACCATCAATGGCAAGATCGCGATACCCGGCGCCATGAATCGCTATCGCTTCACCGCGCACAAGGGCGATGAGATGGTCTTCGAAGTGAACGCGCAGCGTCTGGGCAGTCTTCTCGATTCGTACCTGGAAGTGCTGGACGCCGCGGGTAATTCCATGGAACGGGCAGTGGTCCGCCCCGTTTGGGAAACCGCCGTCACGCTGCGCGACCATGATTCCGCCGGCCGCGGCATCCGCATCCTGGCGTGGGACAATCTCCACACCGGCGACTATGCGATGGTAGGCGGCGAAGTGATTCGCGTGGAGGCACTGCCGCTTTCGCCCGATAACGACTGCGTCTTCGAAGGCTTCGGCGGCCAGCGCACAGCCTTCTTCGACACCACCGCCGAAGCGCATGCGGTGGATTCGGCGCTGTACAAGGTGCAGATCTACCCGCCGGGGACGAAGCTGTCTCCCAATGGCTTGNNAGACTCCCTGCTCCACTTCACCGCGCCCGCCGATGGCGAATACATCGTGGCCATTCGCGACGTGCAGGGCCTGGGCGGCGATCAGTACCCCTACCGCCTCACCATCCGCCGGCCGCGTCCCGACTACCGGCTGACAGTGTCTCCGGCCAATCCCAACATCCCCGTGGGAGGGACGGTGCCCGTCACTGTTACGGCGTTCCGTATGGATGGCTTCGAAGGTCCCATCGAGGTTCGCCTGGAAGACCTGCCGGCGGGCCTGCACGCCGCCGCCGCCGTGATCGGTAAGGGACAGATCTCGGCGACAGTGCCGTTGAGCGCCGAGATCGCGGCGAAGCTTGCCGGCGCGATTCCTCTGAGAGTCACTGGCCGCTCTCCAGTGGGACAGCGGGAGGTCCCGGAAGATCCGCTGCGGCTCATCTCCCTAATGCCGCGTCCCGATCTGGTGATGACCGCGGAGACGAAGGAAGTGACGCTGGCGCCTGGGGGCACTGCGGAGATCACCGTTTCCATTGCGCGCCAGGGCGAGTTCCGCGGACGTGTGCCGGTGGAAGTCCGCAACCTGCCGCCGCGTGTCCGCGTGCTCGACGTAGGGCTCAACGGTGTCCTGATCGGCGAGACGGAATCGCGCCGCAGTTTTACCATTGAGGCGCTCCCTTCCGCCGAGCCCGTCGATCAGATGATTTATGTGTCGGGCGCAGTGGAAACACGCTCAGGCCAGCAGTCTTCATACGCTTCGCCAGAGCCCATCCGGCTGCACGTGAAGAAGTAGGGCAGGCCGGCCTGATATCGCATTTTCTATGGGCGCACAATTCTCCGTTTTGCACTATTGCGCACGAGCCATCGACCCGTTACTCATTCGTATCTTGACACCAGCGCGCCGCGGGTTGAAAACGGAAGAAAGGCCTATGGAAAATCTAACCGGCAAACGCGAACCCCTGCTGTCCACTTCCGCGGTTTCGAAGTGGCTCGGCATCTCCACCCGAACCCTCTGCCTGTGGGCGGAATGTAAAGAAATCCCAGCCATTAAGGTGGGTCGCCAATGGAGATTTCGCGAGAGCGAGTTGGCGAACTGGCTCCAGAGCCCGGACGCATCCAAAGTAAAGAACCTGACGTTCGTGCATGCTTCGGCGAGCCATGGATGAAGCGGTTAGACGGATTTGCCGCAGTTGCGGTAACTGCGGCACCGAACGCATACCCCAGCCAGGATCGTGTGGCAAGATTGGGCCTGAGACGTCGCAAGAACGGCGCCAATTCCCAAGAAAGCAATCAAAGCGAGGAACCCAAATATGTTGACTCACGATCCGTTTCAGATGTACCAAAACCCGGGCGCGTACTCCACTGGAGTAACGCCATTCGGTCTGCCCTATACCGCGGTCCAACCCTTCGTCAATCCGGCGATTGGCGGATACGGCATCCATCCCCAACACCTGCATGGGCTGGGCTTTGCCGGTCTGGGCCAAGCCTGGCAGAACCCGCTGCTGCAACAGCAACTCTTGCAACAGCAACTCCTTCAGCAGTTGCAGCAGCAGCAGTTGCAGCAGCCCCTTCTCAACCCGATGGCAGCCCTGCAAGGCTGGCCGCAAACACAATCGCCATTCGGCTATCCGCTGGCCCCGCAAAGCCTGATCGGCGCCACCGGAATTGGTCAGCCCACCGGCCAAATCCATCCACTGGCGCAACTGGCACTGCGCCAGGCGGCCGGATATGGCATCTCTCCATTGGCCGGCTGTTTCTAGCTATCGAGACTCGCATGTCAACAGCCAAACAACGGGCGCGCGCCGGTGGAATTCCACCGGCGCAGCCCAGTTCGGGACCGGAAGAGAGCACCAAAAAGGACAAGAAGATGACCCCAACTTACGCAAGTCGATCGCAGACGCGGGCACCGGAAGGAATCGCCGTGGTGGGTGAAGCCGTGCGGAGGGTGGCGCCGGACAGCGCGGAGTTTCTGATCGAGATTACTGCCGGCGGCTCCACCGCATCGCAAGCCATGCACGACCATCAAACCAAAACTACGCAAATCGCCCAGGCAGTTTCGGCGCTGGGCGTACAGCGTGCCGACCTGCAAACGGTATCTCTGAACGTCATCAACATCTATGCGCCCGTGATGCAGGCGCTGCCGCCGTTCGGCGTCCCACAAATCGCTCCCGGGGGCTTCACAGGTTTTGGTGGACCAGCCTCTCTTCAGCCTAACGTCGAGTTCGGAGCCTACCAGGCACGGAGCGTGGTGCGTGTGGGAGTGCGCGAAGCGGCTCGCGCCGGACAGGTTGCCGACGCGCTGGTCAAGGCCGGCGCCACCCTGGCGGGCGGATTGTCCTACCACGCAGCGGATNNCTGGCCGCCACCGCCGGAAAGCAGTTGGGCGATCCACTCTCGATGTGCGAGGAGATCGTTGCGTCCAACGGCGTATACTCGGCGATGCGCGCCCAGATGCCGTGGGCGTTCGGCCCCGACACTCCCTCCGCGGCCGGCGAGTTGGAATATTATGCGCGCGTAACGGCTAGCTTCCGCTTTCAGTAGCTTCCGCGGGAGTCAGTTGCGGCAGGAAGCCAATGGGCTTTCGCGGGCCCACCGGCTGCGGCTCGAACAGCTTCGCGATGTAGCCCAGAAGGGATAGAATTTGCTGAATCTGTTCCTGCTGCCGCGCCTCCAGCACCTCGACTTTGCGTGCCAACGCGGCCACCGAAAGGGGACTGCTGTAGGCGGTAATCAGTTCCTGGCACAGCGCGCGGCGTTGTGTGGTGGTGGAGTACGGCATGGGCAGCACGCTCACCAGCAGATCGCCCTTCTGCTCCGGCGCCAGCAGGCTGGCCGCGTCGCCGAAATACAGGGGCTCCAGCGGCTTGGGTCCCCATTGGGGGTTGCGGGCCAGAATGGCCACAATTCCCGCACAAGCGGGCGTTCGCCAACCGTGAAGCGGTACCGGTTCAGTGAACAGATAGTTCTGAAATCGAACTNNAGGCATACGTGACACCTGAAGTATGAACTCTAATACGATTGTAACGCAAAGATCATGGCTGGAAGTCGATGGCTTGCACTTTCAGGACTTCGCCTTCCAGTGTCCCGGTCACCCTGGCTTTCAGGTCCTTATCCTTGGTGAGCTTCTTTAGGGACGAGAGAGTTCGCGCATTTCCGGCCTCGTCGAATTTGAGGAACTTGCCGTCTCCGGTGACCAGTCCGTAACCGCTCTTGGAGCAGGTCAGCGCGCATTCCCGGGTGTGTCCCGCCAGGTCCTTACCGCGGCACATCACATCGACCACTGTCCCCGAGAAGGACTCCGCAGCAGCGGCCACCCCCACCAGCAACAAGACCAGTGCAATTCTCATTCGACAGCCTCCAGGTTTCTATTATGCACCCGGAACCGTTCAATGCCAGAAAACCACCGAAGCGGCCAGCCCTACGGCAACCACGAGGCCCCCATAAACGAAACTCAGCGGAAACGTGCGGGGCGGCTCCAGGTGCACTGGAAAATCCACTGCGGGCTGAGTCTCTTCCTTTACCGGCTTCACCGGCGCCAGGATGTCCATAGTCCGGCCGGTGATCGCGTCCTCGATGAGTCCGGTCAGCACCGCTGTTTCCGTTGTAAATCGCTCCCGGGCGTATTCCGGCAACTGGGACCGCACCTCTTCGAGGGTCGTAGGGCTGGGGGACGGAATCACCCAATACCCCAGCGCGTCGGCCAACCGGCAGGCCAGTTGAACAGCGGTGAGCAGATCGCAGGAGCCACTTTGGGGCGCCTCATGGTGGCCCCCCACGATAGAGCCGAATTCCGCCGGCAGATGCCAATCCTCCATCAACCAACGCCCAATCTCGCAATGGCCGGCGGCGAACCGCTTTCTCTCCTCGTTCAGAAGGGCAGCCGGATCTCCATCCGCCACCGAGAGAGCCTGCGCGTATTCGTCGGGGAATGCGGCCAGAAGCCCCAACCGGCCGATGTCGTGCAATAGTCCCACGGTGTAGGCGCGTTCGGGAGCCAGGCCGGCGGCTCTGGCCCATTCGCGGCACAGAACTGCTGTGGCCAGCGAGTGGCGCCAACACCGCGCCAGTTCCTCGCTCTGAAACGCCGCTTTCATGTAACTGCCGGCGGCCACCGAGAGGGTTAGGTGTTGAATCCAGGAATTCCCCACAGTCGCCGTGGCCTTTTGGATCGTATCGATCTTGTAGGGCAAGCCAAACAGCGCCGAATTGGCCAGCCTCAGCAGTTGCGACGAAAGGGTGGCATCGGCGGTGATCTCGCGGGCGAGCCCGACCTGGTCGCCGCTATCGCGAGCCAAAAGATCCAGCACCCGCAGGATCACCGGGGAAAACGCAGGGATCCTGGCGAGAACACTCTCCTTGGTGCGCTGCTGGTTCGGTTCCTCAGACACTTCGGCCTCATCCCCCTTATCGGACACAGGGTTGCGGCCTTCGGGTATGGAATTACGGTAAGCGCTCGGATTGGTACAGGAAAACGGTATGCCGCACCACCGCGGAGATCAGCATGAGGGAGATGCCGATGATTCCCACCAGGCCGCCAACGTCGAACAGGTTGTAGCGCACGCCCAGGATTCCCACAACGGGACGGAACAGCAGGGCGATGTTACCCGCCATGAGGAGAATGCGTAACTCGGTGGGGCTGAATTTCCAGAAGGATAAGTGAAACGTTCCGATGGTGTAAGTGGCCAGATACACTTCGATGGAGAGCATGAAGTAAGCGATGAGCAACCCGGCAGCGATAGGAGCGCTCATGTATCCCGAAAGACCCAGTCCGGCCAGCAGGAAGAAGGTGCCGAAAGCATCCACCACGTGGTCCACGTAAAAACCGTACCGTGGACGTTGCCTCTGGCGGACGCGGGCCAGGGTTCCGTCCAGGCTGTCCCCCAACCAGTTCAATATCAGGAATCCAATGGCCAGTAGCAGACCGGCGGAGTTCCCTCGCGCCCACCAGTAGCTGAGGCCGGTGCCCAACAGCGCCAGAAGGCCCAGAACGGTGAGGTGGTCCGAGTTAATCCACTTGGGTGTGTGATGAGCCAGCCAGATGAGGCATCTCTTTTCCAGAGGCGCCAGGAAGCTGACCTGTGCCCGGTCGGCTTCGCGAAAGTTCGGTTTCTGCACCGCTGCGCCCGCGTTTGCCATGCTACTCGCTTTGACGTGTGAAAATGACAAAAGGTGACACCCTACAATTGGCTACTGGTTCCTACCCTGTTGCTGGCCGGGATATCCGATGCGGGAAAGGTGGACCTGAAACCGGCCACCACCCAGGCATTCGAGCGATACATTCAGGCCTTGGAAGCCAGGCTGGACCAGCGAGTCAGTACTCCGGCCTTCCTGTGGATGGATGGCGACGCCGGGCGCAAACTGCACGCGCAACGCAGCGATGTGGTGGTCGAGCCCGCGGTCGCCGCCGGAGATGTGGAAGTGCCCGAGGGGCTGCTGCACGATTGGGTGGGCGCCATGTTTGTCCGCGGCGCGACACTCGAAAAAGTGATCGCGATGTTTGAAGACTATGACAACGCGAAGAATATTTATAAGCCGGAAGTAGTGGATTCGAAGACCCTCGAACACACTGGCAATAACTTCAAAGTCTACATGCGGCTGTTGAAGAAGCAGGTGGTCACGGTTGTGCTGACTACCACTCACGATGTTCGCTACGTTCCGGTGGATCCCACGCACTGGTACAGCAAGTCCTACAGCGTGCGGATCGCCGAATTGCAAAACGCCGGCAAATCGTCGGAGAGCGAACTCCCACCCGGACACGACCACGGTTTTCTGTGGCGCCTGAATTCCTACTGGCGCTTCGAAGAGCGCGACGGCGGAGTTTACGTGGAATGCGAAGCGGTGTCACTTACTCGAAATGTGCCTACTGGCCTGGGCTGGCTCATCAATCCCATTATCCGGAGTTTGCCCAGGCAGTCGCTGGAGAACACTCTGCGGTCGGCGCAGAAGGCTGCGCTGAAGTTGCGGTAACGCGAAACGGTGACAGTCGGCGCATGAGGCGAAGGCTCACCCGGGGCTGAAAATGGCGGGGAAAATGCGTGGGGATTTCGCGAATGGGCAAACACGAGCCAGGCACGGAGATTCGCCAAAAGGCGGCGAATTTCGAGCCTGGCACGGTTTGCGGCGGACACGCGGCTCGGG
>OKRF01000368.1:36216-37632 GCA_900290315.1 Candidatus Sulfopaludibacter sp. SbA3 | reverse complement strand
GCCTGGCACGGTTTGCGGCGGACACGCGGCTCGGGATTTTCGAGAGAGGCTATTGATTTCGCAAAAGGCGCGAAATCAATAGCCTGCCACCGCTTTGCGGCGTCTTCTACTCGACCTTCAGCATGCCGATCTCTTTGAGCCAGTCGCCCAGCCGGACCTGCCAACTGGTGGCCGCCGGCGATGGGTTCTTCGTATTGGGATTGATTCCGAAGCCGTGCCCGCCGGTGGCGTAAATGTGCACCTCCGTCTGGACTCCGGCCGCCTTCAACTTGGGATACAGAACGGACAGAGCGGTGGCGGGGCCGCGGTCGTTATCGGCGCAGAGCATAAAGGTGACCGGCATTCCCTGGGGAATGGTGTAGCCATCGGCGCGAATACCGGGATAGATCAACGCGTCGAAATCGGGACGCGAACTGGCGCGATCGATTTCATCGGCGGCATCCGGCTTTCCGGCATCGAACCGTGTGGCCGCGAGGGCCGCCACCTCGCCGCCGGCTGAGAATCCCATGATCCCGATGCGCGCCGGATTGATGTGCCCCTCGGCGGCGCGGCTGCGCACCATGCGGATGGCGCGTTGCGCGTCCGCCAGGGCGTTGCCCTCCACGGTGTAAGTGGACCCGGGTTCACGGGCCAGCCGGTATTTGAGCACCAGGCCGACCACTCCGATACTGTTCAGATACTCGGCGACATACGTGCCTTCCTGATCGAAATTCAGGAATTGGTGGCCGCCGCCCGGAGCGATGATCAGGGCCGCGCCTGTGGCCTTGTCGGCGGGCGGCATGAAGACGGTCAGAGACGGGTTATGGACTCCGGTGACCTTCAGATAGCCGTGCGCCTGGTTGGGCGCCTCGTCCACCTCTTTGGCTGTCTTGCCTTCGGATCCCGGCGCTCCGTGCGCCCACAGCGGAATTTCGTGAGAGTCGGCGGCCAAAACGGGGCCACTCAGAAGAAAGAGCGCGCAAACCGGCAGGAGGCGCATGGTTGATCCTTTCGCTTAGAGATTCTAACATCATCAGGTATGCCGTATTCCCTGGACCGCCGCCGATTTCTGCAAGCCGCTGCTGCCGCGCCCATGATCCTGCTGGGACGCGTGCGCCTCTTGGGCGCCGAATACTCCACGCGCGCCGTGGACCTGATGAAGTCTTCTACCGTGATCGACATGCTGAGCCCCTTCGCCCTGGCAGGGTCGCGCACCAACCAGCTTCTGACCAAACCGGAGACCTTCACCGCCGCCGACCTCGCCAACTATCGCGCCTCGGGCATTCACGCCTTCCACATAGCCATTGGTATCGGCGGCCCCGATGCATTTCAAACTGTACTGCGCTTTGTCGCCGGATGGGATGGGTTCCTGGCGCATCATAGCGATACGTTGAAGCGCATCGATTCGGCCGCCGATATCGATGCGGCGCGCGCCGC
>OKRF01000368.1:28865-36208 GCA_900290315.1 Candidatus Sulfopaludibacter sp. SbA3 | reverse complement strand
GAAGCGCATCGATTCGGCCGCCGATATCGATGCGGCGCGCGCCGCCGGCAAGATCGGCGTCATCATCGGGCTGCAGAACTCCGAGCATTTCCGCACGGCGGACGATGTGGACCTGTTCTATGGTTTGGGACAGCGCGTTTCCCAGTTGACCTACAACGCGCGCAACATGATCGGCAACGGATCCACGGAGCGCCGCGATGAGGGGCTGAGCGATTTCGGCGTAGCCATTGTGGAGCGGATGAATCGCGCCGGCATGGTGGTGGATGTCTCCCACTGCGGCGACCGGACCACACTAGATGCCTTCGAAGCCTCGAAGAAACCGGTGCTCATCACGCACTCCAACTGCCGGGTGCTGGTGAACGGCCATCCCCGCTGCAAGACCGACGAAGCCATTCGCAAGCTGGCCGCGCAGGGCGGCGTGATGGGGATCACCGGAGTGCGGATGTTCGTGAAGGCCGACGAACCCACCACAGTGGAGCACGTGCTCGACCATTTCGATCACGTAAAGAAGTTGGTAGGGCCGGAGTTTCTGGGTGTGGGCAGCGACATCGACCTATTCGGGTACGACGCCATGCCAGCCCGCGAACGCGCCGCGCTGCACGCCAATTACAAGAGCGCCTACGCCTTCCGCGAGAAGGACGATATCGAAGGGCTCAATCACCCCCGCCGCATGTTCGACCTCACCGAGGGCCTGATTCGCCGCGGCTATACCGATGCCCCCGCCGCATGTTCGACCTCACCGAGGGCCTGATTCGCCGCGGCTATACCGATGCCGAAATTCACGGGATTCTGGGTGGCAATTTCCGCCGCGTGCTCGGGAAGATCTGGAGTTGACCGCGCACGGGTCCCGGAGTTTCAGCGTGGATTTGCAGTCATCGAAGCTCGACGTCCGGTGGCAATGTTCCAGTACTCAATCCACTGCCGGCGAATGCCGTTGGCTCTTTCCATCAGTTCGCGGCTGGGGCTGTGCCCGCGCTCGACTACGACGACGATCCCGGTGTTGAATTTCCTCTGGGAGTGATCAACATCGGGCAACCTCGGCCCTTCCGCGGCAATCACGTTTTGGATGGTCACTTTCGTGCGCTCCGCGCGGAACACCGGGCGTCCATTTGTGTCTTTGCCGGCTCGGGCGAGGTTCTTCAGGAAGAAGTCCGGGACATCCGCCGCGGAGATCAGTCCCATCAAGTACAGGTCGAGATAAGAATAACCCGAGGCGGGCACGAAGTAGCCGTCGCGGAGCTGTGTGTATGTTCCATCGAAGTTATCCTGCCAAAAGCCACCTCCCAGAGTTGACGCCTCCAGGGGCAGCGAATAACGAAATGCCACGATGGCCTGCAATCCCGCCGCCCAATGCGGCCAGGCGCCAAGGGAAACGGGCTCGCCGTTGATTTTGGCAGACACGTACGCGGACCAGCGGTGGCCTACTTCGTGCCCGAGGTGCCCGACCGCGTAGTTGTAAGGAAGAGGTTTCCCACCTGGGGAACTCTCCGCGAGTTGGCGCGAGTAGAACGCGATGTCGTGACTGCTTCCGAGGGGTGCGTCTTCTGGAGGCTGCTCCCGCGCTTCGTTAGAGCCGGCATACACCGGCTGCGCGAACCCCAGTTGGAACCTGCCCTGGGTGCAGCGGCTGGCCAAAGCTTGCCGCGTTTGCTCGTGCTGCGTGTTACCGATTCCAGTAACATTGCCGCCCACCGGACCATCACTCGGAGTGCTGGCTTCCTGATTGTCGATGCGGAAATCGGAGTAGTAGGCCAGAAAGTCGAACTTGTCGCCCAGAGCCCGAATAATTGTGCAGGAGAGATCCTGCGGTCTTGGCGGGGCAAGGTAGTGGAACGATTCGTACACGCCTGCATAAGGGCCATCTTTGCGCGAAAGGGAAGAGAGGTGAACCGCCACAGGCTTCCGCGCTCCGGACGGAACCGGGTACACTCCAACGATGGCGTCCTTCGCGGCCAGTTGCTGGTACCTCATCTCGATGAGCCCGTCGCGATGGAGCACAGCCTGAAAGCGATTCACCGTCTTAAACCACGTGAAATCCAAGAGGCCGCCGAACGGCTCCGTGAGATCCCACGTGATGACCACACGGCTGGAAAGTTCCTTCACATAACGAGCACCGGACAGGCGCGGCTTTAGGAACACACAAATGGCTGGGGCCCTGTCGAACAGTTTGTCAGCCACTTCCGCCAATGGATCGAACCGGTCAAGAACTATGCCTCCGTCCCGATGGCCGTAAGGGTCGGGACGATGTCCTTTTCGGATGCGCCGAAGCGGATCGACCCGGTTGTCCCTACAAGAAATGACTCCCATGACTTACCGGAAAAGGGGAAACGGAAGTTGCGAAGAGTAACTTCAGCTCCACTGAGCTCGGGACCGTAGTCCGAATCCAAGTCCAGGGGTCCGCTCTCTACCCTGTACAGGGAACCATCGGTCGTAAAGCGAAGGGTACGGCCAGTAAGGTCGAACAGGTTGGCTTTCCCTAACGCATCCCGATCCAACTCCATGACGATCAGGCCGCCCTTCGCCGAGACCCTCCCGATAGAACGGCCGGGCTCATTGTCCTGTTGCGCGCAGGACACGCTCACAATCAACAGCACCGCAGTCCGCCATGAGGCGTCCACAGACTTCCTCAACGTCATCCCTTTCCTGCGGCTACCTCACGTCCGGAACGGTGAACTTCTCATACATCTGCGCGGCGTTTTCCGGCGTCACCATCAGCGATTCCAGCGTGTAGTCCTTCTCGGGCTGGAATCCGGGCGTGTGCAGAATCTTGTCCGCGATTTCGACTGCTTTGTCCACGCACAGCGGATAGACGAAGGTGGCCGCGAGTATGCCGTCCATCACTTTCTTGATGCCGCCGGCCGGCCCGCCGAGGCCATCGACGCCCACGAAGATCATCTCCTTCTCGCGGTTCAACTCCTTGGCGGCCAGGTAAGCGCCGATGGCCATGGGGTCGTTGTGGCCGTATACCACGTCGATCTGCGGCTGCGCGCGTAAGACTTCGGTCATGCGGTCCTTGGCCTTGGCCTGAATCCAATCGGCCACCGGGTCGGCGACAATCTGGATGTCCGGGTATTTCGCAAAGATTTCGCGCGCGCCTCTGTCGCGATTGATCTCGCCTTCCACGCCAAGAAGACCGCGCATGGCCACGATCTTGCCCTTCGCCTTGCCGTACTTCTTCGTAAGCCGGTCGACGATGAACTGCCCCGCCAGCCGTCCGATGGCGACATTGTCGCTGTGGATATACGTGGTGTAATTGGGCTGCAGGATGTCACGTTCCAGGCAGATGACCGGGATCTTCGCTTCCATCGCCTGGCCCATCACCGCAGTCAGCGCGGCGCGCTCGTTGGGCGCCACGATCAGCAGGCCGGGCTTCTGCCGGATGAACGTCTCCACCTGTGCCACTTGCTTGCTGTTGTCCTGCTGCGCATCGGAAATCACCAGCTTCACGCCGGGATCCTGCGCGAACAGCTTCTGCATCAGAGAGTTCTGCATGGCGCGGTAAGGCTCCGCATTGTTGGCCTGGCTGAAGACCACCAGGAACTGCTTCTTGCCGCTGCTGCCGCCACCGCATGCCGCCGATAACAGGGCCGCTGCGAGACCAATCAGGACCATCAGATGCCGTTTCATCTATGCCGATTCTCTCTCCCGTTGTACCGCCACTGCCAGCACGATGATCACCGCCTTGATCATCATTTCCAGATTGCTATCCACGTTGTTCAGGCGGAGCATGTTGGTGAGCACACCCATAATGAGCGTACCTACGATTGTGCCCGAGATGGATCCGCGCCCGCCGGAGAGCGGCGTGCCGCCGATCACCACCGCGGCGATGGCGTCCAATTCGTAGGCCACGCCCGCATTGGGATTGCCCTGGTGATTCTCCGCCGCGTAGAGCACTCCGGCGAAGCCCGACAGCAGGCCGGAGATGGTGTATACCCAGATCTTGGTGCGGCGGATGGGCAGCCCGGCGTATTGCGCGGCCGTTTCGTTATCGCCGACGGCCCGCACGTGCCGGCCGAACACCGTGCGCGCCAGCACCACCCAGAAGATCGCGGCCGCACAGGCATAAGCGCCGATGACGATCGCCTTGGCGCGGAAGATCTCGGCGAAGCGGGCCGCCACATCGTGCCCGAATCCGATATCGATATTCTCGTTGCGGGTGATCCATTTGGCGAGTCCACGCACCCCGATCATGGAGGCCAGGGTCACGATGAAAGGCTGGACGCGCAAGGTGGCGATGACCGCACCGTTCAGCACTCCAGTGAGTCCGGCCACCGCCACCGCTGCGGCGATGGCGAGAGCGATGTGCGCGGGGAACGACAGGCCGTCACCCATTCGCGTGAGGCACATCGCCGCGGCCGCCGTGGAGAGCGCCAGAATGCTGCCCACGCTGAGATCGATGCCGCCGGTCAGAATGACGAACGTCATGGAGAGCGCGATGATGCCGATCAGCGAGATTTGCCGCAGAATGTCGGTGAGGTTGCCGAGTTGCAGGAAGACACGCGACCCATCGGGGGCCGCGGGACTGATCGCAATCGCCAGAATCACGATGCCGGCGAGGGCGGCGAGACTCTGGAAGCGGCGGGGCATCAGGCGGGGCCTCCGGCGTTGGCCGCGGCCGCGAGAATCTTCTCTTGCGTGGCCTCCCCGGCGCTGTATGTGGCGGCCAGGTGGCCTTCGGAGAGCACCAGGATGCGGTCACAGCACTGGATTAACTCCGGCAGTTCGCTACTCACCAGAATCACGCCTTTGCCGCCGCGAGCCAGTGTGTCGATGGTGCGGTAGATGTCCTGCTTGGCGCCGACATCGATGCCGCGCGTGGGGTCGTCCAGGAACAGGACGTCGGGGTTGACCAGCAGCCAGCGGCCCAGCAACACCTTCTGCTGATTGCCGCCGCTCAAGGTGGCCACGGCATCGTGCGGCGAGCGGCAATGCAGGTCGAGTTGCCGCTGCAACGCTTCCATCTCGCGCGACTCCCGGCGGCGATGCAGGAACCCCATGGTCTGCAAGCTGGGCAGCACCGCGAGCGTTGCATTCTCAGCCACGCTGAGCTGCATCATGAGCCCTTGCAGGCGGCGATCTTCAGGCACCAGGCCGAGCGTGCCCTGGCGGTGGATTGCGCCGCTGGTAATGCGATCCATGCCGAAGAGGGCCGCTCCCAGTTCGCTGCGTCCCGAACCCACCAGCCCCGCCACGCCCAACACTTCGCCGCGACGCAGTTCGAAAGAGACGTTATTCAGCTTCGCCGTGCAAAGGTCCTCCACCCGCAGCACCACGTCTCCCGGCGAGTGCGCTACGCGGCCGGCCGTTTCCAGGTCGCGGCCGATCATCATGCGGATCACTTCGCCGGTGTTGGTGCGCGCCGTCTCTACCGAGCCGGTGGTCATGCCATCGCGGAGGACGGTGATGCGGCCGGCCAGGCGAAAGATCTCGTTCATCTTGTGCGAGACGTACATGATGGCTACGCCGCGCTGCTTCAGGCCGGCGATGAGCCCGAACAGGCGCTCGGCGGCATCTTCGAAAAGCGCGCTGGTGGGTTCGTCCATCAGGATCAGGCGAGCGTTCATGCTGAGCGCGCGGGCGATGGCGAGCAGTTGCATCTGCCCGATGGGGAGCGTCGCGACCTCGCGGCGCACCTTGCATTCCAGGCCCACCTGGTCGAGAAACGGGCGGCAGAACGCCTCCATGCGGCGGAAATTGACGAGTGGACCTTCCCTGAATTCCAGGTTGCCGATGACCAGATTTTCGCCGACGGTGAGGTGGCGGAAGAGATCGAGCTCCTGATAAATGATGCCGATGCCCAGGCTCTGTGCGTCGCCGGGAGTGGCGATTCTGACGGGGTTGCCGTCAATCAGAATACGGCCTCTATCGGCGCGGGTGCAACCGGCGATGATGCGCGCGAGCGTGCTTTTGCCCGCGCCGTTCTCGCCCACCAGTGCGTGCACCTCGCCGGCTCGAACTGCGATGGTCGCGCCTTGCAGGGCGGCCACGCCGCCATAATGTTTGTGAATATCGTCGGCCTGGAGAAGGTCCAAGGATTAGTGTACTGCGGGACGCGAAGAGGGCAGGGGCTGCGGGCATAGGCTACAAGATAGGGCCGGAGTTTGGCCTGCCAGGGCGCCAGTCTCGACCAATCTCGGAGTGCGATACGGACGGGAAGGGGCCTATTTGCTGGTGCACGTGTGATAGGTCCCAAGCTGCCAGAAAGGGGACACCGGGCCACTTTTCGATATCGCTGTTTACCCAGTTCGGCCAAGGGCAAAGGATTTGGCAACAAGGGCCGGTACGGCGGAGGGCCGGTACGGCGGGCGCATCGGGCTTTACCGAGTCCAGGAAGGATGTTGTGGCTCACTACGCCGCCCGCCGTCGATATGCCGCTCTCCTATAGCCCGCACCCGCGCTTTGGTCAAATGGGACGCACTTTATTGATAGCGGAGAGCCTCGCCGGGTGGGACCGAGATGGCGTGGCGAGCGGGCAAGAGGCAGGCGAGAAGTGCGCTGAGAGCGAGGAGCGCGGCGGCTGCGAACAAACTGCCTGCGGCAAAGGCGTTTTGCATCCAGTGGGCGAGGATGGCGCCGAGAAAGCTGTCCAAGGCAAGACCGATGACAATGCCCGCGGCCGCGCTGACGAGGGCGATGCGCGCGGCGACCCACAGGACGTGCGCGCCTGGCGCGCCGAGCGCCAGGCGAACGCCGAACTCCGTAGTGCGCTGCGCAACGCTGTAAGCGACGATGCTGAAGATGCCGACCAGCGCGAGCGTGAGCCCCATGGCAGAGAAGACGCCAAACAATATGGAGAAGAGCCGCTGGCGGCTGTACTGTGGGTCGCGCTCGAGGGCTTCGTTGAGGGTGAAGGTGCCGTTGAAGGAGCCGCTGGAGATCTGCTGGTCGGAAGCGACGGATGCGATGGCGGCGCGGATGGAGTGCAGGCTGGCGAGCGGATCGCCTTGGGTGCGGACGAAGAACTGAAAGTAGTTCGCCATCGCGGTGGTGTACGGAACGTAGATGGCGGGGACGACGGGACGATCGACTCCGTCGTTGCGTGCATCGCCAACGACACCGACGATCTGACGCCAGGCGGTGCTTTGCGCAGAGGCGGCCGCGTAGCGCCCATGACCTGTGAGAGTGGGAATGCGCAGCCGCCGGTCCAGGGAATTGGACGAAGAGAGATAGCGCGCCGCGAAAGCGTGATTGACGACCGCGATGAAGTCTCCGCGAGCGTTTTCATCCGTATTCCACACGCGACCCTGAAGCAGCGGAATGCGGAGCGCAGCGAAGTATCGCTGGTCGACCAGCATCACCCGGGCCTGCGGCTGCTCACCATCGCCGGTTCCGTCGATGGTGAA
>OKRF01000368.1:26915-28855 GCA_900290315.1 Candidatus Sulfopaludibacter sp. SbA3 | reverse complement strand
CCCGGGCCTGCGGCTGCTCACCATCGCCGGTTCCGTCGATGGTGAAGGAGCTCTTAGCGTCAGGATAGGGCGGCGTGGCATCGACGGCGGCGACAGCGACCGTGGAGACACCGGGGACGGATGCGACCTTCTCCCGCAACTGCTCGATGTAAGCGGTGCGCGCCTCGCGCGGCTGGATGCGGCTCCACTCGCTGGCGTCGTGGATGTGCAGCCCGATGCCGAGCTTCATGACATTTGCGGGATCATAGCCAAGCGGCATCTGCATGACCCGCAGAAAACCGTGGATGGCGGTGCCCGCAGTGGACATGAGAAGAAGCGTGAGCGCGACTTGCGCGGCGATGAGAACGCTCCAGCGATGCCTGGCGGGAGCCGCGGCAACGCCCCTGCCGGGGAGCATACGCGCCCCATCGTGACGCGACAGACGCAATGCGGGAACCAGACCGAAGAGGATGCCGCAGACGAGCGCGAGCGCGACCGAGAACGCGAGGACGGGAGCGTTGATGCGAATGACGGATTCGGCGGGAAAGGAATCCGGAGAAAGCAAGAAGGGAAGCTTTGCCAGCCAGTACGACGCAGCCACGCCAAGGACGGCGCCGGTGGAGGAGATGACGATGGCTTCGACGAGCAACTGGCGGACGATGCGCCAGCGGCTGGCGCCGATCGCACTGCGGATGGCGAGCTCATGCTGGCGGGTGCGTCCCCGGGCCAGCAGCAGGATGGAGCAGTTGGCGCAGCCGATGATCAGCAGGAGCACAACGCCTGCGAGAAGTAGCGTCAGGGTGTGGCCGGTTTCCTCTTGGAAAAGCCAATTGATGGGCTCGAGCGCGAGACGCCAGGGATCGCGCAGCGGATTCTCTTTCGCAAACTGGCGCACGATGGGCTCGAGCGCCGAAGTGGCGGCAGCAAGTGTGACACGGGGCCGGAGTTTGAGCCACGGTAAGTATTCCATGGAGGGAACGTTGGAAATATCCCGCATCAGACTGCCCGGCAGGTAAACATCGCCGACGCCGACGGTGCTGTTGAATGCGAAGCTGCGCGGCATGATCCCGATGACGGTGTAGGGGGCGTGATCCATTTCCAGCGTATGCCCGATGATGTGGGGATCGCCGCCGAAGTGGCTCTGCCAGAAGCGGTAGTTGAGAACAACCACGGAGTGGCCGCCATTCTCTGCATCGGATGGCTCGATATTGCGGCCGAGAAGCGGGTGCACACCCAAGAAAGTCCCGGCATTCTCCGTGAGGTAGACGCCCGAAATGTCTTCGGGCAGCCCGCCGCCGGTGATCTCCATGTGCGAGTTGTTGAAGCCAAGCGCCGAATCGACGGGAGCTGCAAGGCCCAGCTCATCAATTCGTGCCTTGCTGAGGACAAACCAGCTATACTCGTCCGGGTGTTGTCTGTTGATCGTGAAGGGGTTCACGATGCGATCAGCGCCGGCGTAGGGAAACGGGTGCAGCAGGACGGCGTAGATGAGCGAGAACATCGCCGTAGTGGCGCCGATGCCGAGCGCGAGGGAGATCACAGCTATGGCAGCGAAGCCAGGGTTGCGGCGCAGAGCGCGGAGGCCGTAGCGGATGTCGCCGCCGAGCTCGTCGAAGAGGCGGAGGCCGATGGCGTCGCGGTAAGTTTCGTTTTGGGCGGAGGGCCGGCCGAGGTCGATGCGGGCTTTGCGGCGGGCTTCCTCTTGGGGGAGGCCCTGGCGGATTAAGTCTTCCCGGTAGGCGTCGAAAGTGGAACGAAACTCTTCTTCGACGTCGCTGTGGGTACGTGGCGCGATGGAGTCGCGGAGCTTGCGAATTGCGGCGAGGAGACTCATATCTCGCCCGCCTTCTTGTCGAGAATTCCGGCGACGACAGCGGCCATGTCGGTCCATTTGGCGGTCTCGGATTTGAGCTGATGCGTACCGGCAGGGGTGAGCGAGTAAAAGCGGGCGCGGCGATTTC
>OKRF01000368.1:25746-26905 GCA_900290315.1 Candidatus Sulfopaludibacter sp. SbA3 | reverse complement strand
GGGATACGCAGTAGGATGCCGTAGCCATGCAGCGGACCGAGCGAGACCGCCTTGAGGATGAGCATCTCGAGTGTGCCTTTCGGGAGTTCAACCGGTTTCGTCAAAGGCTCTCTCCTTTCTGAGAAAGGAGTATACGCGCTCTCTCCTTTCCCGTCAAGGAGACTGCTACCCGGAGACTGCCACCGGGGCGATTGCGTCTTCGGCGGGTTCAGCCAAGGCGCAAACGCGGAGCTAACCTTGGGCTGGATCGTCCCCCACTCGTACGAAGCTCAGATTGATCACGTAGCCCTCAGCCGACCTCGCAATTGGCCCCAAACGGCCTTCTGGGAACCGGTGCAAAGTAATACACTGCTGTATATACATATGGTGTTCGTGTGGGACGAGAGGAAGAAATCGCACGAACCGCCGGAAGTGTGGAGTTTCTTTTGAAATGGCCGCACGAATCTTCGAAGATCCAAATGTCGTATCGTACCCCGATCTTTGGGTTGACGAAGAGGAGCGCTGGCACGCCATCGGCTCCGCTGGCTGTAACGCGATGCTGCTCGTAGCTCACAGAAGCGAGGAACAAGATGGCGAAGAGGAAATCCGTATCATCTCGGCAAGAAAGGCGAGTCCCCGCGAACGCGCTCTTTACTACTCCTATCACCAGCAAACAGCGCCGGGAACTGAAGCCGCTTTCGGATCGCCCGGACTCCGAGATCGACTTTTCCGATGCGCCCGAACGAAGGCCGCGGGTGTCAGACGTTGAGTTGGGACGTTTTTATAGGCCGATCAAGCAGTTGGTCAGCCTTCGCGTCGATGCCGACGTCCTCAACTGGTTCCGAGGGCGGGGAAAAAAGTATCAGACGTATATGAATGAGGTCCTCCGGCGCGAAATGCAGACGAACAAACGCGGCCGGTGAGGGTCTGGCGCGACCGCTCAACGATAACGGCCTCCATTGATCTGGAAATTTGTTTCGTTCCCCCAACGGCGTTCTCGGAAATGAGTCCGCGCTTGTCGCCCCGCAGTTCCGTAGAGACCGGTCCCAGAAGCGTCAGTCTCGATCCAAAACCAGTACGCCGAGTTCCGGATCGGCGGAGAATTCCGCGATCCGAATGGCCTCTCGGCGCATTATTCGTTCGGCGTCCCCCGTTGGGTGCGTCCAGCGCCGGAGCCATA
>OKRF01000368.1:1210-25736 GCA_900290315.1 Candidatus Sulfopaludibacter sp. SbA3 | reverse complement strand
CGGAGCCATACCACTTTAGGGGGCGGCCCGATCGTTGTGGCGAGTTCTTAGAAGTCTGAGTCGATGCTCACAATGACGAAGTCCCTGGCCTTGGCCAGTTCCCAGATCTCACGATCCGAGCTTGCGAGCAAATCGAACTCGACAACGTGAGCCGACTCCGGGTACAACTCTGCGAGGTGGACGACGAGTTTGCGAGAGAGGTACTCGTCTAACAACAGTTTCACAAAGCCACACGCCCACCCAGCGGATACATGGCTGGCCGGATCGTTTGCCTGGCTCGATCGTGATGCGAGGACTCACCCTTCGAGCGCATCATTGCCGGCTCCGTTCTCGCCCACCAGCGCATGTACTTCGCCGGCTCGAACTTTGACGCTCGCGCCTTGCCAGGCGGCCACGGCGCCGCAATGTTTGTGAATATCCTAGGCCTGGAGAAGGTCCAAGGATTAGTGTACTGCGGGACGCGAAGAGGGCAGGGGCCCGCGGGCGGGCGAGGCTGAGGGAGGTTTGCCGTTCTATCACGTCGCAGAGGTCTTGAGCAGCGGTACGATATCACGGCCGGTCTGCTGGAGCCTCGCTAGGCGCGAACCGTGGGTCTACCCGTCTTGCCCCTCAAGTTCATTGGCGGGTTCTCATTCGAACACTCACGATCACAGGGTTCTCATTCGAACACTCACGATCACAGGTCGCTCGGCCGGCAGCGGTGCCGGCAGAGACGTCCGGATGCTTTTGCAAAACTGAACCCCTCTGTTAAGATAGTAGTTTCAGATCTGAAATAATAGTAAGTGGTTCTCATTAGAAGAGAGGCAGTGCCAGAAAGAGGCGGTCCCATTGCGCGATCTGTATCTGCTTACGTGGGCGGCGCTGCTAGCGGCGCCGGCGGCGCGTGCCGATTCCATCATTGTCACGGAGTACCCCGTTCCCGCCGCCGGCGCCCAACCCGCCTATATCGCGTACCCCGTTCCCGCCGCCGGCGCCCAACCCGCCTATATCGCCACGGGACCGGACGGCAACCTGTGGTTCACGGAGTTTGGCGCCGACAGAATCGGCCAAATCACGACCGTGGGCGTCGTCCTCAACGAGTTTCCTGCCAACCCCGCTTCTAACCCCAAGGGAATCGTCCTCGGTCCGAATGGCGAACTCTGGTTCGCAGAGAGCAACATAAGCCAGATCGGCGAAATCACGACCGCCGGAGGGATCACGGAATATCCGGTTTTGACGCCGGGGAGCAGGCCGGATGAGATCACCGTGGGACCGGACGGCAACTTATGGTTTACTGAGAGTGCGGGAAACAATATCGGCCGAATCGCGCCCACCGGCATTGTGACGGAGTTTCCAATCCCAACGGCCGGAGCCCAGCCCACAGGCATTACCGTCGGTCCGGATGGCAACCTCTCCAATCCCAACGGCCGGAGCCCAGCCCACAGGCATTACCGTCGGTCCGGATGGCAACCTCTGGTTCGCGGAGAGCAGCGCCAACCAAATCGGCAGAATCACGACCACCGGCATGATCACGGAATTTCCAATCCCAACGGCCGGAGCCCAGCCCACAGGCATTACCGTCGGTCCGGATGGCAACCTCTGGTTCGCGGAGAGCAGAACCAACCAGATCGGCAGAATCACGACCACCGGCATGATCACGGAATTTCCGATTCCGACGGCGGACAGCGAGCCTTTCGACATTGCCTCGGGGCCTGACGGCGATCTCTGGTTCACGGAGTTTGCCGCCGGCCAAATCGGCAGCATCACGACCTCTGGCAACGTCAACGAGATGCCCTCCCGATCGGTAGCTCTCCTGAGGGCATCACCTCGGGACCCGATGGCGCTCTCTGGTTCACCGAGCTTGGCGCCGGGCGCATCGGCGAGGTAAAATCTCCAGCCGAACGACGGGACCAGCACTCCGGAGCCGGCCACCTGCTGCACCGCCGGCGCTGCGTTCCTCGTGGCCATCGGGCTACGCCTGTGCCGGAGACGTTGCGCGGCAGGCGTTCGCTGACCATCATCGACAGCTACAAGCGCGAGTGCCTGGCCGTCGAGACCGACAGTTGCCTCGCAGCGCGGCAAGCCGCCGGCGATTCGGTCCGACAACGGCCCGAATCCACCTCGCGCCACTATCTCGCGTGGCGCGAGGACGCACAATTGAGCCGCTACACATTCAACCGGGCGGCCGATGCAGAACGGCTGCATCGGGAGTACGCCTAAAGGGCCAGCACTCCGCGCACAAGCAGTTACAGTTAAGGCTCCGTATGGGCCAGCGGCGTTGTTCAAACTGAATGAGGAGTATATGTGGACAACACGAGTACTCCGATCTTAGCGGCGGCGCCAGACGTAGCTCGTGCTGTTGGCACTGGTCAACGGTCCGCAATGGAAATTGCCGGAGTGCAACTCGGTCAATGACTCGTTTGACACTGCGGGGCTCCGCTCGACCAGCGGCTGTCGACCGTTCCGCGGCCGTGTCCCGGTCGACATGCTACGCCCGTTGCCCGGCTGCGAGAAGCGCGTGCCATCATTCTGGGCAAGATCAATCTGCCGACCTTGGTAAAGGGGTTCCGCAGTTCCGTAGAGACCGGTCCCAGAAGCGTCAGTCTCGATCCAAAACCAGTATGCCGAGTTCCGGATCGGCGGAGAATTCCGTGATTTGAATAGCCTATCGGCGCAATATTCATTCGGCGTCCCCCGTTGGGTGCGTCCAGCGCCGGAGCCATACCACTTTAGGGGGCGGCCCGATCGTTGTGGCGAGTTCTTAGAAGTCTGAGTCGGTGCTCACAATGACGAAGTCCCCGGCCTTGGCCAGCTCCCAGATCTCACGATCCGGGCTTGCGAACAAATCGAACTCGACAACGTGAGCCGACTCCGGGTACGACTCTGCGAGGCGGACGACGAGTTTGCGAGAGAGGTTCTGGTCGAACAGAAGTTTCACAAAGCCACACGCCTACCCAGCCTCGCGGCAAACTCGTATACCGCACGAAAATCATCCGACTCCAACTCCGGGTAGTCGTCGAGGATCTGCTGCTCTGTCATGCCGGCGGCGAGCCAATTCAACACGTCCACACCGTGATGCGCAGCCCGCGGATACACGGCTGGCCGGATCGTTTGCCTGGCTCGATCGTAATGCGGGGACTCACCCTGCGAGCATATCATTGGCTTCGATGGCTTCGATGCCGCGCTCATCTGGTGTCTGTTGAATCATTACTCCCCTGAAGTCGGGTGGGTTGTGCCGGCTCGCTGCGCTCGCTGTACCGGCGACAAGTTCGCCGGCGTTACCGGCTTTTTCATGAGGGTTCGCCGATGCAACGCCCATCTCGACAGGGTCGAAAAACGGGCCAGCGACCGGGTAACGCCAGCGATCCTGTCGCCGGTCGGCCACTGCAACCGGCGGCGCAACGCTCTCCGCGACAGGGTCGAAAAACGGGCCAGCGAACGGCGTTACCCACCGCCGGTTTTTCATGAAGTTTCGCCGGCGCCACGCTCAACGCGACAGACGACAAAAAACGATCGTCTGTCCTACTCGTACCTTAGCGCCTCCAGCGGGTCCACCGTAGCGGCGCGGCGCGCGGGCACGTAGCATGCTACCGCCGCGACCACGGCAAGCAAGGATGCGGCCAGGGCCATCACCGCAACGCCCGAACCGCTCACGCCATACAACGTGCCGGCGAGTAGCCTGGTGAGCCCGAGCGAGAGCGGCAGTCCGATGGCGAGACCGATGGCGGTGAGCAATAGCCCCTCGCGCAGCACCATGCGCAGCGCTTCGGCGGGACGCGCCCCTAGCGCCATTCGGATGCCGATTTCGCGCGTCCGCATGGCCACGCTGAAGGAACGAACGCCGTAGAGTCCGATAGTGGCGAGCAGCAGGGCGACCGCGCCAAAGATGCCGAACATCTGCGCGCCGGTACGGACCAGCCAATAATCGAAACTGCCTTCCATGTGGTCGCGCATGGTTTGCAGCTTGAGCAGCGGCAGGTGCGCGTCTTCGGCTTGCACGGCACGGCGCACGCTCTGGATCATGGCCCCATCAGCCCCGGAGGCGGCCAGCTTCAGGTGGATGTGGGTATCGGCCTGGTATTCCTGCCCGAATGGCACGTACATGTGGAGTGACGATTCCTCACCGATGAATCGCTGGCGGGTGGCGGCCACCACGCCCACTACTTCCAGATCCTGCAGTTTCTCGGGTCCGTGATTCATCAGCAGATGGCGTCCCACGGCATCCTGCCCGGGCCACAAACGGTTGGCCGCGAGTTGATCCAGGATCACTACGCCCCCGCCGGCACGCGCATCTCCCAGGCCAAAAGCGCGGCCGCGCAGCAGAGGAATTCCCAGCGTTTGGAAATAATTCGGGCCCACAATGTTGAACGCCGCGTTGACCTCTTTGGCATCCTTCGTGGCGCGTAAACCGCGCGACATGCTGATAATCCCGAATGGAATAATGGCGCCGAGACTTGCGGACTCCACCCCGGGCAGCGCTTGCAGGCGGTTCACCAGCGCCGGATAGAGTTGGCGTCCGCGGGCTTCGCCGTAGCCGGTCAGGCTGGCATCGGTTTCCAACACCAGTTCACCGGCGATGCGGAATCCCGGGCCCAATTGCGCAGCGCTGAGGGAACTGCGAAGGAACAGGCCCGCCGCGACTAGCAGCGTCAGAGAAAGCGATACCTGACAGATCACCAGCACGTTGCGCCGGGAGAAGACGCGCCGCGTTTTCGATCCCGTGGCGTCTTCGCGCTCGCTCGATTTCAGCGCGGAAACCAGGTTCGGGCGGGAGAGATTCCATGCCGGCATCAGGCTGAACAGCATAGTGCTGAGCACGCAAAAAGCCAGAGTGGCCCCCAGGACGCGCAGGTCCGGTGCGGGGTTGAATACCATATCGATTGGCGCCACACGGGCCAGCGAATGCATGAGTCCGAACGTGCTCCAGTAAGCCGTCAACAGGCCGGCGGCGCCGCCGAGGATCGACAGCGCGAGACCTTCCGTAACCAGTTGCCGCACGATGTTCTTCCGGCTGCCGCCCAACGCCAGGCGGATCGCGATCTCTTTGCGGCGCGCGCTGCCCCGCGCCAGCATCATATTCGCGACGTTTAAGGACGCAATCAGCAGAATCACTCCGGACGCAGAGAGCAGGAGCGTTGCCGTGGCGTAGAGGCCGCCTTCATTCTGCGGGGCATCGCTCACGCTCATGCGCGAAAGTGGCCGGACCAGGAAGCTCTGGTCGCGATTCTCCGCCGGATAAGCCTGCGCCAATCCGCCCGCGACGGACTGCAATTGCCGCTCGGCCGCCGGCTGCGTAACGCCTGGGCGCAGGCGCCCGATTACGATCAGGCAGTGGTTGTCGCGCGCGCTCAGGGGACGGCCGCGGCCTTCGAAATCGTTGATCGCGACTTCGTACATGCCCAGTGGCAGGTAGATCTCCGAGCCGAACAGCGCGGTGTTTCCCGTGAACCCTTCCGGCGCGATCCCGACGATACTGAAATCGCGGCCATTCACCCGCAGAACCTTGCCGAGGATTTCGGGATCGGCCCCGGACTTCTTCCAGAACGAGTAACTGACAATCGTCACGGGGATTCCGCTGGAGGGATGCTCCTCGGTGCTGGTAAACGTCCGGCCGCGAAAGAGCGGGACGCCGTACGTGTCAAAATAGTTCGACGACACGATATCGGCAAACACGCGGCGCGTCTGCGCGCCCTCCGTGACGCCGACCAGCGCCATGTTATGGGCCAGGAGGCTCGAGAAAGCGGGATTCGCCTCGCGCAGGTCGGCGTAGTTGGGGTAAGAGAAGGCGCGATAGGTATCGGGCTTCTTCGTGTCGCGGCTGAATACGCCCACCAGTTGTTGCGGATTGCGAATCACCAGCGGCTTGAGAAGAAATGCGTTGACCAATGTGAAAATGGCAGTGTTGGCGCCGATGCCGAGAGCCAAAACAGTCACCGCCGCCAGTAGAAATCCCGGGCGCTTGCGCAGCGTCCGCAGGGCATACTTCAGGTCGGAAAGCAGGTCTGTCATTTCATCTCCTGTGGAAAGTACGCACAAAGGGAGGAAAAGTTCCGTTTGGGGGGGCTCAGAGAGCGGGTATGGAATAATATGTCTAAGGCAATGGAAGAAATCACCCAGCAAGTTCAGCGCGATGAGGAATCGGGTTGGCTCGTGGCATGGTGGGACGACCCCAGCGGCTGGGTGGCATCACCACGCAGGGGCAGGACCTCAGCGACCTGCAGCAGCAAATCACGGAGGCGGTTGCCGTCCACTTTGATGAAGGCGCCGCTCCCCGTCGAATCCGCGTTCATTTCGTCAGTGACCCTATCCTGGTTCAGGCGTGAATCTGCCCCGAAACATCTCGGGACCGGAGGCCGTGAGAGCGTTGGATCGGCTGGGCTTCTCGACCGCCAGGCAGATTGGTTCTCATGTTCACATGGCCCAGGGGAATCGACATTTCACCGTCCCCATGCATCGCAATCTGGCGGTTGGCACACTCCAGAGCATTCTCCGACAGGCAGGCATCACGTTGGACAAGTTTATGAACACGCTTTGAGAGCGACATTCGTCGGTCTGGATTTGACAGACATCTTCTGTGCGTACATGCCCGGCCAGAATGTCGGCCCATCGTCTACTACCAAAGCAGAGGCGCTAAAATGCTTCGTGCAGTGAAAGTGCCCCGGAAAATCCACGAAAGTTCCCGCACGCTCTTAGGCTGCGACGTCCTACGCGCCGCCGACGTCCAGGAACGGCAATTTCAACGGCTCTATTTCGAGTCGTCGGTGGAATTGTGCTATTGATCTTACTCATCACAGTGGTTGTGGGTTGGGTGGGTCGAAGTAATTAGGAAGTAGTGGCCCCAGATGCCGTAAGTGGATCCACCGGAAATCAGCCCTAAGACAGCCTTGTGGAGTAGGGTCGTCCTTTCCAAGTATCGGCCGCGCAACTTGGCAAACCTCGAAAGCGGTGACTTGGTCAGGAACCGTGTCGTCCGCTCATGTTTCTGGCCATAAAATCTGGCATCCTGAGAATTGCGACCCCTGCAACAGTCCTGTCTCTGTGCGATCGTTGGACTCGCTCTCGCCGCACCCGTGCGACCGCAGGATGCCACGGCATGGCGTTCCGGATCCGGCGCGTGGAGCGATCTCGGGCGCTGGACCTTCGGTGTGCCTACCGCCCTACAGAGCGCCGTAGTCGGCGGCCGCGGCGCGGTGCTCGTCGCGAGCGGCAGACACCTGGCAGGCGATCTCAAGATCGGCCTCGATGCTGGCGATAACGCTGGCGTGGAGGTGAATGGCGGCCAGCTTATTTTGACGCAGGATTCGCTGCGCGTGGGAGAATACACCGGCAGCCGGGGCGATTTCGTACTCCAGCGAGGCGCCCTGCACTGCGCCATGGACGTGTTTGTGGGAGCGGCAACCGCGGGTCCCCGGCGCGCGACCCATGCGAGTTTGCGGATTGCGGGCGGGAGTTTCCTGGGCCGTACGCTCACCGTGGGACAGGGCTTTGGAGCGGAATCGCTGCTGGCCATCGATGGGTCGGGAGCCTCCGCGGCCGATGTGCTCGACTATGTCTACTTAGAGGCCAACGGCGGCGACGGCGGCCAGGCGGGGCTTTCCACGCTCTTTTTCACGCTGGACGACCACGGCGTCACGCCCATCACCATCCGGTCTCATCGCGATGGCCTCCGCATCATCCAGGACACGGCGAGTCATGTCCGCCTGCAAATCGCCCTGCGCGCCGTGCCGCCGCGGGAAGACATCACGCTGGTATCGTCCCATGTGCGCACCCGCGGAACGTTTGACGGCCTCCCCGAGGGAAGCGAGATCGCCGCGGAATATCACGGCCGCACTTACCGGTGGATGCTGACCTATCGCGGAGGAGCGTCCGCCTGCGACCTGATGCTGAAAAACAAGAGCGAGTACTCTGCCGGCGACCCCGTGACTCATGTGCGGCCCATTCCCGAGCCCCCGGCGCCGTTATGGCGCGAACATCCTTTATTCCCTCTGAGCGCACAAGGCGGTAGGCCCGCCTTTGCCGGAGCGGAGGGATTCGGCGCCTTCACTGCAGGCGGACGCGGCGGCCGAATCGTCTATGTCGATAATCTGAATGACGCCGGGCCGGGCAGCCTGCGCGCGGCGTTGGCCACGTCTGGCAAACGGATCGTGCGATTTCGCGTGAGCGGAGTCATTGCGCTCGCCTCCAGGCTCACGATCGACCAACCCTTCATCACCATCGACGGCCAAAGCGCCCCCGGCGATGGAATCACACTGCGCCATCACGGCATTGTAGTGGAGACTCACGACGTGGTCCTCCGCTATTTCCGCATCCGCGTGGGCGACCAGGGCGTGCAACTGGATGATCGCACCAAACAGTACGAAGCCGGTGAAGGTGAGGATTGCGTCTACTTCACCGGCGCGCGCGATTGCATTGCGGATCACCTATCGCTGAGCTGGTCCACCAGCAAGATCTTATCGACCACGAAAATGAGTGACCGCATCACCATCCAATGGTGCATCCTTAGCGAGGGTCTGAATTTTGCGGGGCACGCCTACACGTCCATCGCGGGCGGGAATCGCGTGACGTGGCACCACAACCTGTTGGCCCACAACCAAAGCCGCAATGTCCGTTTTCAGGGGACCGTGGACGCGGACTTCCGCAACAACGTGATTTACGATTGGGGCGATACAGCCGCTTATGGCGAGTTCGATCGCGTGAATTATGTGGGCAATTACCTGAAGCCCGGTCCCTCGACTACGCAGCGCCCGCCGCTCTTTCATAATGGCGATGGATTTGTGTTCGCGGATGCGCTATTCGTCTCGGGTAACGTGATGCATGGCAGTCCGGAAGTAAGCGCCAACAACTGGCTGGGCATGGGATACGATGCGGCCGGCGCCGCCGCCCGGCAGCCTTTTCCGGCCCCGCCGGTGACCAGCGAAACTGCGGCGGCGGCCTTCGATCGCGTGCTCAACGGGGCGGGGGCAACGCTGCCACAACGCGACTCCATCGACCAGCGCGTCATCCGTGAAGTCCGCGAGGGCACCGGACACATCATCCAATTCGTGCGCGAGGTGTGGGCAGGCGGCCAGTGACGGTGCGCATGTTGAGTGTCTGTTTCCGCAGCTCCGTTTGCGCCCAGACGCGATACTGTTGGCCGGCTTGGCGAAGCCGCGATTCCGTGAGAAACCCGGCCCCGCACAGTTGCCCGCCGATGTTATCGATGACCTGCGGCCAGAGCGCGGCCTGCTCCTCGAAGTGCGGCCCTCCCCGCACAGCAACTTCGTCCTGCACGTGGCTTTCGATGTGAATCAGCCCGGCACGTTGCAATAATTCCGGCAGATGATCCGCCATGCGATTGTCCCAGTGATGGGCCGCCCGCCACGCCAGGAATGCGCGGTAGAACTCCTGGAATTCCGCCGGCGGATCGGGTTCCCATTGGTTGGCTTCGTGATTGTAGTCGAGTACGGCTACAATCCCCGAGGGGCGGCAGGCTTCCCTCATCTGCATCACCGCCTGTCCCGGATCGCTGATCCATTGCAAAACTCTGGCCGCGGTCACCACGTCGAATTGCGAGTGGAACGGAAGGCAGGAGACGTCGGCCGCATCGAATCGCAGATTGGCGATTGCCCCGTGCTCCCGGCGGGCAATTTCCAGAAGCCCCTCCCGGCGGGCAATTTCCAGAAGCCCGCTGTCGCGATCCACTCCGATTACCAAGCCCCGGGGCCCTACCGCCTCGGCGATACCGGCAGTAATGGTGCCCGTGCCGCAGCCCACATCCAGCACAGAGAGGCCGGGACCCAGCAAAGTGGCCAGATGGCGATGATCCCGCTGGAGCGTTCGGCGGCCCAGAATGCGGGGATCGGACTGGTGAGATTGTGCGTGCATGGGCAAAGTGATCGCAAGGGAATGGTAACAGGAATGCGCGCCCGCGCATGCGGAATGGAAGAAGCTGTAAGCTGATAGCTATAACTTCTTTTATGCCCACTCAAGAGATCGTGACCCTAGGCGGAGGATGCTTCTGGTGCCTGGAAGCTGTCTATGACGAAATGGAGGGTGTGCTTTCCGTGGAGTCCGGCTACATGGGCGGGAGCCTTCCCGACCCTACGTATCAGGCCGTCTGCACCGGCGGCACCGGCCATGTGGAAGTGGTTCAGGTGACCTTCGACTCCGAAATTACCACGTTTCGGGAGATCCTCGAAGTCTTTTTCGCGATTCACGACCCCACCTCACTCGATCGGCAGGGCAACGACACCGGGACGCAATACCGCTCCGTCATCTTCTTTCACAGCGAGGCGCAGAAGAGCGAAGCCGAAAAAATGATCGCCGAACTGAACGCGGAGGGCGTCTGGCGCGACCCCATCGTCACCGAACTGCGCCCGGCGGGCACGTTCTATATAGCCGAGGATTACCACCAGGAGTACTTCGCCCACAATCCGCGGCAACCTTATTGTTCCTTCGTGGTGGCCCCCAAGGTCCGCAAGTTCCGCGAGCACTTCGCCGCCAAACTGCGCCGGCGCGCCTGAATCCCTATGCGCATCGCCATTCTTTCTGACATCCACGACCAGGTGTGGAATCTCGCCGCCACGCTGGACGCCTTGCGCGATGCCGACGCCATGATCTGCTGCGGCGATCTCTGCTCGCCGTTCGTGGTCCACCAGATGGGCCGGGGCTTCGCCGGTCCCATCCACGTAGTCTTTGGCAACAACGATGGCGATCTGTATCGCATCACCGCCAACGCGCGCCACTACCCGCAGATCCAGTTGCATGGTGAATGGTTCCGCGGTGAGTTCGAGGGACGGCGCGTGGCCGTGAATCACTACGACAACATCGCGCGTCCGGTGGCCGCGTCAGGCGAATTTGACCTGGTGTGCTTCGGCCACAATCACGTTTTCGAAATCACGCGCGTGGGTAAGACGCTGGCAGTCAATCCCGGCGCGATCATGGGCGCGACCTTCGCGACAGATGGTGTGCGCAGCGATGTGGAGCCCACATTCGTCATCTACGATACTGCCAGTGGAGAAGCTACTCGGCACCAAGTGAAGCTTGGCAGGCCGGTCCGCAAGGGGACCAGCCCGCCTTCGATTGCCCGGCCGCACCGCACGGCCTCTAGAGTACGCGAGTGAATACGATATACGGATAGAGGAATCCGGTAGTCTTGTTGGACTGCTTCAGGTAGGACCCGGGCGTCAGAGTCCCAATGCCGGCTCCGACCGTCGTCTTCGAATTGGCCTTCCAGGTCCACATGCTTTCGACCCCTTCACCCACGTGGTTGCTGGTGGCTTTGACGTTCGTCACGGTTGCCACGCCGGTGCCGCTGTAGAGGCTGTCCTGAGTGGTGGCCAGCCAGTAGTCGCGATACGACACGGCCACGGTCAGGTTCTTGATCGGGGCGGTTTCCACCCCCGCGCGCAAGGCCTCGATATTGCGCCAGCAAAACAGCCCGGTAAGACCGTTCGGGGGTTGTTGGGTGCCGTAAAGGTAGTCAAAGCTCTGGTGGTGGCCGTCTTTTCTGTTGTCGCTGCCGGAGGCCCAGACATAGTCGCTGTTGAGACGCGGATGCCATGGCGCCTTCGCGAATGTCCACCCGGCGCCAGTAGCGTAGCCGAACGCCTGCACGGTTTCGTCCGAGTAACTTCCGCCTTCGCGTACCGCTTCGGCGGTGTAGTCGAAACCGGCCGGCAGTTTTCCGGCGAGGCGCGCGCCGCCGTAGATCGTGTCGGCATCGCCGAGTTTGCCATCCTTACCCTTGACGTTCATCGCCGTCTTCGCCATCACATAAGGCTCGATGCTCGCCTGAGGAATCAGTTTTCCGAACGCCGCATAAGCGACATAGAAATGCTCGCCGGGTTTGTTGCGGTCCATGCGGGTAGGATCCACCAGAAGTACGGATCCGGCAATCACATCCATTTTCATTGAGGCGGTGGTGACGTATCCATGAAGGACGTCGAAAGACTTGGTGATGTTGCTCCAGTCGCCGGAGGTGACGAGCCGCCCCGAGCCGATCGCGAGATCCTGGCGGCCGGTGCGAATTTTGAGCCCGTTGCCTTCGATCTTGCCTAATTCGACGTAACTCTGGCGCAGATCGAACGGATCCACGATCGTGTTGTTTGGAACGCTTTTGTAGAATTCGGCCCGCGAATCCTGAGTTTCCGCGAAAAGCCTTACCCACGATGCGGGCTGATAGGCTATGCCCAAGCGGATGCGAGACAAGGTGTACGAATCCGACGGAGTGATGGTGAAGTTAGAACCCTCGGGACCTTCCCAACGCACGCGCACCGCGGCGGTTACTTTGATTGTGCGTTTCAGATAATCCGTCAGGGACTTCGCGGCTGGGGCCGCGTCCGCCGGAAGCTTGCTGTCCGGGGTGGTCACCGTGCTCTGCGCGTATACGGACCCACCAAAGAAGTGAACTGCCATTCCCGTAACGAGCAGGGCAGTGAGCTGTTGAGCCTTCATACATGACTCTTCGGTCCGCGCCGAGTAAGTATGAAGCGCGACTGTGTTGAAGCTGAATTAGCGAGCCATGTAGCCGGACATCATAAATAAGATAGATAGTCGCAAAAGAAGACCCGCGCGTGAAGGCTGATTCCCCGGGCTCCGCGACCTCTCAAGTAACTCCCGCATTGGACGATGAGTCACTTGTAGCATGTCAATCGTTCGTCGCGTCGCCGCGCGTCCGCTGTGCGCCGCTTCCCGGCGCGATGGCGCGTTTGACGAAGAGCGTCTCCGCCTTCAACGATCCGGCCCGAGGAGGCAGATCGTGAGATTACAAAGCAAGATTCTGGTCAACCTCGAGGTCGTGCAGCGCTTTTCCCTCGCCATTGAGATGGTTGGCCGGTTGGATACGGGAGCCGCGAACATCCGCCTCTGCCAGCGCGGGATGGTTTACTTCGCCATGCAGACCGACCCGAAGGAATCGGCGGCGGAATTCAAGGCTTACGAGGCGGCGGACAGGGACACCCATCAGGTGATCGAAGAACTTCGCAAGCTCCTCGACGCTGGCGCCGATCACGCCCGCCTGGCCACTTACGAGCAGGCCCTTGCGACCTTTGAGGGCCTCGGGAGCCAGGCCAAGGCCTCAGTCGATGCAGCCGGATCCACGACGCGATTAACGCTCTGCGAACGGCGCGCGCGCCAGCCGTGGCGACGGTCCCAGGCGCCCTCGAGCTGAAGAAGGCGCAACGCGAGGCGAGCGATAAAGGTCTTGAGAACATCGGTGGGCCGCGAGCGACACCCTGGCGCGGAGCGCTTCCGGGCAGGCGGGCTCCCTGGAAGAGACCTCGTCCTCCACNNACCGCCATCGCCCGCCAGAATGCATGCAACTCGGGATCGGCTACCGGCCTGATGGCTCGCGTCGAGAAGGAAGTCGGCGAGGCCAATGCCAGCCTGGATGCGATGGTGGGTTCCATGCAGGACATCAGCTCTGCGAGCGAGAAGGTCGCGAAGATCATCAAGGTCATTGACGAGATTGCCTTTCAGACGAACATTCTGGCCTTGAACAAGGCGATGGAAGCGGCGCGGGCTGGGGAGGCCGGTATGGGGTTCGCGGTGGTGGCTGACGACGTAAGGAACCTGGCGCAGCGCAGCGCCCAGGCGGCCAGAGATACGGCCGCGGTGATCGAAGAATCGATCGGGCACTCGCAGGGCGGACGCAGGTGTTTTGAAGCTGTCGCCAAGGCGATCCGCAATATCACCCACAGGGCGATTCTGGCGCTGCAGGAACTGACCCAGGGCACCTCTGCCGGCGCCGAAGAGGTGGCCTCGTCCAGGGAAGAGCTGAACGCGCAGGCCGAATGCCTGGAATCCGCGGTCCGAGAACTGGACGGCATCATCGGGAGGTGAACCAATCTCGCCCCCCGGACGGCCGGTATCTGTCTGCAGTAAGGAAAACACTCGCTAAGTGGGTCCGTCGGCCGGACGACGCTGGCGCTGCAAGGACTGACGCAGGGCACGGCGGCTGGAACACGCACTTACTGTAACCGGAACAACCTTAGTACTCCAGCATGACGCGGCATCTCAGCACAACCTTAGTACTTCACATGCTTGCCCGATCTTGTAAGGCATTGTCCTAGCGCGTATGCTAGAAGAGTCATGCTCTGGCACAGGTTCGCATCCGGGTTCGCCACTACATTGATTTTTGCTGCCGCCCTAGCCGCCTCTGTCCCCCCGCGACCAATGGACTTTCGCGCTGACGCGAATCTGGTGGAAGTGGGCGCAACTGTTCTCGATGGAAAAAATCGCGTGATTCGCGGGTTGACGCAGGGCGACTTCCGCCTGTTCGAGGACGGCGCCGAACAAAAGATCCAGTACTTTAGCGAGGAGGATCTCCCGGTCTCGTTGGCCATTGTCTTCGACCTGAGCGGCAGCATGACGGCGCAGATGGCAAACGCGCGCAGTGCCCTCGCAGCCCTGCTCCGCACCTCGAATCCCGAGGATGAATACTGCCTGATCACTTTCGCGGACAGGCCGCAAATCGCGGTGCCCTGGACCAGTTCCGAAGGCGACATCGGAGAGTCGGTTCTGCACGCGCGCTCCAATGGGCGCACCGCTCTGCTCGATGGGGTCCAAATGGGACTCGGTGAACTGCGGAAACGCCAGCATCCGCGGCGGGCCCTGGTGATCTTCTCCGACGGGGGCGACAACTACAGCCGGGTGAGCGAGCGAGGCCTGTTCCGGATGTTGGAGGAAGCCGACGTTCAGGTCTATGCGGTAGGTCTACCGGACCCGGGGGTGAGGTGGGTGCGCCCGGCGGAAGAGGTGGTCGCCGGACCGAACCTGCTTGAGGAACTCTGCCAACATGGCGGCGGACGCTACCTTTCCGTGGAAGGAGGGCGGGATCTTGGCAAGGCAGCCGATCAGATCGGCCGGGAAATCCGCTCGCAATATGTTTTGGGATACGCACCAGCCCAGCGGGGGGAAGACGGCAAGTTTCGCCGCTTGCAGGTGAAGGTGCGGCGTCAGCCGGGAAGCCCGCGAGTGACGGCCGGGAAGCCCGCGAGTGACGGTCTATTCGCGGCGCGGATATCAAGCGCCCAGCCACTAGCATCACGCCAGGCTGCCGTCCGTCCGCCCGGGGTACTCTTAGACCCAAAGCAGAGGCTGCCGCACCGGCCAATTGCGCAACACCTCCTCCACCGTGGGGTCGGAATCCAGCTTGCTCCAGAGCTCCAGGTACTCCGGCTTATCCAGCGCCAGGCCGGCGAAAAGCAGGCTCGGCTGCCGCACCGGCCATTGGTCGAAATACATCACATCCGGCTTCATCGGCCACTTCTTCTTGTCCACGATGAACGGGTACATGTAGGCCACGGCCTTGCCCATGCCACGGCCATCCGGCAGTTGCCACTTCCACAAATTCCCGGCCGGCGTGGAGAGCGTCTGGGTGAGAATGGCGAAGGCGTCAAGATTGAATAGCGAATAGCCGTACGGCTTGGTCCGCCGCAGTTCCTGGGGAAAGCTGCCGTCGGGCGCTTCCTGGTTCGGCATCAGCACGGTCTTGAACCGGTTCAAGCAGTAGGCGGTGAGTTCGGCGTTGCCGGCGAGTTGCGCGAATGCGGCCACCTGCGCCACCCAGCAGGTGCCATGGTTGTTCGCGGCATCGCGCTCCTGAATGCCGTTCTTGCTGGTGGTCATCCACTGCAGGTAGTCGGCGAACCACTTCTTCACTCCGGCGAGTGCCGTGGGCGCCATGTCGATCTGCGCGGCCGCCCGTGCCGGTTCCACCAGATGCAGGGTATCGATGATGCCGGTGCCCCGGCCGGTGAAGCGGCCCTTGATGGCCTGGGCGAATTCCAGGTTGGGATTCATGCGCGTGGCCTCTTCCACAAACCAGGCGCGCAAATGTTTAGCGGCGTGATCGGCGTACTTGCGATCGTGCGTGAGCTTGTATGCGGCGGCGCAGGCCGGCACGATCAGGCTCATACGGATCATGGCCTTGCGGTGCTCCACGAAATTGCCGGGATTGCTTTCGCCATCGCGCTGGATGTAGGGCCCGTCGGGGTTCTTGGGATCGGGCCACCAGTAATCGCCTTCGGAGAAGAAGTCGTGCTTGCCGCCAGCACTCCGCGTTGAACTGGCGGCGGTCACGGTCACGGGCTGCTCGGACAAGTATTTGGCCGCGGCCTTGAGCACGTGCGGCCGCTCCATCCGGGTGAGATCAAACTTCGAAGCGGAGATCGCCGGTCGCACGGCGGAGGCGGCGATGGCGGCTTGCAGAAATGTTCGGCGTTGCATGGAACGCCTATTTTAGCGCTAAAAGTGGCGCCTTTGAGGGATCCACACAATCCAGATAGCCGGCGTGTGCGCGCACCGTCTCAGCCAGCACGAGCGCCAGCCGCGCTCTCACTGTTTGTAGACCTGCCTCCCGGAAAGCCACACGCTGGCAATGTCGATTCGTCCCTGATCGCAGCGGAATTGCACCATGTCGGCGCGTTCGCCGGGCGCGAGCCCCGCGCCGCGCAGCGGAACTTTGCCTGCGCGCGCCGCGTTCACCGTCGCCAGCCGCACCGCGTCAGAGAGCGAAAGCCCCGCCAGCCGCATGAGGTTCTCGATGCCCCGATCCATGCGCAGCGCGCTTCCTGCCAGGCGGTCCTGCCCCGCCAGTACGACTCTCTGGCCGGCCGTCAGATCCACGGCCTGCTCGCCGATGTAGTATCGTCCCGGCGCGGCGGTCGCTGGAGGGGCGGCATCGGTTACCAGCACGGAACGCTCCACCGTCTTGGCGCGCAGCGCAACTTTCAGGAACGCCGCGTCCAGATGGATTCCGTCCACGATGAAGTCCGCCATCAGCCGGTCTTCGGCCAGTTGATCCCAAATATAATTAGGATGGCGCCGCAGCACCCCGTGCGCCCCGTTGCCCAGGTGAGTGGATAGCGTAGCGCCCGCCGATATCGCGCCGGCGAGTTGCGCCGAGGTGGCTTGCGTGTGGCCAATGGCCGCCACCACGCCGTCCTGGGTGATTCTCTCGATGTAGCCCGGCGCCTCCGGCCACTCCGGCGCCAGCGTCACGATGCGGATGCGGCCGCCCGTCGCGTCCTGCCACCGGCGGTACTCGTCCAGGTCCGGCTTCCGCACCCAGTGCCGAGGATGCGCGCCGCGTGGGCCATCCTCGGGTGAGATATGAGGACCTTCCACGTGGAAGCCATCCATGGCCTCACCATCGGGCAGAGCTTCGCGCGCCGCCGCCATGTTACGGAGAGCGGCAACCATCGAGTCCGGCGGACCGGTGATCACCGTGGGATAGAAGCGCGTGACTCCGGTGGAAAACAAAACGCGAAGAGACTTCGCGATCTCTTCATGCGTGGTCGAGGGGTTGTTGTAATCGACCGCGGCGAAGCCATTCACCTGTAAATCGATCCACCCCGGCGCCAGATAAACATCGCTTGCCTGTGCCGAGAAAGCGACCGTGTTTATCGCATTGTGAAACGCCACATCGACAGTGGCCGTACTGTGAACATCCATACCGAAACAATTCATCGGCGCGCCGATTTATACACAAGTTTGCCACAAACCAGGAGTCGTAAGTATATAAAATCGCTTGTCAATAAAATTGTTGAAAAACGCCCGGCGAAATCAAATGAATGCTGGCATTGCGGGCGCGCTCGCGCTACAAAGGGTAAGTCCATTAGGCGGCTGCGCAGCCGGGCTGGCAAATCTCGGGGGAGGTAGTCATACTGGTTGCGCAGGCCTCCTGAATGGGCGCTCACTTCGCCGCGACTGCGGCATGGACCGGGGTCAGCCAACCGTGCTGATCGGGCTTGCTGCCGTTGATCACGCCGAAGAATTCCTTCTGCAGTGCTTCGGCCACCGGACCTCGCCGGCCCTTGCCAATCGTGATCCGGTCGATCGAGCGAATCGGTGTGATCTCGGCTGCCGTCCCCGAGAAGAATACCTCGTCCGCGATATAAAGCATCTCGCGCGGCACAATGGTTTCGACTACCGGAATGCCCATCTCCCGCGCCAGCGTGATCACCGTATCGCGCGTGATGCCGGGTAGTACCGAAGCGCCCAGCGGCGGCGTGTGGATCTTGCCGTCGCGCACCACGAAGATGTTCTCGCCCGAGCCTTCACTTACGTAGCCATGGGAATCCAGCGCGATTCCTTCCACATAGCCGTTGGCCAGGGCTTCCATCTTGATGAGCTGCGAGTTCATGTAGTTGGCGCCCGCCTTGGCCATTGCGGGCAAGGTATTCGGCGCGAGGCGCGTCCAACTGGAGACGCATACATCCACGCCTTCGGCCAGCGCCTCTTCTCCCAGATACTTACCCCAGTTCCAGCAGGCGATATAAATATCGATGGGGTTCTTCAGCGCATTCACCCCCACCTCGCCGTAGCCGCGCATTACGATCGGCTTGAGATAGGCCGAATCCATATGGTTGACGCGTACCAGCTCCAGCATCGCTTCCGCCAGTTGATCGGCCGTGAAGCCGATGTTTTCCATGCGGTAGATCTTGCCCGAATCCATCAGGCGGCGAATGTGTTCGCGCAGACGGAACATTGCCGGACCGGCCGGCGTGCCGTAGCAGCGGATTCCCTCAAATACCGAGCTGCCATAGCTGACCACATGGGAGAGAACGTGAACGGTGGCATCTTCCCACTTGATGAAGCGACCGTTGTGCCATATTTTTTCGGTGGGATTCAACATTCGTCAATTATAACTTGACCGGCAGCAGGCCCGTTACGGCAGGCGTTCCCAGTCCGAAATCGCACGTGACGCCGACTGGGGTGACTCGCAGGCCTGACGGCACCTGCACCGAGACCTGGTAAACCCCCACCATCCCCGGAGCCAGGCCGGCAAAGAAGATGGTCGCATCGTTCGGGCCGCCATCCCAGAACTGGCAGCGCAGGGGGCCGGTGACGAGCGCGGGCGGCGACGCAGGAGAGATGGCGCCAGTGGCGACCGCCGGGCTCACTGCGCCGAGCCCATTCAGGTAAATCGCGATCGCTTCCCCCGCCGCGGCCGGACTCTGTGTGGTGATAGGTCCGCTGAAATCCTGGTGCGCGGCAATCAGGGTGGAATCACTCGTGAAACTCCCGGGCGCCACGGCTTGCACCGCGACCGTCCCCGGCGGCGACTCCAGGGGTGAATTGCCGGAGATATACTGCATGGGCGCGGAATCCTGTAGCGGCACTTCCCACGGCACCTGGAACCAGACCTGGTCGGCGGAAAGGCTCTCGATGGGCGCGTCCATGCCGCCAATCCGAATTCGCACATCCGCCGGCGAAAGGTTGTGGCCGATGAACTGGTACAGCGACCCCGGCGCCACTGGCGAAATCGAATTGGTGATCCACGGACTGGTTGGGATCAATTCGGTGACGCCGCCCGTGGCCACATCGATGCGCAGCAGCCGCCCGCCGCTGGTCGCCGCATAGGCCACCCTCCCGTCGCCGGATAGTATCACTTCTATGATACCGTCCGGCTCTTTCGTCAGTTGGCGCAGTGGAGAGGCCAGCCACACTTGCGAATCGGCGCTGCTGACGAAGGCGATCACCGAAGCATCGTCGCTGATACTGGCCCAAAGCGTGGGCGCCGTGGCGAGCGGCGTCTCGGCCGCGGCCGATACGTCATAGAGCGCCAGCCCGTTGGCCGTCTGGTACACCACCCGGCGCCCATCGGCAGAGAGCAGCACCTGTGGGTCCGTGGAGTAGTTTGCCGGACTCGGGGAGGCCGCCGGCATTACCTGATCGCCATCGGCGCGCCACAGATGCAGTGCGCTTCCCACTACCACCGCCACCGTCCCATCGTTGGCCACTTGCCGCCGCGCTCGCTGCATGAAACCGTAAGGGAGCGTGGTGGCCTTGCCGGTGGTGAGGTCCACCACTTCACTGCCCGTTATCAGGGAGCCGAACGAGTTGCGGGCGTAAAACAGCGCCCATCGCGCGTTGGGGCTCATGCTCACATAGCCGTAGTCCGCGAAGATCGGCCTCCCGCTGCGATCCACAATCGTGCCCTGGTTCGTCTGAACCGAGAGGCACCCGCTGCCGCCATAACAGCCGCGCGAGGCGCTGATGGCAACGACGGAGCCGTCGCGGGATGGCTGCGCTGTCATGAGCTCGGAGAAATTGCTCGTAGTCCATCCAATTGGCAGGCCAGGGTCGCGCGACAGAAACTCGCTCAACTGCGTGTCGTAGCGCAGGACCTTATGGTAGAAGGGCGAATCGGTTCCGCGAAGACGCAGCGGTGTGGAAAAGTACAGCGTGGTTCCGTCGGCAGTCGAACCGAGACCCGCGAATTGGCCCACGGCGGGGCTGACAACCGCGAGCGAGAATAAAAGCAGACGAATCACTCTGCTTCTAAGACCCTTCAGCCCCGGTATCCACTACACTGAATTACAACTCCTCCAGTTGCGGAGGCGCTGCCCTGTGGGACAGACGATCGTTTTTTGTCGTCTGTCAATTAGGGGCGGACCGCCCCGCAAAACGGGATGAAAAACCGGTAACGCCGGCGGTCTTGCCGCCGGTGCGGCGAGCGAAGCGCGCCGTTGCACAGCCCCGGCCCCTGACCCCCAGCCCCTGGCCCCGGTTTTTCGACCCTGTTGGGATGGGCGTTCCGCCCGCGGAACTTCATGAAAAACCGGCTGTTGGTAACGCCGGCGGTCTTGCCGCCGGTTGCACGGGCCGACCGGCGACAAGATCGCCGGCGTTACCCAGTCGCTCGACCGGTTTTTCGACCCTGTCTTCCTCGGGCTTGGCCCTCATTGAAGCGTGAGATCGAACTCAAATTATCCCTCGTGCTTCTGTAATGGGCACCACCGCGGTCATTGGCTGAGAAAGAAGTTCGACCTCCCACCGTCTTGCTGACGAGTGCTCCCACCTTCTGATCGGGCGCGAGGAACGCGGCTCACGCGCGCGAGCCATTACCCTCCGGCACGTTGCAGCTATCGGTGCCACGCGATTCGGATCCAGGCACACTTGTACCCGTTGCCCCACGAACGATCACTGTGGCGCCTGTGGCATTCGGGTGAACTTTACCACCCCCACCAGCGGGTTCACGGGCGCCGTGACACCCGCGATTCCGTGCTCCCCACCCTTCCCATGACTGACAAGAAAGCACCCGCTGGGGAAGGACGCAGCGAGGTGGGCCAGCCAGAGAGCGGCGACGGTAGCCGTGGCGCGATCGGACGGCATTTGGCCTGTTCCGATTCCGCGTGCGGCAACGATTCGGCGTCCCGCCGCGTCCATAACAGTAGTAAAGGAAATCATGGCAAAACCCACACGAACCGCCCACGGGGCGGAGCTGTCTCCAGATGTCCTGTGTGCGTCTTGCGGCCACTCCGAATCACAGCATGGAGCCACCGGCAGCAGACCCTGTCTGGCAATGACCGGCGACCTGCTGGTGCGCGAGTTCTGCTCCTGCGACCGCTTCACCGCCGATCTGACCAAGGCAGCGTAGCAATCATTTCGAGAAGCAGGCTTTCGACGCTGTGAGCTGGGCCTCGGTCATCTGCACCCGGACCTCTTTCAAGCTCCCATCCGCGTCGCGAATCACCTGTACGGTGGGAGGGTCCTTCTCCGGGTTGACGACCACTTTGTATTGGCTTTGGTGGTACAAGCCCAGCTTGTTCTTGCCATACGCGGGGTCGCCATAAAAGTAGTAGACGCTCGGGGTTCCGCGCTTATCGGCCTTTTCCGACTTCCAGAAATACTCGCCGCATTGCACGTCGTCTTTGTTGATCTGCTTGCCAATCTGAGTCTTGAAGACCACGTTCTCCTGATCTGAAGGGTAGTCGCCATGTTGTGCAAATACACCTGTCACCAGGAGAACTGCCAACCCGTAACGTGCTGTGATCATTCTGGCTTGGACGCCAATGGACGCGGGAGAGTTCCGGGTGCGAGGGTGCGCGCACTACTGGACGTTGGTGTTAGCAGCCGCCAATTGCGAGTTGCTGACGGACGCAACTCCCGCGATGCTGCTGTGGTACCCGCCGGTGAGGCCGATCACCACAAACAGGATAAAAGCGAGGAGAAGTGTGTATTCGATCAGGCTTTGGCCCTTTTCGTCTTTCCGGAAGATGCGCAACCAAGAAAGCATCTCTTTTCCCTTTCTCGCAGTGCCGTCCATATGCATAGAACGACTAGTTCCGCGGTACCAAAAAACAGCCGACCCATACTACTTAGGTACTGGAGGTAGTATAGCACTATCAAAGTTGATTTTCCTTCATTTCTAGAAACTGGCAGTACTATTGGCAGCTTCGCCAGGGCGAATCTTTTGGATTCGGGGAAATCCCCCATGGGGTGCAGCCGCGCGGACCCGGTCCAAAACTGCTTCGCAGTCCCGATAGAGGCGCCCGGTATCGATTTCTTCGACGTCGGGCAGGTACTCAGCCAGTTTCCGTAGCCCCTTGGTGAATTGACCCTGGGCGCCGCGAGGATTGCCCCGCTGGCAGTGATAGCAAGCCACCGCCATGTGGATCATCGCTTGTAAGAAGAGTCGCCGCGGCCCACGCTCCGGCGTCCACAGCTCTTCCCATACTTCGTGGCATTCGAAGAACTCCTCCCGGTTGAAGAGTTCGATTCCGCGAAGGAGCAGCGCGTCCATCTGTCCATTGTGGCGCCGATTCGAACGAGTTTTCTTGACGCTGGGCCCGGAGCCGTGTATCCTGGTCTCGGTAACCGAGGGATAGATGCTGCCCGAACACTGAATCTACACTTTTCCCCTGCGACTGCGGTCGCTCTTTCGCCGCAAGGCCGCCGAAGCTGAGCTCGATGAGGAACTGGCATTCCACATGGAACACCAGACCGAAGCCCTGCGGGCGAGCGGCCTCTTCCCCGCAGAAGCGCGCACTGCCGCCATCCGCGCCATCGGAGGGATCACCCAGATTAAAGAGGAGTGCCGGGACATGCGCAAAGTGAATTTTGTAGAGAACGTGATCCGTGATATCCGTTACGCGGGGCGGATGTTCCGCAAGAGCCCGGGCTTCACAGCTATCGCCGTTTTGTCTCTGGCGCTCGGCATTGGGGCCAATACCGCGATCTTCAGCCTCATCCACGCCGTTCTCATGAGAGACCTTCCTGTCGGCCACCCGGAGCAATTGGCATTGCTCACGTCCTTCGTGCAGACCGGGAAGCTCGGCGACTTCGCAACAGAGGATTACCTGGATTTGCGCGAGCACAGCCGCTCCTTCTCCGGTTTGATCGCCGCTTCGCACCTCGCTCAAATCGATGTTGGATTTGCCGGCCAGACCGAAACCGCCCAGCGCAAAATCGTTTCCGGGAATTACTTTTCCTCACTGGGGGTGACCACCGCCCTGGGACGCCCCTTCACGAACGAAGATGAGAACCTGCCGGTCGCCATCCTCAGTGATCGTCTCTATCAGCGCAGCTTTGGCGGATCTCCTTCCGTCCTGGGCAAACAGGTGACGCTCGATGGCATGGCGTTCACCGTCATTGGCGTGGCGCCCCCCGAGTTCCTGGGCGAGGTAGTGGGTGAAGCGCCGGACATTTGGGCATCCCTGATCCTGGGGCAGGCGGAGCGGCGCAACCAGGCTGGTATCACCTGGCTCAACCTGATTGGGCGGCTCATCCCGGGAGTCACCATGGAACGGGCCGCCGCCGAGTTGAATGTACTGCTGCCGCAACTCCACGCCCAGGGCCGGGGCAGCGGCTTTATCAAAAGCGTTACGGTGGCGCCGGGCGGCCGCGGCTTTTCCGATCTGCGGGAACGCTTCTCCGGCCCTCTCCGGATCCTCATGGTGGTCGTAGCGGTAGTTTTGTTGATCGCCTGCGCCAATCTGGCTAGTCTGCTACTGGCGCGAGCAGCAACGCGGCAGCGGGAGATTGCCACGCGCCTCGCAATCGGCGCCGCCCGAGGCCGGGTGCTCTGTCAGTTGCTCACCGAAAGTGTCGTGTTGGCCCTGCTCGGATGCGGTGCCGGCTTGCTGTTCGCCGCCTGGGGCGTCCGTATCTTGCTGGCCTTGCTTACGGGAGGCGCTCCCGGGGGAGGACGCGCCATCGTGCTCGACCTCCGCCCCGATCTTCCCGTACTGCTCTTCGCCGCAGCGGTCTCGCTCGCTACCGGCATCTTGTTCGGTGTCGCTCCGGCGCTCCAGGCGGTGCGCCGCGACGTTGGCCCGGCATTGAAACTCAACGCGCGGAACCTTGGCCCCGGACGCCCATGGGGGTTGAGGAACCTCCTCGTCGCCGCCCAGGTGGCGCTGTGTCTGTTTCTGCTCGTGGGCGGCGGACTCTTCATCCAGACTCTCCGGAATTTGAGAGTTCAGGATGCCGGCTTTCACCCTGGCAATGTTTTGATCGTTCAATTCAATCCGCAACGCGGATACCGGCCCCAGGTGGCGGACCTGGTCGTCCGGTTACTACAGGGCGTCAAAGCGGTCCCTGGCGTTCAGGCTGCGAGCGTTTCCTTTAACGGCATTCTGTCCGACTCCGCAAGCGGCGTGGCCGGTCTCCAGGTCGATGGGTACGTTCCGCCCAGTGCCGAAGATCAGCGGGCGCGCGCGGACTGGGTCGGGCCCGATTACTTCGCAACTGCCGGCATTCCCTTAACCGAAGGCCGCGACTTTTCTCTTGCGGATGACTCGGCCGCTCAAAAAGTCGCCATCGTGAACCAGACCAT
>OKRF01000368.1:241-1200 GCA_900290315.1 Candidatus Sulfopaludibacter sp. SbA3 | reverse complement strand
AGCTCAAAAAGTCGCCATCGTGAACCAGACCATGGCAGCGCACTACTTCGGCAATCGACCTGCATCGGGTCGCCGATTCCAGTTCAATAAAGAGGCCTACACCATCGTCGGCGTTGCCAAGGATGCGAAGTATCAGGACCTCCGCGAATCCACTCCGCGGCTGGTGTACTTCGCCGTGCTGCAGAGGGGCGGTGGTATTGGTGCACTGGATGTGCGCACAGCGGGCTCGCCTCTTGCCTTTGCCGGTACACTGCGCACGGCCATCCGGCAGATCGACCCGCGCTTGAGAATCGGCGAGGTCACGACGTTATCCGGGCGCATGGACCGGAAGCTGAGCCGCGAGTACCTGGTTGCCGACATCTCTGGATTCTTTAGCGGATTGACGTTGTTGCTGGTTTCCATCGGCATCTACGGCACTCTTGCTTACTCAGTCGCCCGGCGGACCAGCGAAATTGGCATCCGCATGGCCCTCGGCGCCCAACCGGGGTCTGTTCTGCGCATGGTGCTGCGGGATATTCTGCGCTTGCTTGCGGTTGGTGTGGCCGTTGGAGTTGTCGCCGTGCTGGCCTGCGGACCGCTGGTGGAGTCGATGCTCTTTGAGTTGAAGTCCAGCGACTTGCCGACGATAGCTCTGGCTGCACTGGCGTTAGCCGCCACAGCCCTTGCTGCGGGCTATTTACCCGCGCGCCGTGCCTCGCGGATCGACCCTTTGACCGCACTCCGACTCGAATAAACACCAATGAAAATTCGTTAGCACCGTTGTCAATTAGGGGCGGACCGCCCAGCAAAACGGGATGAAATACGCTCGATTGACGGCGCGCGATAGGCGCGAGGGGGGGGTGCATTTTCGACCCTGTTGGGATGGGCGTTCCGCCCACGAAACTCCATGAAAAACCGAGTTGGTGACGCCGGCGATCTTGTCGCCGGTACGGCGAGCGAAGCGAGCCGCACACAACCCC
>OKRF01000368.1:0-231 GCA_900290315.1 Candidatus Sulfopaludibacter sp. SbA3 | reverse complement strand
GCGGACCGCCCCGCAAAACGGGATGAAAAACCGGCTGTTGGTAACGCCGGCGGTCTTGCCGCCGGTACAGCGAGCGAAGCGAGCCGCACACAGCCCCGGCCCCTGTTTTTTCGACCATATCGTCTTGCCGTGCCTCACCCACCCTGGATGAAAATGGCGGGGAAAACGCGTCGGGATTTCGTAAAGGGGCAAACTCGAGCCAGGCACGAAGATTCGCCAAAAGGCGGCGAA